>CAIVKO010000066.1 GCA_903906515.1 Akkermansiaceae bacterium
GACCAGACTTTCCTGCTCATCGGCATCGACTGAACTTTTTAACCCACGCTCTCTCATGGCCCGACTTGTCATCGCTGAAGATTCCCCCCACATGCTCCGCTTGCTGGAAATGACGCTACGCAAAGCAGGTCACACCTGGACTGCCTGCGCTGCCGGAGACACCGCGCTTGCCGCTATTCAGGCCGAGAAGCCGGATGCGGCATTGCTCGATATCATCATGCCCGGCATGGATGGACTGGAAGTGCTGGCCGCGCTCAAGGCGGATCCCTCCACGGCCGGCATTCCCGTCATCATGCTCACCGCCCGTGGCCATACCCTGACCCGTGAGCAAGCGGAGGAAAGCGGGGCTTCCGCATTTCTAACAAAACCATACAGTCCAACCGAATTGATCGCCTGCATCGAGCGGCTTACCTCAACACCCCTATGAAAGACCATCTATCACTTTTCATCATGGTCGATGCCTGCGGCTGGGAGATCGTCAAAGATCATCCTTTCCTCAAAAAAGTGGCACCGCACCGCCGTAAGCTGGAGAGCGTTTTCGGCTACAGTTCCACCTGTGTGCCATCCATTCTATCCGGTCGTTGGCCGGACGAGCATCGGAACTGGTGCTACTTCGTTTACAATCCGGCCGAGTCACCATTCCGCACGCTGCGCTGGCTGCGCTGGCTTCCCACCGCCGTGACCAGCCGCCGGATTTTCCGCCGCTGGCTCACGAAGTTCGTGAAGGTGCAACTCAAGTTCCGCGGATATTTCGATCTCTACAACATCCCGTTCAAATACATCCACCTCTTCGATTTCACCGAAAAGAAGAGCCCGCTCAAACCCAAGGGTATGAATCGGGGACCCAACATCTTCGACCTTCTGGAGGAAAAGAAAATTCCCTATTTCGTCACCGATCCATCGCAGCCCGAGGAAGAACACCTGCGGCGATTGTTAGGTGATATCGAAAGCGAGCGCATCGACTTCGCGTTCCAATACTGGGCAGGGCTCGACGGATTGCTTCACATGGTGGGCAACGACTCGCCGGAAATTCCGAAAAAGCTCGATCACTATGACCGCTGGATCACCCAGGTCATGGAAACCGCCAAAAAACACTACCGCGAAGTGCGCCTGCACGTTTTCAGCGACCACGGCATGGCGAACTGCGATGTCCACATCGACCTGCGCGCGAAGATCGATCCACTCGGCCTCGAAATGGGTAAGGACTACGCCGTGGTTTACGACAGCACGATGGCCCGCTTCTGGTTTCTCAAGCCAGGCGTGAAAGAGCGCATCGTCGAGGTGTTGAATGGATTTCCGGAAGGCCGCATCATGCAGGAGGAAGAACTGCGCCACTATCGAGCATTCTTTGATGACCATGCCTTCGGCGAGTTGATCTGGCTGACCCAGGAAGGAACCCTGATCGTCCCAAGCCACATGGGTGAGCGCCCGATCCGAGCGATGCACGGCTATCATCCCACCGATCCGCAGAGTTATGCCACGCTTTTCAGCAGCCACGATGAAGTGCCCGCCGAGGTGACGCACATCCCGCACATTTACCAACTGATGGAGCGCGCGGTGAACTATCACGCAGCCGCGCAAACGAAATCATGAGCGCCCGCACCATCATCCACGTGCCCCGGCGCTTCGTCGCAAACGAGTGGGGCGGCACCGAGACCGTCGTGCTCGAAATTTCCAAGCAGCAGCGCGCTGCCGGGCTGAATCCCCGCATCATCACCTCCATGGCTCTGGCGGATCGGAATCACGATGAAATCGGCGGAATTCCGGTGGATCGTTATCCGCATATCTATCCATTTTTTGGCCTCACCGACAATGATCGCGCGGCGATGGACAAGAAGGGTGGCAACCTTCTTTCGCTGCCACTCCTGCGCGCGCTGATCCGCGAGCCCGACGTCCGCCTCTATCATGCCCACGCGCTCAAGCGCCTCGGCGGCTCGGTCCGCACCGCCGCACGATGGAATAAGAAACCCTATGTCGTATCGCTCCACGGCGGGATCTTCGATGTGCCCGCCGCGGAACTTAGCGACCTGACGAAACCGATCGAAGGCAAGATCGAATGGGGCAAGCCGTTTGGCGCGCTGCTCGGTGCGCGCAAAGTGCTGGAAGATGCCGATCACGTGATCTGCGTGGGCGATAGCGAAGCACAAAAGGCGAAAGCCACTTTGCCACACGACCGGGTGAGCTACCTTCCCAACGGCGTGGACTGCCAGCGATTCAATACCGGCGATGGACGCCGCTTCCGCGAGCACTTCGCCATTGCGCCGGACGCATTTCTGGTGGTCAACATCAGCCGCATCGATTCCCAGAAAAACCAGCTTGGCCTGTTAGAAGCCTTTGCGCGTTTTCATGCGGTGACGCCCGGCGCCAGGTTGGTCATGATCGGCCCGGAAACCCAGCCCGCCTACGGTGACAAACTCCGCGCTTTCATCGCCGCGAACCATCTAGGTGAAGCCGTCATGATTGTCCCCGGACTGAGCAACGAGAGCGGCCTGCTCATCGATGCCTATCACGCGGCGGATGTCTTCGTGCTTTCCTCGCGGCACGAACCCTTCGGCATCGTGGTGCTTGAGGCGTGGTGTGCCGGGCGGTCGGTCGTTGTCAGCCGCGTCGGTGGCTTGCAGGCGCTCGTCCGCGATGGCGAGACAGGATTTTTCTTCGATCCCGATTCGCCGGACGCCGCCGACCAACTCGCCGGACATCTTTTGAAATTGCACAACGATCCGGCCATGCGCCGGAGTGTGGGTGAAGCCGGACGTGCAGAGGCGCTTGCCCGCTACGATTGGTCCCGCATCGGTGCCCAACTCGAAACTCTCTATCAACTCGCCGAGGAAAGCGCGGCACGCCGTTGGCATGGCTCCCAACGAAAGGAGGGCGCATGAACGCCGAACCCACCCGCTACACCCGCGATGGCAGCGATGCGTTGGAAACGCTGATCGACCGGACCTGTGAGGAAATCGGGAGGGAAGTCACCCGCATCGTCCCACCTGATAAATTCCAGGCGCTTTTGTTAGGTGGCGGATACGGTCGCGGCGAGGGTGGCGTGCTTACCACTCCGATTGGCGATGCGCCGTACAACGATCTGGAGTTCTTCCTGCTCATCAGCGGGCATCCAAGGCTCAACGAACGGCGATATGGCGCGGCCATTCACGATTTGGAACATCGGATGACGGAAAAACTCGGCATCGAGGTGGAGTTTAAAATCCTCTCTCTGGAGAAACTCGTCGCCAGCCCGACGACGATGTTCTACTACGATCTCGTCTGCGGTCACCGTGTCACTGTGGGTTCGCCAGCCGTGCTGGAGGCTTGCGCCCACCATGCTGATCCCACGTGCATTCCCGCGCACGAGGCGACCCGGTTGATGATGAACCGTTGCTCCGGCTTGTTGTTTGCGGCGGAGCGCCTGGCCCGTAGCGATCTCACGCGCGAGGATCTGGATTTTACGGCCCGCAATATCGCCAAGGCCCAACTGGCACTCGGCGATGTGATCCTAACAACACTCGGGAAATATCATTGGAGCTGCATCGAACGCCATAAGCAACTCGCCTCGGTCAATGAAACCTCGCTGCCACTGGCGGACTTGCTTGCGTTTCACAAGGACGGAGTTGCATTCAAGCTGCACCCATGTCCCGGCACTTCCACGCTTGATGAGTTGCAGGCTCTGCACCAGGCCGTGACGAAAGTCGCATGGGCCGTGTGGTCTTGGCAGGAGCGGAAGCGACTCGGTATTTCCACGGCCACGCCCGCTGAATACGCCCATGGCGGAAACAAATGCCCTGAAACCTCCGCTCTGAAAAATCCGCTGGTTCGGCTAAGGGCATTTGGAGTGAAAGGTTTGCTGGGTCCGCTGGCATTCCGCTACCCCCGCGAAGGTCTGCTCAACTCGCTTTCATTGCTGCTTTGGGCTCCCGACCTCGTGCCTGCCAACATGGCGTGGCTTTCAAGCCAACTCGTCACGCCGGTCACGAACCGGCAGGAATCCATAGCCGCCTACGAAAGACTCTGGCATCGATTCAACTGAATATGTTCGCACTTCTAAAAGCCGATCTGCACCGCAACCTCCGGGACTATCTTCCCTGCGGTCTGTTGAAACGCGTCGTGCTTTGCCTCACTCTCAACAGCATCCACGCCGTCGTGTTGATCCGCTTCCAGCAATGGTGCTCGCGCAACCATTTGCCGGGCATCTTCGCATCCAAGATCTTGTTTTGGTTTTTCAAAATAGAAATCGGCAAAAATGTTAGAATCGGCCCGGGACTGCGCCTGCCACATCCGATGGACATTATCATCGCGCCGAATTCCGAAGTCGGACCAGACTGCGATCTCTATGCCGGCGTGCGTCTCGTGCTGTCGCATGGCAACAAGCAGGGCCCGATACTCGCCCGGAATGTCTTCATGGGCGATGGTGCGAAAGCCGTGGGTGCCATCAACATCGGGGATCATGCCATCATCGGAGTGTCCGCCGTCGTGACCAAGGACATTCCTGCGAATGCCACCGCTGTCGGTATCCCGGCCAAGGTGATCACCTTGGACAATCAACGCGCCAACGAGTCCTCATAAAACCGGATCCGGATCAAGCCCCCCGGCAGGTTTTCAGGCAGCCATTTTCCCAACATTTCGGCGAGTGCCTGGGAGCGGATTGGTTTGGAAATATAATCGTCCATTCCGGCGGCAATACAGTCATCGCGGTCGCCTTGCATGGCGCGTGCGGTCATGGCGATGATCGCAATTTTACCGTTCAGCACCTTCGCGTCTGCCATGCGAATGCGCTTGGTCGCCTCCAATCCATCCATCTCGGGCATTTCCACGTCCATGAAAACAATATCGTATGGCAGGGTTTCCAGCGCATGGAGAGCTTCTAATCCGTTCGCCGCGACATCGACGCGATAACCGAGTTTCTTGAGCATGCCTTTGCCCACCATCTGGTTGATCGAATTGTCTTCGACTAACAGGATTCGCGTCGCGGGTGACGTGGATTCCTCCACGGAGGCAGCGGGTGGCGTCGATGTGTCCTGCGGAGTGGCGCGGGTGACAGTTGCTGAAACGATCGGTTTTTTGTTAGCCAGGATGTCGAGCAGGGATTTCCGCAGATCGGCGGAAAACAAAGGTTTCATAAGGTAGGCATCAAACTCAATGCCGAACGCGCGCCGCGCCTCTTCCTGATGGCCAAGGCTGGTAAGCAGGATCATCGGTAGGTTTTTCGTGCGCGGGTCGGCGCGGAGTTTTTCTCCCAAATCCACGCCGCACATGCCGGGCATCTGCATGTCCAGGACTGCCAAATCGAATGGCGTACCCATCTCCTGTTCTCGCGCGGCGTATTCCAATGCGCGGAAACCATCCTCTGCCTCGGTGGGAATCATTCCCCATTGTTTCACGCATTCGCATACGATTTCACGGTTCACGGAATGATCATCCACAATCAGAATGCGCTTGCCAGCCAGTGCCATAGTCGAGGTCGTGTTCTCCGGCGCTTCGGCTAGCGGTAACTTCACGGTGAACCAAAACTCAGAACCTATGTCCGGTTCACTGCTCACACCGATTTCACCTCCCATGATTGTGGCAAGTTGTTTGGAAATTGCCAGGCCCAGCCCTGTTCCTCCATACTGGCGTGTGGTGGAAGCATCCACCTGGGTGAAACGGTCGAAAAGAAACGGGACCTTGTCTGCGGCAATGCCCATGCCCGTATCTTGTACCCGAAAGTGTATCTTACATGATCCGTCTTCTTCGCATTCAGAACCCGCGCGGATGACCACGTGGCCCTGTTCCGTAAACTTGATGGAGTTGCCGGCAAGATTGTTGATAACCTGCCGCAGTCTTCCGGGATCGCCCTGCACCCATCGCACCAACCCCGGTTCGGGAGCAAAATACATCTCGATCCCCTTTGTCTGAGCACGCACCGCAAGCACAGCGGTGGACTCTTCGATGAGTTGGTGCAGATCAAACGGCATGCTTTCAAGATCGAGCTTTCCGGATTCGATTTTTGAGAAATCCAGAATGTCATTGAGGATGCCGAGCAGCGATTCGGCGCTGCTCTGGGTGATTTCCGCGAAGCGTTGTTGCTCGGGGCTCAATTTGGTATCCAGCAGCAATCCGTTCATGCCTAACACACCATTCATCGGAGTGCGGATTTCATGGCTCATGTTTGCCAGAAATTCGCTTTTTGCCAGGTTTGCCGAATCCGCGCGCTCCGCCAGAAGGAGGGATTCCTCGGCGGCTTTTACCAATAGCCGGTTGGCTTCGAGCAGTTCCTGCTGGTATTTCAGGCGCGTCCGGTACTCCCTTCTGTGTGCGATAAGCCAAGCGTATGTTAGTCCGAAAATGATCAGGAAAGAAATCGCTCCGGCCACCAAAAACCCCCAGTATTGGCGCCAAATTTCGGAGATCAGGATCGGTTGCTCCTGGTCAAATGGCGGAAGTCGCAGCGATCTCGCCAAGGCCTCCACTTCCAAATAATCGGCGGGAATGGAATATCCCGTGATTCCCGCCGCCTTCGCCGCCGGGTGGTCCGCGTCCAGCGCGAAAAGCGCGGAGGCAAATTGCCGAACCGCTTTTTTATCGGTATTCGGAAGTGCGAAAACAGGCCACTCCGGATAGAGCCGGGTTGAGGTTAGCCAGGGAAAACCATCAAACTGCATGGGATTGAGCACCTTGATCGATTTCCGATCCAGCGAGCCTTCGGCTTCCATGTCCTCGATCACCCCGCTGCGCACGAATGCCACATCGACTTTACCATTGATCAAGGCCATGATGGCGTTCTGATGTGTTCTGCTTTCGATAATTTGAGGGAAG
Organism: Akkermansiaceae bacterium; assembly: GCA_903906515.1. Classification (GTDB taxonomy): domain Bacteria; phylum Verrucomicrobiota; class Verrucomicrobiia; order Verrucomicrobiales; family Akkermansiaceae; genus Luteolibacter. Next base: position 6,784 of record CAIVKO010000066.1, read on the forward strand.
GCCTCATCGACCGGATTGCCGGCCAAATAGAATTCATACGCTTGTGCACGATAGCCCCCCATGTGCTCCTTGCCCGGCGTGGCGAGGCGCTTGCCCCGGATATCGCTGATGGATGCCAGGTCGTCCCTATCGGCCTTGGCGACGATACAGCCTGATAGATAATTCATCGGGCGGCCTTTCGGGTCGCGGCCGACCCGTGTGGCGATCACTCCAGATAATGGGAATTTCCTGCGCACCACCAGGAAATCTGTCGGGTTCATCGTGACGATATCGAATTTTTTTTGTTCGATGCCCGTGTTGATCTCATTTATCGGCAGCACCCGGATTTCAACCCGGTAGTCACGGAGGGTGTCATTCAGATACTGGACAATGGGTGCGTATTGCGCGCTTGTTTTCTTTTCTCCGAGATAGGCGGAGACCGCCCATGTGATCAATTTCCGGTCATCCTTTGCACTCGTGGACTCCGCCGCTTCCGCACGCAAAACACCTGCGGCAAAAAGACATATCAACGTGAGAAGCCTAATGAGGCCCCTTGGGATGTCGGTATGATGATGTCGTCCAACGTTCATGGTTTGAGTCACCTGGGCTAGCGGAACCCGAGCGCTGGTAGCAGCACTTGAGGGATCCTTTTCCAATCGGCGGATTCACCGGGTGGAATGCGCAGCATGACGAGCAGAGGTTCGGGGCCGCTGTGCCCACGTGTGGCACGTCGCAGACTGGCGCGCGACCAGTAGGTGACGGGGGAGGTGAATTGTTCGTTGCCGTCGTCAAAAAACCAAAGAGCCTCCATTTTGACACCATCCTTTTCCATGGATAACCATGTGGCCTCACCCGAGGGCATGGTTTTCTGCTGCTTTTGCAGGATGTTCCAACCGCCACCGGCCAGACAGTAGCTGGGGTCGTGCACGGCGTGGCGGTTTCCGCTGCCATCGATCACGGTGAGCATGAAGGGCGCGCCGTGGCGCGGATGGACGACACGTTGCACGGCGGTGGCTCCTGCTAGAAAGGTTTGGTCTGCGGGACTCAAGTCCATCGGAACCGAATGGAAATCCGGCCCGTCAAGAGGCATGGAGGCAAGGCGGTCGGGTCCCTCGGCCATCGGTAGTGCGGGCCAAACCAGGGCGATGGTTGCCGCGAGGCCGCATAGGCCGCCGAGTGCGATTTGTTTGCGGGATAGTTTCATGAGGCGGTGTGGTTGGGGCTGCGTTTCAGGAGGGGGAACAGCGCTATGGCGGCAAGCATCGGGCGCTCCCAGCCGGCCAGTCCACCTGAGGAAAGGCGGCTGGCTAACCATCCGCAGGCAGGCAGCCAGGCCAGGGCTCCGACTGCCGCGATCCATCCTCGCGAAACTTTCATTGTTAGACCGCAAAACGCAGCGACAAGAGCCAGGTGATGACAGACGTGTAACGAGGTGATGGAGCCCGCCATGCACAGCAGACCGGAGATGGCGATCCATGTGAAAGAATGAGGGCCTGCTGTTTGACGCTGGCGGAATGAGACGGCACCAAGCGTGGTCAACCAAATCAGGAATGCGGTTAGACCGCCTGTCGAGTAGAGATCATGCTGCCAGGCATCCCACAGTGATGGCAGTGCCAGAGCGGCGGAGAGAATCGACATGAAAAGCGCCGGTATCAGGCCCTCATACGAGTCGGGTTTTGACGCGATGGCATTCATTGGGCGAAGCTGCGGCGGATTGTGACCGGCCCGTCGGGATCGAGTGCCCGGCAGAGCAGTTTGGCCATGCCGAGAACTACGGCGATGACGAGCAGACCGGTCATGCCATGCCATACACCCTCGGCAGTTGCCAGGCCGAAGGTGAGGGAGAGTGCGGAGAGCAACAAAATGCGGAGAAAATTGGCCATCCATGCCATCGCGGGCAGCAACAAGAGGAACATCAGGAAACGTGGACGTTTGGAAATGTCATGCACGCCGATGGCGGCCCCGGCCAACAATGTGAGCTGGAGTAGATTCCAGCCGGCACAGGCTTGTTCGATATGGATCGACTCGCCAAGCACCAGCAATTCTGTTCCGTGGCGTTGGACAGGCATTTGTAGCAAGTTGAAAAACCCTTCCACAGACGCAGCCGCAGAGAGCCGAAACCACCATCCGATCTGCGGCCACTCGATCACCATCCATGGGAAGGACAATGCAAGAATGAGCAACACGCCTATTATATTGGCTTGGGGGCGGCACCAGCGCAGCATCCAATATGCGGCCAAGGCCGTCCATGAAAGTGCCAGCAGCGTGAGGCAGGGAAGAATCCATGCCGCGACAAACACAAGCCCAGCGAAAATCGGCCAAGCTACCGATGGGTGAACGCGTTGAGGGCCTCTAGGCATCCGCCATGGACCCCCAAGCCATGCGGCGAGTTGAAACCCGGCCGCCAAAGGCAACATGTCTGCGGATTTTTCAACCCAACTCATGTCCCGTGACCACACCATCCCAGCTCCGAGCACTAAGCCCGCAGCTCCGATTGTTCTGTATTTTGTAAGGCGTTTCATGGTTTGGTGGCTTCTGCCGCATCGATGCTTAACAAGTTTTTTCGAAATTGCGGTTCCGCAGGAAATCTCCGCGCAAGCTCGCCAGTCCATTTCCGGGCATCCTCCCAGTTTTTGTCGGCGAATGCTTTTTTGGACAAATAGATCATGGCGTCCGCCGATTCCGTCCCAAGCTCGCGGTAGATGCGCACGGCTTCGGCGATGGCTCCCTCTGCCAGGGCTGCACGTGCGAGGATTTCCTTGCCACGTGCGCTGGTGAGCAGTTCCGGGGATCCGACAACCCATTGGCGGGCCTTGGCCGCATTTCCACGGTCCAACTCGACCATCGCCAGTGACCATGCCGCGCGACCGGCGTGCGGACTATTCGTAGCCGCAATGAGTTCCAATTTTTTCAAACCCTGATCGACGGAGCCTTTGGTTAGAAGGATTTCGGCCAGGGTGAGTTCCGCCGCAGGACTGCGGGTGGGTTGCGATTCGAGCCACTGGCGGGCGGCATTTTGACCATCGCGGACCAGCAAGCAGCGTGAGTAGCCGAAATCAAACCATGACGGAGCATCGGCCACCGGCCCCAAAGAGGCGCCACCCACCACATCCAGAGCGGCTCCATGCCAACCATGGGCGAAGAGCGTGCCTGCGAGTGAGACCGGTCGTGCCAACCAACGGGAAAACTCGTCATCTGACGTGGTGGAGTTTTTCCATTGATCAAACTCAGCGAAAAACGGATGCGGCTCCGGGGGGAGTTTGGGAAGCTCGCGCGCGGCCAGTGCGACACGCGGCGGGCTTCCTGCGATTGCCGTGAGATTCACCACGAGACGTGTGGCTAGCCCGGGCGACAAACGCTCCGCATCTTCAGGGAAACCTGTGTAGAGGAAACCCATGGCGGATTTCCAATTTGAAACTCGAAGCGCTTCCAGGACGCGCAACCACAAGACCTCCGGGCGTTGTGGCAGTCCGCGGATTCCGCCGATCGCGATATCCAGTGAGTTGCTGGTGAAGGCTGCGTTGGGAAGTTTCTTGATTTCCTCCACCACTTCTTTCCATCCAGCCTGGTTGATTTCCGGAAGCGGGCGGGATAACGGGACTCCGCACATTCTCGACCAGAACCAGGCCTTGAATGCGTAAAGGCCCAAGCCAGTGGCCTCGGCCCCGTCGCGCCAGGTGTCGGCCGCATTCGATGGCTCGCCCGTGCGAAGTTGGAAATTGGCCAGCACATCGCGGTGCAGCGGGTTGGCGGGTTCACTGAGCACGGCCGCCACGTAGTCCAGTCGCGCATCGGCGATGCGTCCGGCCGCCTCCTGAATTTGGGCGCGGAATGAGAGGATTTCCGCATTGCGCGGGTCCGCCTTCAATCCCTCATCAAGCGATTTCATGGCCTTCCATGGTTCCCGGCCATTGATCAAGGCCAGGCGGGCGTGCCGCAATGCATCCTCGCCGCCGGTTAGAGCCGCGGTTTCCAGGAATGCGCGGGCTTGCTCCTTTTCTCCACGGGCCAGCAGGAGATCCGCTGACAAAAGTGTCCACCGGCCGGAAAACGCACTCTTGCCAACCCAGCGTGCTGCCAAGGTCGCCGGGGTCTCGTAATCCTTGTTCCACAATGCTTCACGTGCCAATACCAGATCCGCCTGTTCTAGCAATTCATCCGGAAAAGCTTCCGAATCAGTGGTAGCGGTGACTTGCCGGATGACTCCGCCGTCTTTCCGGGTGATCGCATCACGAAGCTCGGCCGTGCGGATTTCGTGCTCTTTGGCTGTGCGTTCCGGTGTGTCAGGCAAGGCGTGAAGTGCGGATTTCGCGGTGACAAAATCCCTATCTTCAAGCGCCTTGCCGAGAACCTTCTGTGACCATGTCGCCTTTTTTTGCATCACGGAATGCCGCCACGCCCAGATACCTCCTGCGAGTAATGTAAGACAGAAGAGAGCGACCGACAGTCTGGTGATGATGCTTGATTTCATAAGATGACGAGAGAATGACACATTCCTCTCCTCAGGGGAAGACTATGATCGAGGCTGACGACGGCGGGTGAACCCCATCAACAGACCCGCCACAAGCACACTGCCCATCGCAAGCGTAGGTTCCGGAGCGCTCAGGCCGGCCAGGTTGTTCACGTTTGCCTTGCCGATCTCCACCGCAAAAAGCACATCGTTATAATCCTTGTCTCCGCCACCGAGAAGATCCTCGAAGCTGATCAGCATATAGGCGGAACCATCCTTCGCGAGACTGACGGCGTGAACGATGCCATCCTTGTTCAGGCTTTTATCAGTGGAAAAATAGTTGGTGCCACCGGCGGCACCGTTGGCGATCAGGAAGAAGTCCAGTGAGGTGCCTGCTTTGTATGTGCCCAGGTTGACGAAATCCCCCGCCGCAAGAGGCTCATTGGAGGTGCGAACCTGTGCATGACTGCCGCCGTATCCAGCAGAACTCGAAGCATCAGGGAAAATCAACTCCGCATCCTTGCCGAGCGGGCCTTTGCCGGTCGTCGAAATGCCGAGTGAGTTGCGGTAGCCGGCACCTTCGCTGAGGAAATACACCCGCAAGGTGGCGTCGGAGCTGAGAACCAGCTTCGAGGGGTCCAGCGAGATCGAATTGCTATTCGTGATGTTCTTGGTCTCGGACAGACTCAAATCGGCCAGTTTCATCATCCCGGGCAGCACATCGGCCTGAAAGGCGCGGGACGCCGCATCCGAGGCTGCCAATTGCACTGGCGCGGCAATATCCAGCTTGAACGGGCGAGCTGCGGATTGCACCGGGCTGGTGGTTGATCGGGATTCGCTGGAAGTCTCTTTGGAATCGCTGGTGGTTTCCTTGGATGCGCTGGTGGTTTCCTTGGATGCGCTGGTGGTTTCCTTGGAATCGCTGGTGGTTTCCTTGGATGCGCTGGATGTTTCCTTGGAATCGCTGGATGTTTCCTTGGAATCGCTGGTGGTTTCCTTGGAATCGCTGGTGGTTTCCTTGGAATCGCTGGTGGTTTCCTTGGATGCGCTGGATGTTTCCTTGGATGCGCTGGATGTTTCCTTGGATGCGCTGGATGTTTCCTTGGAATCGCTGGTGGCCTCCTTGGAATCGCTTGTGGTATCTCCAAAAACGCTTGTGGCAAGCACAGCGGTAACAATGATTAGGTGATAGGGTGTTTTGGACATGACGGCAGAATGACGCGATTTTTCCTAAAGCGCTACGATTAAATCGCTTGACACCCAATTGCGGGGGGTGCTGAGGATGGCGTTCTGACAGCATCATATTGGATGTTTCATGCCGTCAATGGGAGCTTTCATGACCTCCATGCTGTCGCATCATAGCCGAGAGCGTAGCCCGAAGAGGGTTGTGGCATGGGTGCTGTTTCATGGCGCTTTATTGATAGCCATGGGTGGGAGATGGCGTATGTTGGCGCCGAATTGCTGTTTTCATGATGAGATTTTACGCTCCATTGCTCATATCGTTGGTTTCCTTGCCTGCGTTGGGGGAATCACGGGTGGAATTCAACCGTGATATCCGCCCGATTTTGACCAAGGAATGCACCGCCTGTCATGGCGGGGTGAAATCCGCGGGTGGGATTTCATTCGTTTTCCGCGATTTGGCATTGTCGAAGGGGAAGTCCGGCAAAACGGCGATTGTTCCGGAAAAACCAGAGAGCTCGGAAATGATTCGTCGCCTCCGCAATCAAGACCCGGACGAGGTGATGCCAAAACCAAAGCACGGCCCGCCGTTGCCGGAGGCGCAAATCGCGCTGATCGAGCGATGGATTCAGAAAGGTGCCGAATGGCAGGAACATTGGTCGTTTGTGCTGCCTAAAGAGTCTCCGGTTACAAAACTCTCGAATGAATCATGGCCTAGCGTGCCGCTCGATCGTTATGTCTTGCAGCACTTGGATCAGAAAAAAATCCACCCATCACCCGAGGCGGATCCTGCGGAGTGGTTGCGGCGCGTCTCACTCGATCTAACGGGTTTGCCGCCGGCAATCGAGGAATTGGATGCTTTCAAAAAAGCATGTGCGGTCGATCCGAAGACCGCGCGCGAACACGCGGTGGATGGATTGTTGGCATCGCCGCATTTAGGAGAACGCTGGGCGGTGGTGTGGCTGGATCTTGCACGCTACTCCGACACCTTTGGTTTTGAGAAAGATCCGGCGCGCACGGTTTGGCCGTATCGCGATTGGTTGATCCGCGCCTTCAACGCGGACATGCCGTATAACCAATTCACCATCGAACAACTCGCGGGCGATCTCCTTCCAAATCCAACGGCCGAACAACGCCTGGCGACCGCTTTCCATCGCAACACCCAGAACAACACCGAGGGAGGGACCGATGATGAGGAATTCCGCGTGGCGGCTGTGATCGATCGGGTCAACACCACGTGGACCACATGGCAGGCGACTACATTTGGCTGTGTGCAGTGTCATTCACATCCCTACGATCCGATTCAGCACGACGAATTCTATCAGTTCATGTCATTCTTCGATAACACGGAGGATCATGATCTCGACGACGACTACCCGACGATGCACGTGCCGGATGATGCGCGGTTGGCGGAGAAGGCTTCGCGACTTGAATTGCAGATCCGCAAGTTGAGAGACGAGCTCAACCAGACAGGGCGGACGCTTGCTGAGGAGAAAACCCAGTGGCAACCGTTTGTGCCGGATGCGTTCAAACCGAGTCATGGCAAATTGCTCATCGGCGATGATGGAAAGATACACACTCAGGGCACCCTGCCGGTCGGCGCGGTGCATGAACTTTCCGGGCCCGCACCCCAATTCCAGGCACTGCGGATCGGTATTTTTCCTGAGAACGATAATCCAGCGAAATGGCCTGAACGTGGATCGTTGATATCCAAGCTCGATGTGAATTTGGTCAGTGCCAGTGGCGAGAAACATGCGATTGCCCTCAAAGAGGTGTTCGCCGATCAAGTCAGCGGTCCATTTCCGATAGGTCCTGACTGCAATCTGGGTGATTACCCGAAGTTGCATGGCCCGCGGTGGTTTGTGGTGGTGCCGGATCAACCGGTGGTGCCGAAGGATGGCGATCGGTTGGAAATCCGGATGTTGCAAAAAGCCAGCACGTCCGGCGAACAGGCGACGCCGGTGCGGCGATTTGCTCTCGATGTTTCTAACCAAGGCGAGTGGCAAAAGGTCACCCATCAACCTGAGCGCTTGAAGACGTGGGAAGAGCACACGCGCTTGAGCAAGGAACTCCAGGAAATCAAAGGCGCGAAGGTGCCGGTGATGGTTGAAGGCCCGAAGCGCCAGACGCGTGTGTTTGCGCGTGGCAACCGGATGAACAAAGAACAAGTGGTCAATCCGGGTATTCCCAAGATCTTCGGTGGACAAACGGGTGAGGGGATGAACCGCCTCGATATGGCCCGGTGGCTGGTGAGCGACAACAACCCGCTGACTGCGCGGGTGATGGTCAACCGTTTGTGGGCCCAGTTGTTTGGCGTCGGGATCGTCAAGACGCAGGAGGATTTTGGCACTTCCGGAACACCGCCGAGCGATCAAGCGTTGCTCGATCACCTCGCGCTGCGATTTCAGCACGATTACAAGTGGTCGATGAAGGCGATGCTGCGCGAGATCGTCTTGTCATCGACATACCGCCAGGCGCACAACGCCAGCAAGGACTTGATTGAGCGTGATCCAGAGAACCGCCTGTTGGCACGTGGTCCGCGCGTTCGCCTGAGTGCCGAGATGGTGCGCGATCAAGCTCTATCCGCCGCAGGTATTCTATCAGGCAAGATGTTCGGTCCGTCGGTCTTCCCACCACAGCCGGAGAGTATCTGGAGTTCCGTTTACAATGGGGCGAAATGGAAGGAATCGCAGGGTGAGGACCGGGTGAGGCGTGGCATTTACACCTACCACAAGCGCACCAGCCCATACCCGAGCTTCCTCACCTTTGACTCACCGAGTCGCGACCTTTGCACCGCGCGACGGATCGATAGCAACACCCCGTTGCAAGCATTGGTCACCATGAATGATCCGGCATACATCGAAGCCGCGCAGGGATTGGCAAAGCGAATGAAAGAAAACTCTTCCGTGTTAGATGGCCAACTCCGCCGTGGCATGTTGTTGGTGACGCAGCAAGAACCACCGGCCGATGTGCTTGCCGTGCTGGCCGACCTTTATCGCGATGCCGCATCGGCCTATAAACAAACACCCGACGCGGCAGCGAAGCTTGCTGATTCCCCCGAGGCCGCAGCGATGGTGCTGGTGGCCAACACGATCTTGAACCTCGACTCCGCACTGACACGCTAACATCATGAAGCCGGAACAATTTATGAGGCTGCAGCACGCCGAACTCGAACACCTGACCCGCCGGCATTTCCTATCAAAATGCACCACGGGCTTGGGTGCGATGTGGTTGGCCGGCATGACCGGCCGCGCGTGGGGGAATGCAGGGGTTTTGAAAAAGGACCCGGCCAACCCGCTGATACCGAGTGTTCCGCAATTCGCCGCAAAGGCAAAACGGGTGATCTACCTGCACATGGCCGGCGCACCGTCGCAGCATGAGTTGTTCGATTACAAACCGGAGTTGAAAAAACTCAATGGTCAGGAGTGCCCGAAGGAGTTTTTGGAAGGCAAGCAATTCGCTTTCATCCAAGGCGTGCCAAAGATGTTAGGCCCGCAATACGAGTTCCAGCAATACGGCAAGTCCGGTACCTGGGTGTCCGACCGTTTGCCGCATTTCTCATCGGTGGTTGACGATGTGTGTTTCATCAAATCGATGTACACCGACCAGTTCAACCATGGCCCTGCACAGTTATTGGTGCACACCGGCACGCAGAACCTCGGCGCACCGTCGATCGGTGCATGGGCGACCTACGGCTTGGGAAGTGAAAACCAGAACCTGCCCGGATACATCGTGCTGACATCCGGCGGCAAGAACCCGGATGCCGGCAAGTCGGTGTGGGGGTCTGGCTATCTGCCATCGGTCTATCAAGGTGTGCAGTGCCGGTCCGAAGGCGACCCGGTGCTTTACCTCAGCGACCCGGCAGGAGTGTCGCGCGCGATGCGTCGGCGGTCGTTGGATGCGCTCGATCGGATCAACCAGAAGATTGCCACCGAAGTGGGCGACCCCGAAACCGTGACCCGGATCGCGCAATACGAAATGGCCTACCGGATGCAGGCGAGCGCGACCGATGCTTTTGACATCAAGCAAGAGAGCGAATCCACTCATGCGATGTATGGCACGCAGCTGGGGAAAGAATCGTTCGCTAACAACTGCCTTCTGGCACGGCGATTGGCGGAACGCGGTGTGCGATATATCCAGTTGTTCCATTGGGGTTGGGATTCGCACGGCGCTGGCGCGAATGAGGCGCTCAATGGTGGTTTCAAAGACCGCTGCAAAGAAGTGGACCAACCGATGACCGCCTTGCTCAAGGATCTCAAACAACGCGGTTTGTTGGAAGACACACTCGTCGTCTGGGGTGGTGAGTTCGGCCGCACACCGATGCTCGAAAACCGTGGCGGCAACGACAACAAATTCATTGGCCGCGATCACAATCCGGGTGGATTCACGATTTGGATGGCTGGCGGCGGAGTCAAACCGGGGATTTCCTACGGCGAGACCGATCCCATCGGTTACGAGGCAACCATCGACAAAGTCTCGCTGCACGACCTTCACGCGACCCTCATGCACTTGATGGGTTTTGATCACGAACGCTTCACCTTCATGGCCAACGGCGCACCCCAACGCCTGACCAACATCACCAAGCCGGGGACCAAGGTGGTGAAGGGTGTTCTTAGTTAGAGAGTCTGTTGAAAATGCGCCTCGAATATGGCGCGGGTCTGGAGCTCTCTTCCTGAATCCCGGAGGGATCCCAGCTTGTAGCCGGTGGTTGAGCGCAGCGACACCACCGGATGCATAACGCGCAATGCATCACACCCCGGCAGGGGTGTTAGCGACGTCTGGTGTGATTTGGCGTCCGCCGTTGGCTGGCACACCTCCGGTGTGCAGAATATTTTTTCGCGTGGGTCCGGTGGTGTCGCTTCGCTCGACCACCGGCTACAGGCTGATAAGCCTCCGGCTTGATGATTCTCAATTCAGGTATCGGCGCGAGTTTACGACGGCCATCCATCTTCGTGCGTGGGGAGGAGGCAATATCCGCCGATTTCATCCAAGCTAGCTGATGAAGGAACTGTCAGAATCCGTTCATGTTTAGTCGACTTGCCAATCCACGTTTGCGCTTGTTGCCATTGCTGTGGGTATTCTGGCTGGTGATGGGTGGTCTGTTGCTGCTGGTTCTCAACCGGATTATGCTCTGGCGTCTCGATTTGAAGAACATCGGCATTCTGCTTTTGTATGTCAGTCCGATTGCCGTCGTGCTGGGCTGTGCGCACTATGCGGTATTGCGCTTGAGGTTGAATCGGGACGAGAGAATCGTCAGCAGGCGGGAACTTTGGTTGGTCCCAGCCCTTGCCATCACGATGTCCGTCATCTTCGGTTGGCTGGTGTGGCAGAAAATCCGTCAGGACCGCTTGCTAGCTGACATCCGAGGTATATCGGAAGATTCGGTCGAATCAGCCGTCGCTTTCGTCGGAGGAGATGCGCGCACGACTGGAGAGGAACCGTTTGAATTACGCCAAAAAGCTGCAATTACACAACGCGAAGCACTTCTCAGATGGGCCAAAAACCGTGATCTGATCACTTCGCCTGAGATATGGTGTGGAAAGGCCATGATCGGTGCTTCCGAACATGACGTGTGGCAAGAAAACGGAGAATACTGGAAGGTGACTCGACCTGATCATTTCGGGTGGACCGTGTTACCTGGAGATAATGGATTTCCGGAGTTCCTGTTCCTATAGACGTGATCACCTTGGTTCCGGGGTCAAAACTTGTAGCGCAGATTGAAAATCTGATCAGACAAAATGAACAGGAGATTTAAGATGAAGAGAGCTTCGCAAATTTCATCGGCTTCGACGCTCACAGAGCGCCGCTACAAGCGATTCCATCGGATTCCAGCTCATGCGCGCGATTGAATCGCGACTTCTTATCTTGCGTCTTGTGTCTTGAAGTCTTGCGTCTCTTCCCGCGCCGCAACGAAGGCCGCGACCGCGCGTTCCAATTCCTCCCGCGTGTGTGCGGCGCTGATCTGCGTGCGGATGCGCGCCTTGCCCTGGGGCACGACGGGATAGCTAAAGGCGATGACATAGACGCCGTGCTTAAGCGCCGCGTCGGCAAAGCGGGTGGCCTCCGCCGCGTCGCCGATCATGATCGGCACGATCGGATGTTCACCAGGTAGAAGGTTGAAGCCCTCACGCGTCATCGCCTCGCGGAAGAAGCGCGTGTTTTCCATCAGTTGGTCGCGACGTTCGGATGATGCGGAAAGCAGTTCGAGCACACCGAGCGATGCGCCGGCAATCGCTGGAGCAAGCGTATTGGAAAATAGATAGGGACGTGAGCGCTGGCGCAACAGTTCGATGATTTCCTTGCGTCCGCTGGTGTATCCACCGCTGGCACCGCCCAAGGCTTTGCCGAGCGTTCCAGTTAGAATATCGATCCGGCCCATCACGCCGCAATGTTCGTGCGTGCCGCGACCGCGCTCGCCCATGAAACCCACGGCATGGGAATCGTCCACCATGACCAGAGCATTGTAACGGTCGGCCAGATCACAAATTTCCGCAAGCGGCGCGATGTAACCGTCCATCGAAAAGATCCCGTCGGTGGCGATGAGCTTGAAGCGCGCGCCCGCCGCATCGGCTTCCTGAAGCCTGGCTTCGAGGCCGGCCATGTCGCGGTTTTCGTAGCGGTATCGCATCGCCTTGCACAGGCGGATGCCATCAATGATGGAAGCGTGGTTCAGCGCGTCGCTGATCACCGCGTCCTCCTGACCGAGGATGGTTTCGAACAATCCGCCGTTGGCGTCGAAGCAGGATGAATAAAGAATGGTGTCTTCCGTGCCGAGAAAACCGCTGAGCGCGGCCTCCAGGTCCTTGTGCACACTCTGCGTGCCACAAATAAAGCGCACGCTGGCAAGACCGTATCCCCACTGGTCAAGCGCCTGATGCGCCGCCTCACGCACGCTAGGGTGCTGCGCAAGTCCGAGGTAGTTGTTCGCACAAAGATTGATCACCGGTCCGCCGCCGTTGGCTTTCACCACCGCGCCTTGCGGGGTGGTGAGGCGGCGCTCGTTTTTGTAAGTGCCCGCCTCGCGGATGGCATCCAGTTGACCCTGCAGATGTTTTTTAAATTCGGAGTTCATAAATATTTCAATCGGCCCATTCTAACACAACCTTGCCACAGTTTCCAGATTCCATGGCGGCAAATCCTTTTTCGAATTCGGTGTAGTGGAAGCGGTGGGTGATGATCGGTCGGATATCGAGCCCGCTATCCAGCAGCACGCTCATTTGATACCAGGTTTCATACATTTCACGGCCATAAATCCCCTTGATGGTGAGCATGTTGAAAACCACCGTGTTCCAATCGATCGCGATCGGCTCACTCGGAATGCCGAGCATGGCGATCTTGCCGCCGTGGCACATGCTGTCGAGCATCTCGCGGAACGCCCGCGGATTACCGCTCATTTCCAGTCCGACATCGAAGCCCTCCTTCATGCCTAACTGCTTTGCGACATCCGCGATCCTTCCCTCACTGACGTTGAGCGCGACGGTGGCACCCATCTTGCGGGCGAGGTCCAACCGATACTCGTTGACGTCGGTGATCACCACGTGGCGTGCGCCAGCGTGTTTCACCACCGGGATGGCCATGATGCCGATCGGCCCGGCACCGGTGATCAACACATCCTCGCCTAGGCAGTCGAACGCAAGCGCGGTATGCACGGCATTGCCGAACGGATCGAAAATCGATGCCACCTCCTGATCGATGCCCTCGCGGTGATGCCAGACGTTGGTCATAGGCACGCTGATGTATTCGGCGAAAGCGCCCGACCGGTTGACGCCGATGCCGACCGTGTCCTTGCACAGGTGGCGGCGTCCGGCGAGGCAGTTGCGGCAACGACCGCAAACGACGTGACCTTCGGCGCTGACGATCTCGCCGGGATGAAAGTCCGACACATTGGAACCGACACGCACGACCTCACCGACGAATTCATGTCCGACAACCATCGGCACGGGAATGGTTTTCTGCGCCCATGCGTCCCATTTGTAAATGTGGAGGTCGGTGCCGCAGATGCCTGTTTTGTGGACCTTGATGAGGACATCGTTGATACCAACCTCCGGTTCAGGAACATCCTGAAGCCAGAGACCGCGTTCCGCATGAGCTTTGACGAGTGCCTTCATAAGTGATGCCGAAGTTTGGATTCCCCCCGGCGCGACGGCAAGAAAAAATTTCCACTTTACAGGAATATGATCCGGTATATTGAATTCCTCGAACCATGGCTGCCAGAAAATCCACAACCCACACCCCCGAACCGGAGAGCATCAATGAACTGGTCGGACGTAGGGTGAAGAAACTGCGACAAGACTGCGGATGGTCGCTGGATGAAATGGCGGAGGCGAGTGGCGTCAGCCGGTCGATGTTGAGTGAGATCGAACGGGAGCGCGCCAATCCGACGCTGACGGTCGCCTTCCGCATCGCACGTGCGTTTGGCATGAGTCTGGAAAACCTGGTAGAAGGTGCGGGCGGCGGAGCTTCGTCGATTCAAGTCATCCGAACCACGGACCAGGCGCAGGTATTCCGCAACGACAAGCAATGTCAGATCCGCACGCTGTCGCCGTTGAATCTGGAAAAAGACGTCGAGTTCTACGAGTTGCGGCTGAAAAAAGGCGGCACCCTGAACAGCCAGCCGCATTTTGAGGGAACCCGCGAGTTTCTCACGGTCGAAGAAGGCACGGTGCGCATCGCCTCTGGAGAGAGCACCGAAACACTCGCCAAAGGCGACTCCGGCACCTATCGCGCCGACATTCCCCATGCCATCACCAACACAGGCCGCAGCGAAGCCGTGGTTTTTTTGGTGGTCATTTACCGCTGATCCCCGAGGGCCACACACACCGTCGATGCCGCCACCGGCAGTGACGGATTGATCCTGCTTCCGGTGTTTTGATCCGCTTTGCTGAAAATTTTCCGTGCCATGACAGGCGCTTCGTGATTCCAATCACCCCGGTGAAACAAATGAATTTTCATGACCGGGTGATCGCTCCTTCGTTGTTGGCAGCGGATTTTTCAAACATCGGCGGAGAGGTCGCGCGTGCGGTCGCGGCAGGTGCCGATTGGATGCACCTCGATGTCATGGACGGGCATTTCGTGGATAACATCTCGTTCGGCCCCGCGATGGTACAAACAGTGGACCGCGCCAGCGATATCTTCCTGGACGTGCATCTGATGATTTCTCGCCCCGACCACTATCTGCAACGGTTCATCGACGCTGGTTCCGATCTTATTACCGTCCACGTCGAGGCCGATCACGATGTCGCGGAGACCCTGCGCCGCATCCGTGCCGCAGGCCTGCAGGCGGGACTCGCACTTAACCCCGCCACTCCACTCGCAGCGGTGGAACCATTTCTCGACCAAATCGACCTGCTCCTGTGCATGACCGTGGTCCCCGGCTTCGGTGGCCAGGCATTCATGCCGGAAGTGTTAGAAAAAGTCACCGCAGCGGCGGAGATCCGACAAAACAAAAACCTGTCATTCCACATCGAAGTGGATGGCGGGATCGACGACGTCACCGCCGCCCGCAGTTTTGCCGCAGGAGCGAATGTCATGGTCGCCGGATCCTCCACTTTCCGTGCACCGGATATGGCGGCGGCCATCGCCGCCATCCGGCATGCATAACCTTAGGTTGCATCAATCCCGAGCTTTCAGCACGCCGACCATGTCGAGCTGCGCGATCATCCGGCTGACCAAGGCAAACGAGCAAGCGGAAGCCGTTAGAATGACAACCACCGCGACCGAATAGGTGGCTGAGCTGATCACGATCGGCAGCCGCACGGTTTCGGTGCTGAACGAGGACATGATGAAAAGTGCCAGCCCTCGGCCAAACAACAATCCCACTGGCAACGCCAGCAACACCAGCATTCCCAACTCACCCACCAGCACGGCGCGAACTTCTGATAGACGGAAGCCAACAACGCGCAGCGTGGCCAGCTCCCGGCTGCGTTCGGACAAGGCGATGCGCGCGCTGTTATACACGACGCCGAAGGCAACAATCACTGCAAGAGCAAAGTAGAGCTTGCGGATGATCCCGATGCTCATGCCGGTGGTCTCGCGAAACGAGGCGAGCTGATCGCGTTTCACCATTACAAAGGCGGCCCGCGGCGTGTCCTTCACCTCGCGCATGAAAGTATTCCAATGGTTTCCATCCAGTGCCAGATAGGCGCCGTTCACGGTGTCGCCCTCCTTGAGAATCCTGCGCAACGCATCGATGTCCATGTAAGCGGCCACGCCCGCATAGTCGGTCACCAACCCGCGGATCGGCACATCCGCGATCGCGCGGCGTCCTTCCAACATTTCCACCCGCACCACATCCCCAATACGTGCTCCGAGGATCTCCGCGAGTTTGGCGGACATCAGCAATCCCTCCTCCGGCATGGTGATCGGGCGGCCCTGGTCATCCAGCAGGCGGTTCAGATCCGATCCCTTCGGAATTCCGGTGACAGCCAGCTTCCTCTGGTGATGGCCGTATTTCAACCGCGCACCGATGCTCCGGATCGGCTCTGCCCGGATCACGCCCGGCAGGTGCTCAAGATCGTGGAAGCCCTTTTCCGAGGTTGGTTCGGTTAGAAAAACTGCCACGTCCTGGCGCTGCTGGCTGTTCCATTGGAAGGTAAGCAAGTAGTCGATGCTATCGCTCATCGCTCCGGGCAGTACCATCAACCCGGTGGCCAGCGCCAGCCCGCAACAGGTGAAAACCGCCTGCCACGGACGGCGCTCGATGTTTCTCAAGGCCATGCGGAAGGCGGGGCTGAAAAACCGCGTGAGTCCGATGCGCTCGAAAAACGAAGGTCTGAAATCCGCCGGCGGCTCGGGACGCATGGCTTCCGCGGGCGGGAGTTTCACCGCCTGCCAAACGACGGTTAGAACACCGAGCACCGATGCACCGATGCTGATGAAAAGCGCGAGTCCCAAGGCGCTGTAATCCATCCGGAATTCCAGCGATGGAAACCGGAAAAACAAAGTGTAGAGGTTCACCAACTGCGCACCTAACAAACGTCCGCCGATACCGCCGATGAGCGTGCCCAGCACGCCGATGACCAACACGAACTTGAGGAAATGTCCACCCACCTGCCATGACGAGTAGCCGAGCGCCTTCAACTGGGCGATTTGCTCGCGCTGCAAGCGCACGACACGCGCAAGCACGGCATTCACCATGAAGGCGGCCACACTCAGGAACACCAACGGATACGCCAACGCCAGCGAATGCAGCACCCGCAGCTCGTCATCCAGACGTTGCGCGCTGGCCTGCTCCTTGCGGGTGAACGCCCCGCCCGCGCCGTAGGTGGCAAGCACCCGGTCCATTTCCTCGATCACCGGTTGCGGGGCGGCGGACGGCGAGAGATCGATGCAGATGTCATTGAAGGCACCATCCATGTCGTATGCCACCGCCAGCGCCCGGTAGTTCATCCAGATCACGCTGAAAAGTTTGTGGTTCGGCAGGGTCTCACCGGCGCGGGCCTCGAATACAAACTCCGGCGATAGACCGATCCCGCAAATTTCCAAAGTTTCCCTGCGACCATTGATCACCGCCACCAGCGAGTCACCCGGCCTCAGTCCGTTGGCGATGGCGAAGGACTCGCCCAACACCACCTTACGCCGCTCGTCCGGACGCGGAAGCCTGCCGGTCCGCAGGAAAACCCGGTTGAGTTTCGGCGGGCCGCCGTCTTCAGGCAGTGAAATGATGTGCCCCGTGGCCGGCTCCGACAAGCCCGGCAGATCCAACGTCACATTCACCACCACCCGCGTCTCCACAGCCGCCACACCGGGAAAACCGGCCAGTGAATCCGCCGCGGACAAGGGCGCACGCTTCAGGTTGGCGAATACATCCGCCATCGCATATTTCTGATAGAACTCCTCCCGCGTTGATTCCAACGTGAGAATCAGGCTGCGCGTCATGATCATCATCGCCAGCCCGCAGGCCATCACCAGGCTCACCGCAAGCACCTGGCCCTTCATGCGGCCCAAGTCGCGCAGCAACTTTCTGTCCAGCGGGTCAATCACCGATCAGAATTGCACAAGAACCCACCGCCATCCGCAATCACAATAGTGCGTCAGAAGCTTGTAGCGTCACTCTATGAGGCTGTCTGAATATTACCGAAGGCAGGGACCGATCCTCCGGGCGGTCCGCGTGAATGAGGTATGAATGATTGGCCAAGAGTTGATTTTAAGCATTTTCATGGTCGCCTGCCTCCTCCTTCCATTCGCTGGTGGACCCGCGCAGCCGATTTGAGAAATGTTTGCAGCGAAATGAGAATTTTTTCGGTTTAGCCTAAACCTCGATTGCCTCGGCGGCGACGAACATGGCGTCCACCTGGGCATCGGTGAGGCCGAGGACTTGGGCTAGGCCGAGGACGGTTTCACCCCGCCGAGCCACCTTGCCGTCGCCGTGCCACGCGAGCTGGGCGATGGTGCGGTCAGGCTCGTGCAGGGCGGCCATGATGGCCTCGACTTGATCGATGATCCATTTGGGTGAGGACTGCCTTGCAGCGCCAGTTTGGGATCTCGCGGGGGACGCAGGCTGGAAGGGAGGGGAGATCGGTGCCTTCAATGAGGGCTCACAAGGTTGATGCAGGATCGCTGCCGAGGAGTTGCAGAACGCGCTGGGCGTGATCCTCCATGGTGTCACCGGCAGCGGCGGTGTAGTTCTTCGCGCCGTAGAGAGGGAGATGATTCGGGATGGGCGGCAAGTAGGCTGAGATCACGCGAGCGGCGGCATTGCCAGTCTAACCGCCGCAGTGGAGGTAAACCTCGGATGCGCGATCATCGCCGAAACGTTGCGACTGGTGCGGAACGACAATCCATGCATGGTGACACGTCCGATCAAACCCCAACCGGAACCCACCCCCATCGCCGCCGGTGTGGCAACCTGCCATGCGCCACCGCCCCATGTTCAGGCATTCATCGAGGAAATCAAACTTCTGGAAAATCCTGGAATGGAGGCTTGAATCAAGAATCGCTGCTGAACCACGGATTGACACGGATTATGAAGAGGTTGCGGCAGCGGTGTCATCAACTGCTTGGTGAAGTCTTCAATCCGTGTAATCCGGTCAAATCACCGGCAAATCATCCCTGTAACTTAGGAATTCGGGTTGAGACGGGTAAAGCAAAGTGGCACGAATCAATTCGACTGCGGTGTGGTGGCGGGATGGGGCGCGCCCAGCAAGACTTTGGCCTCCGATTGGAACCGGTGGGGTTACACCCCATTGAAGAAGCACCACCCGCCTCATAGGTTCGTGCACATGAAAATCACATTACTGTTGTCCGTGTGTCTGTTGCCATTGCTCGTATTCGCCGTATCCTGCCGGCAAAAAGGACCTGCTGAAAAAGCCGGTGAGAGTATTGATAAAGCCGTCAAGGACGTGAAAGAGGCAGTCGATCCAAAAGGGCCGCTCGAGAAAACTGGCGAAAAAGTGGATCGGGCTTTGGAAAAATGATTGCCGATTGTTGATCGGCTAGAATGCGCCACTCATGGAGGGTCGATGGTGTTGTTTTCCAAACGGACATCACCGGCTTTATCCAGAATCACCACGTCTTTGAGCGGGCCAGGGTGGATCAGATTTCCCGCGGAACGACCACTGGATTTCTCACCGTAGTATATCGCCACTATGTTGTCAGAAAAACGGCAATTGTTCACCTCGCCTTTGCCCTCCACCACCACGACACCCGACTCCGAATGAGCTGAGAAAACGGATTTTGAAATGCGCATCGTGCTGGAGGACCCGTTAACCAAATATGCCCCGTAGGGTCCATTGGACTTGAATTCGCTGCCGTCGATTTCCACCGTGCCACCGCTTTCTACAAAAAGACCGTCATCTTTGTTACCCTCCAACTTGCTGTTAGCTAAAACCAGACTGGCCGAATTTGTCACGCCAATGCCATGTTTATTATCGGAAATCACACAAGAAGCATCTAGCAGTGCCTTGCTGCCGCTGGCCTCCACGACGAGTCCGACTTGCTTATTCTGGGTGATGGTCACTCCCTTGCATTCTAGCGAAGCACCGTTAGCCAGCTCCACACCGTTCTTGCTGTTTTCCGCAATGGTTGTGCCATTGCCCAAGGTACCCTTGGACCCGCCATTCATGATGCATACTCCGCTAGAGCCGTTTTTGCGGACATCACTGAACGACATCTCCACTCTCGATGCATCACGGACGTTCACTCCATTGCCCCGGTTGTCACGTATTTTACTGTTAGAAAACCTGGCAAAGGCCTTTTTCACCACCGATACACCATCGCCATTTGATTTTTCCAGTGCGCACGCATCAAAGTGAACTTCGGCACCTTCGTAGATCACCACGAGAGCGGGGGATTCGGTGACGGGCTTCTTGGCATCGTCCAAGGGATTTTTGATCTGAAGATTGCGAAGGGTCACCTTGATCGGACCTCTAGCCGTAATCACGTTGGATTTGTCATACTCCATCACGGCTGATGGATCCGCGACGAGGGAAATGGATTTGGTGATCTGGATGGACTCGTGGTAGGTTCCTCCGGCGATTTCCACGGTGCCGCCGTCTTTGCAAAGCTCGATCGCCTTGGCAATGGTCGCGGCATCTCCCGGAACTTTGACCTTCGATAAGGAGGAGGCCACCGCTGTCGTGGCGGGATTGGGTTTAGGATCGGGATTGGGCTCCGGTCTTGGTTCAGGCCTCGGCTCGGGCTGTGGATCCGGCTTGGCGAGAGTTCCCGGGTCAGGAGGCGGATCATCGGCGGGATCTTGCGGAATTTTCGGTTTTTCCACGGGTTTTTCGACGATCTTCTGTGGATCGGACTTATGGAACAGGACGCGCCAACCCACAAAACCTAACAGTAAAATCCCGCCGACGGCGATCGCGGCAATTGCGCCGATGATCAGAGGTTTGCGTCCGCTTCGGACAGTAGCAGGTGCCGGAGCGGGTTTGGTTGCCAGCGTGGAAAGAGCAGGTGGGCCGGATGCCGCAGGAGTGGACTGCGCTTTCGAAGCGGCAACAGAAACATCTGACGCGGTGGGCTTAGAGGCGGGCTTAGCAGGAGGGGTAGCAGGAGGGGTAGCAGGAGGGGTAGGCGGGGTGGTTGGACGGGCAGCCTTCGCTGCCATGGACGATACCGAGTGCAGGGGTGGCAGTTTTCCGCATTCGATATCGCTTGCAGTGGGAGGAGGAACCACCGGCTTCAGTTCGGAGACTTGATGTCCCTCGATCATGGCCAGTGATTGCAAGAAGTGGGCTGCCGTAGGATGGGTTTCGGGCGCACAGAGGGTATCGGCTATTAGCGCGTTACCGTCTTCGGACAGACCGGATGCCATCACGTATCCACCGGTCGTGAAAAATGCCGCGTATTTTACCGAGCTGCCGGCCAGCACCCGATAGACCAGAGCCACAAACTGGGCAAGCGGAGGAAACTCCTCGGCGGAAGTGGAAAGCGTAGCCTCGCTGGACGCGCGGTGCTCGGAGTCGGTCGCCAAGCGCGGCAGACAGCGCGCCGAATGGGGGTCAAGGTCGCTCCATGAGCCGAATTTTTCAAGATCCGCTCCGCCATCGCGGGACCGCACCAGAATATCACCGGGATCCATCCGCGTGCCGAAGGTGGTCCATGCCACGCTCGTATCGAAACAACACGCTAGATACGAGAGAAAGGGCAATGCGTCCTGAAAGCGCGCGGGACCGAATTTCCGCAGGACGGCCAATAGCCCGCATCCCGTCGGTTTTGATAGAACGAACACGTCGTTTTGTCCGGAAAACCGCCAATCGATAAAGGCATAACTGCCGAGATCCAGTTTGCGATGGGCGGCGATTCTCATGCCGCTAAGAGCCACCGGGTCCAGCGACGCATCCGGTAGCACGGCGATCACGGGGTCACCCGTGATTGTGTTTTTCCCTTGATATAACTTTGCGGGAGCCGTGTTGGAAATCACCGCCCCATACGAGTATGAGTCGTCGTAATCCGCCGGCACCTGGAGCGGGTCGATCGCGACTTGCGGAACACCCGGTGATTTCGAAGGCAACGTAACTGGCGGCGATGGGACGGCGGCGCTGAGAAGATCTATCACCGCATGCGCGGAAGCGATGCGTTTCTCCACATTCTTCTCAAGCAGGACTTCCAGCAGTGCGCGGGCTTCGGCATCCAGATCCGGCGGCAGCGCCGAGGCATACGATGACGGTCCCAGACGGTCCGCGATCAACGGTCCGCTCTTCATGTCCTTGAAGGGATTGTGCCCGACCAGCAGCCACCAGAGTGTGACTCCCAGCGCGAAAAGATCACTGCGCTGGTCCAGATCCTTTTCCTGGATTTGCTCGGGGCTGGCCGTGGTGAAATTCCCACGGAAACTCTCCTCCTCATTGCGCACCGTGGCCGACGATAAATCCGGATTGAGCTCGAATTTTTTCGCAAGCCCGAAATCGATCAGCTTCGCCTGGCGGGATTTGCCCTCGCCAGAGAGCATGATGTTGGCGGGTTTGATGTCGCGGTGCAGGAAGCCGCTTCCATGGGCGTAATCCAGCGCAGAGGCGAGTTGCAGTGCCAGCATCCTGACCTCCGGCCATGCCATTGGCCCGTTTTTCTCACAAGCATCCTGCAAGGTTCCGCCATCGCAAAACTCCATCGCATAATAGAAAACCTCATTGGCCAAGGCGCAGTCATACACCGAAGCGATGCCCGGGTGGTTCAACCTGCTGACGGCGCGGGCCTCGCCAAGGAAGCGCTGGGCCTCCTCGTGATCCTCCTTGCTGCTGCGATTGAGCAAATTCTCGCGAATCACCTTAAGCGCGCTGATCCGACCCAGAAATGAATGTCGCGCCTTGTAAGTGATCCCAAAACTGCCCTCACCCAGCACGCACGGTGTTCCGTCGGGGTTCTGCTGAACTTCGTAAGAACCAAATATCAATTTATTCGGTGATTCCATATTTCCTTGAGCCCGGCTTAATACCCGGAGCACGTGTTCTAAGCCATGTTCATCGGCGGGTCAAGGCTGGAAGGAGATCTTCCTCATGGTGTGTTTTCCGCATTCTCGGACTGAAAAACACCACTTCCCGTGTGGTCATCCGCAGGGCGCTGCAAGAAGATCCCGTTTTCTCATCAAGCAAAAAAGGCCCGCTACGGGCCTCTATTTCTAACAACGTCTGGGGGTGTTTTCCCATGCTGTACACCCAACTTGCGGCGGATGGGGAATGATTACCCGCATCCGCCGTGGGTGAGAACCGTGGGCCTTTGAAAATCAGAATTGTTGCACGGGCCTGAAGTCCCGCGGATCATCAGACCTGTTATGGTGCTTGTGATGATCCCGGTGTTGTTCATACCTTGGTTGATAGTAATAATTTGGCTCGCATGAGGCGAAAATCAGCGGGATGGCCACAAATGACATGATGAGGAAATGGAGTTTCATAGAAGATCAAAGATTCGTATTGATAGATGTCCGGACTTGCCGGTTTTTTTGGTTTCCAAGTTCAAAAAACGGCCGTCCCGAGGGAATCAGGACGGCCGCATAAATGATGCATCCGCCCGCTATTAGCGACGGATCAGGGTCACGACGACCGTGGAATTGGCGGGGCCCGGAGGAATCAGGGTATTCACCGCGAATTGGCCATTGACATACATATTCACACGCATGCCATCGATCTCAGCCGGCATCTGGAGCGTGTAGTAGCCGTTGTAGTCGGTGCTGGTGGTCTGGCGATAACCTTTTACAGAGACGGTGACGCCACGGCGTGGAACGCCGTTTTCATCTGTGACGCGGCCTTGAATGCCGCCTGCATAGGAAATGCCGGCGAATGCCAACGATGCTGCGAGTGCAAGTTTGAGTGCTTTCATGATTTGATTCGTGTTTGGGATTGACGATTAGAAACCTTGAACGGGTGTGAAATCGCGCGGGTTATCCGAGGTGTGCACCTTCGGTTTGCTCTTGCTGTATTCATAAAGAGTCACCGAATGGTATTCCGTGGGCGAGGCGCATGAGCCGAAAATCAGCGGCGCAACAACAAGAGGCAATATCAGAATGTATCGTTTCATGGGAAATAGTGGATTGGTATTGTGGTTGGATTGAATGTTCAGATGTCTCCGGCTTTTTTCGGTTCGGCATCACGTGCCTTTTCGTTCATGTCCTGTCCTGGGGCGGATGGGGGTCTGCGCTCCTGTGTGGGGCCTCCCCGTGTGCCGACCAACAACGACCAGCTGGCGATACCGTGGAATTTGCCGGTGGCGCGGTTCATGCGGGTCGCGTTCATGAGAACGTACACTTCCGCAGTGCCGGTGTAGGTGGAGAGGAACTTGGTGCCCGCACGACGATCACGGCGATCATCCACGAGGATTTCATTGCCCTGCTCATCAAACACATACAAATCGACGTCCGAGACCCGCTCGTCCACACCAATCAGGAATGTGTAAGTGACACCCGATGTCACCGGCATCAACAACCGGACTTTTTCGCCCGCCTGAAGGTTACCCGATGCGCCAGGATAAATGGTGAATCCGGCCTGGGTCTGACGAACCGCCATTTCATAGGCGTCATTCTCGGCTCCGGCAGGACTGGCTAAAGCCATGGAAGACATGCTTCCGGCTGCCAAAAGATACATAACTACTTGTTTCATCTTCATGTTGTTTTTTGAGGTTAATGGATTCACAAGAAGTTCCAATCAGAAGACAACCCGGCATCGGGCGTTTTCCGTAATGTCGCTTCAGGCTGTTAGGTGTTTAGGGAATCAGCCCATTTCCGTCAAGTATTTCTGTGAGGTGTGGTGAAAATAAGGATAGAGAGCCATTGTTGGATCGTAAATATCTCTATATGAATGGGTTGTGCTGCTTTCAGTCCTAGCGGAGGAACTGATGCCCGTCACCACTTTGTTTAACATGAATTAACAAAGTGGCAGGGTGGAATAAATCTGCCAGCCTTACCCTCCTTTTGCTTGCATGACCGAAATATAAGATCTAGAGATATTCGCACAACCTATGAATACGCTTTCATTACCGAGTTCCACAGGAATCGCCTTACTAAGCACGATGGTTTTAGCAACCACCGTTGTCAGCGCCCCCGGCCAGGACCAAAAGAAAAGTTTCAAGGACTATAAAACCGTCACTGGCGAGAACATGATTCGCCCGAATCCCTATGACAAGTTCATCGCTCTTGATTCCGCCCTCGGCAACGGCACGGTCAAATGGAAGGAAGTCATGAACCGGACCGAGGTCAACATCGATCCGGACACCCTCAAGGATACCAAGGTGGCGATTCCCGCGGTGTTGGGATTCCGGATTTGTGACGGCATCATGGCCATCAAAGCGCGCGATGCGGAAAAACTCAATTCCTGCGCCGATCACATCGAGAAACTCGGCAAAAAACTCGGCGTCACCGATGACGATCTGCGCCGCGCCAAGATGGTGCGGTCATTCGCCACGCGCGGAGAATGGGGCCGGGTTTTCCTCGAACTCGGTTATCTCCAACAGGACATCGAACGCGTCCTGCAGCGCGAGTCCGGAGTGGGCGGCAAGGCACCGGTGCGCAAAATCCTCTACGCGGCTGGCTGGCTCCAGGGTGCCCGTTATACCTCCGGTCTGGTGCAGCAAAATTACAGCGTGAAAACCGCAGGCATCCTCCGTGAGCCGCTTCTGGTCAAGGAACTAAAGTCTGACCTGGACGGAGCGGGCCTGCCGAATGAAGGCATCATCAAGTTGATTTCCGAATCGATGACCGAACTGGAAAAGCTTGTGAATGTGGAGCTCCGCGCGCCGCTGCCAAAGGAAAGCGTCGAAACCATGGCGGCGCTAACCGCCAAGACCGTGGTCGCCTGCGTCAAGGAAGCCAAATGATTTGCCGGTATATTGTTGATCCATTCCCAACCCCCATCCCTATCATGAAACGATCATCCGTCGCAAAGGCCACGGCCATTGGTGTGTCATGTTTCTCTCTCTGGTCCTGCAATTCACAGGATCCATCTGCAGTCCGGGAAAACGAGAAAGCCCTCGCCGAAGCCACTGCCAAAGTCGCAAAACTCGAGCAGGATGTCGCCAGCTTGAAGTCTGAAAACGAGACTCTCACCCAAAAGTTATCTTCTTCCGCGGAAAACGGACTGACCCCAGCCCAACTGGACACCAAACTCAAGGCCTTGGTGGGTCCTCTCGCCGAGCAGCTTGCCACCATGACGAAGAAGCTGGATAGCGTCGCTGCCCAAACGAACGTAGTGATCGCCCAGAACGACACGAGAAACAAAGATGCCCAAGCAGCAGCCCAAGCCGCTGCCCAAGCAGCTGCCCAAGCAGCCGCCCAAGCAGCAGCCCAACCGCCAAGAGAGCCCTCTCATCCGCAGCCGCCCGCAGCTCCGTCCAAGCCGAAACAGAAATATGACATCACGCTCGACAATCCGGTGATGGGACCGGGAGGTCGCTGAACGCTTAGTGGGTCTTATTTCGGATTTTTCCCATGCAGGCGGAACTCATCATCAGGCAGGCATCCGGCACGGAGCGACTTAAGCTGGAAAAAGGATCTCACGGGATTGCGGGGCTGGCTGCCAGGCGTCCTGTGCTGGTCCCCGCCAGCGGTGGCGAACAAGGACCCGATTTGATCATCGAATGGGACCCCGCCCTGCGCACTCTGATGTGGCGGGAAGGTTCCGCCCCGCGCAACCGCAATCAGGCACTCAGACCTGGCGAATCCTTCGCGCTGGAAGATCTGGAGTTTTCGTTCTCACTCAAGTGGGACACTCCATCGGTGAATGGAAGCGTTTCAGAATCATTCCAGTTAGACACCACCAAAGCCTATTTGTTTGGCCGCGGTTCCGGCGAAGCGCCTGAGCCAAACTCCTGTCTGGTGGCCCTCGATGTTCAGGACCGTACGATTTCCAAACTCCACACGCGTCTCTGCAATGAAGAGGGCGAATGGGTCCTTTCCGATCACAGCTCCACCGAGACCCTGCTCAATGGAGAGCCCTTCACCCGTGCGAAACTCATTTTCGGAGACCGCTTCAAGATCGGCGATTATGTCTTCGAATTCCGCGGAAATAAAATCGAGCGGGTTGACCACTCGGACTCCGGTCGTATCGCGGCGGAAAAACTCTCGGTCATCGTCAAGGACCGGCTAACCGGCAAACCCCTGCGGATTCTCAACGAAGTCGGCCTTGCCATCGGCACAGGTGATTTCATCGGCATCCTCGGCGGATCCGGCTCTGGAAAATCCACCCTGCTCAACGCACTGTGCGGCATCCGCCCGGCCGACCAAGGCAAGGTTTCCATTGGCGGCATCGAAAACTCGTTGCTCAACAAAACCCGGCCGGGCGCCATCGGCTTCGTCCCCCAGGATGACATCGTCCACCCGGAGTTGGTCGTCAAAGACGCGTTTCACCTCGCCGCCCGCCTCCGTCTCCGCCTGCAGGACAAACAACGCAAGGCGCTGGTCGAACGCACGATCGAATTGTTAGGTCTCGCGGAGCACGCCAACAAACGCGTCCACCACCTCTCGGGCGGCCAGCGTAAGCGCGTCAGCATCGGCATCGAGCTTCTATCAAAACCCTCGGTGTTGTTCCTCGACGAACCCTCGTCCGGACTCGATCCGGCGACCGAGGAATCGCTGATGGAACTGCTGCAATCACTGACGCTCACCAATCTAACGGTTGTCTGCACCACCCACGTCCTGCAGAAGGCCTACCTGTTCGACCGTCTGGTATTCGTCCATGGCGGACGGGTGATTTTCGAAGGGAACTCCTCCCAGGCGCGGGAGTTTTTCGTCAAGCGCGCGGCTGATATCAGCGATTCTCAATCGTCAGGCAGCCGTTCCATGCTGGGCATCACCAAGTCTCCGTTGGAAAAAATCTACTCCGAAGTGCTGAGAGGCACCAAGAGCGCGGCCGAGTGGGAGCAACAGTTCAAGGATTGGCACGGTCACCATGAGACTAACCACACCCAGGACCAAACCACTGCGACTTCTCTGCTCAAGCAAGGTGGAGAGAAGCGAGTTCCCGCGAGCTCGCGGTTCATCACGTTGTTGATCCGGCAGTGGAAGGTGCTTGGGGCGGACTGGTTGAACCTTGCCTTCCTGTTCTGCCAGGTGATTCTCATCGGCCTGTTGATTGCTTTGGTTTCAGACGAGTTCGGTTTCCGGATGTTCCTTGGGCTGATAGCCAGCATGTGGTTCGGCTGTAGCAACGGTGCCCAACAGATTGTGGGCGAACTGCCCATCGTCAAACGCGAGCAAGTCTGCGGGCTGGGACGCAATGTCTATCTCAGTTCGAAATTCGCATTTCAGGGGTTCATTTCCTGCGTCCAAGGACTGCTGCTCTTCGCTATCATCATTCCGGTCGGTCATGCCATCCACCCGATTGATTTTGATGAAAGTAATTTCAAGGATCTCTATCTGATGCGGCTTTCCCAAGAAGGTTTGGTCATGCCGGGCGCTGTCGGGAATGAATTCGCGGAAGATGATGCGCCATTCAGTGCGGTGGGTGACGATCCTGCAGAAGCCTCCGCACAAGCCGCCGAACATAATAAGGCTAAGGAACAGAAGCCTCCCGGATTTTTTAAGAAACTCTCCATCGCTCCGCCGCTCTGGTTGGCGTCCACCGCCGCGAAGTGGTTTGTCATGGAAGACAGTTTCATCGAATCCGGCGAGCGCCCAGTCAACGACTCATCCGGCATGCAGGTCATGGATGTGAATGGCGAGCCGATGAAATACCCGGCGATTTCCGCGTGGAAGGTGCTGCTGGTGGGTGTCGTGTTCAAGATCTTCGCCTTTTGCGGAGCTGCGCTGGTTGGCGTGAGTCTCGGCCTGGCCGTCTCGGCTTGGGTGCGCACACCCACACAGGCGGTGATGTGGGTGCCGCTGTTGTTGATTCCGCAGATTCTTTTCGGCGGCTATGTGGTCACGCTGCCGAAGATGATGCCACTGGTACGCGGACTATCCAAAGGGTTTCCCAGCCACTCGTGCCAGCGCATCATCGATGTCTCCAACCTCTACGGACGCGCCACTCCCTACGTCACCAACCTAACGAAACAACCGGTCTTCCTCACCGGCGCGGCCGAGCCCGAGGAAATCAAGTGGAAACAAGACGGGAAAACCATCTCGGAAACCTTCGATCGCGAGTCGTACGTGAACACATCATGGCAAAACCTTGCGGTGGCTGCGGAACGCCTTGGCCAACATAAAAAAGTTTGGGAAATCGCAGGAACCGATGCCAGCGGCTCCGAAATCAAACGCAAGCGCGATACCGTCGAAGGTCGTGGCGACGTCCGTTACAGCAAGGGCACGCCATTTTTATTCACCTATCCCGCGACCGTCGCGCTATGGATCCTGATCGCATGGATCTGCCTGTGTTACGGATTCGCCCTGCTTGGAATCCATCGCAAAACCAACGGCTGAATGAACACACCGGACACACCCTCCAACAGTTACTGCTGGCTCGCACGCCTGCCACTCCTCATCGCCGCCGGGTTGTTGCTCCGCGCCTCATGGTTGCCCGTGATCGAAATCAAAGGCTTCGATACCTTTGCCTTCGAATCGCTTGCCTTGTGGGCCACCCGCTCGGCTCGCGTCACGCTTGCCATCGTGCTGGTCTGTCTGTTGTTCCGTCCCATGTCCCTGTCCCGGTGGTGGATGGCCCTCTCCGTCGGTATCTTGGTCAGTCCGTTGACGGATATGGTCGTGCGCGCCGCCGATCTGGCAGAAATGATGAAATCTCAAATCGAGGGTGACATGACCCAACTCATCATTCTGCGCACCGGCACATGGTTCTGTGTGGCGGGACTATCCTTCTGGCTGCTGGATCTGGCAGTCGCCGGCGTTCGCCTTCTACTCGCGAGACGGGAAAAAAACCGGGTTTGAAATGAGGTGGCACTTGCCGGCCCACTCGTTTCATCATAGTTCCTCCGTGTCGGCCCGTCTCCATTCTCTATCAAAATCATCCCCGAATTTCCATGTTCACAGGTCTTGTTGAAGCCGTTGGCATCGTTGTCTCTCTC
>CAIVKO010000067.1 GCA_903906515.1 Akkermansiaceae bacterium
TAGGTGACGGGAAGACCAGCCAAGGCGGCGAGACGGATCGAACCGCGCATGTAATCGGCGAAGACGAGGAACGTCGCGCCGCTGGGGCGGAAGATGCCGTCGTAGGCGATGCCGTTGCAGATCGCGCCCATGGCGTGCTCGCGGATGCCGAACCAGATGTTGCGGCCTAACGGATTGGATTTCGAGAAATCGCCGCCATCCTTGAGATAGTTCTTGGTGGAGCCGTAGAGGTCGGCGCTGCCGGTGATGATTTGCGGCATAGCCTTGGCCACGGCGTTGAGGATGGTGCCGCCGGCCGAGCGGGTGGCGTCATTGTAATCGGCGGGGAAGGCCGGGATTTTATCGCTCAGGTCGGTGGGTGCCGCATTGGAGAGGCCATCGGTGAGTTCATCGGCCAGCGCCGGGTTGGCTGCCGCCCATGCGTCGTAGGTTTTTTGCCAGGCGGCGAATGCGGCGTTGGACGCGGTTTTTTTCTCGGCGAAGAAGGCTTTCGTCTCTGCGGAAACGTAGAAGGATTCATCGGCAGGAAGTCCGAGACCGGCGCGTGCGGCGGTGATGAATTTCGCGCCTCCCTCGCCGTGGCCTTTGGCGGTGCCGGCGACTTCCGGGATGCCTTTGCCGATAATGGTTTTGGCGATGATGACTTTCGGGCGACCGTTTTTCTGCGTCTTGGCTTTTTCCAGAGCGACGGCGATGGAGGGAATGTCGTGGCCGTCGATGGTGACAGCGTCCCAATTTTGCGAGAGGAAATACGCTTCTGCGTGTTCGCTTTGGGAGACGTCTGCCATGGCGTCCAGCGTCACATCGTTAGAGTCATAGATAAGGATCAGGTTGTCGAGACCGCTGTGGCCCGCAAAGGCGATGGCTTCCTTGGCAACACCTTCCTGGAGGCAACCGTCGCCGTGGAGCGAAATCACGTGGTGATCGATGATCGTGTGATCGGCTGTGTTGAAGCGGGCGGCGGCGCGTTTTCCGGAAAGCGCGTAACCCACGGCATTGCCGATGCCTTGTCCGAGCGGGCCGGTGGTGGCCTCGACCCCTGGGGTTTCATTGAACTCCGGGTGACCGGGAGTGATCGAGTGAAGTTGGCGGAAATTTTTCACGTCCTCCCTGGAAACCGCGTAGCCGGATAGGTGCAGCCAGCTGTAGATAAACATCGAACCGTGGCCGCCGGAGAGAATGAAGCGATCACGGTTGAGCCATTTCGGTGCTTCCGGGCAATAGCGCATGGACTCTCCGAAAAGCACGGCACCGATTTCGGCGCAGCCGAGCGGAAGGCCTAAATGGCCGGAATTACAGGCATGGATGGCATCCATGGCGAGGCCACGGGCTTCATTGGCGGCTTGGGCAAGCAAGGTCGTATTCATGGGAAATGATGGGCACCGGGGGTTGGCCGCGGAGCGCGTGGTCAGATTAGACCCCAGCGCACGCTTGACAAGCCACCATTCGGACATGGGAGAAGATGCTCGGCATGCAGTCAATTTTGCGGATTTCCGCAGGATGACTTCATAAGCACCACAGGTGCGGGGACAGAATGTCCCCACGACGGACTGGGACTGCAAGTCCCAGCCACGATTTGCTGTCTCTGAATGTTCAAGTTCCTCACGGTGCCGATTAACCCATTCGACCATCCAGGGGTCCTGTGCCGTCCGGGATTTCAAAAGACTTGTAGCGCGAGGCATTGCCCTTCTGGAGGACCACTTTGGATTTAGAAAGCTTGAGGGATTTCGCGAGAAACTCCCTCAACTCCGTGTTCGCCTTGCCCTCCACCGGTGGTGCGGCGACGCGCACGCGGAGGATGCGCCCGGCCTGAGGATCGTCCTCCCAACCGATGATTTCGCTCCTGCTGGCATTTGGTGTAGCGCGGACGCGGAGGATCATTGCTGTTGTGTTATTAGAAAATCCTAGGATCGACGTAGAGAAGGATGCCCGTGACCAGCAGGAAACCAATGATAATATACAACCAGGGATTGCGACTGGAGGACTCGTGAGGAACGTCCGCCGCGATGGAGGAACCGGAATCCGTAACAGAGGACGGGTTCGTGGATTGAAGTCGGGATGGGGCGTTCAAGCTTCGGGCGTCGCGTTGTTTGGCAGCGGAATCCATCCCGATGGTGAACGTGGTGTCTTTGGGCGTCGCTGCGGCGGGCGACACAGAGGAATCCACCAACCCGTGCTCACCGGCTTGGAGCGATGTGGCGAGGGCGAGAGAAACGAGCAAAATACGTAACATGGCGGAATGCGGATGAAGACGCCGTACGGTGGACGACGAATGCATCCTTCATTTTCAAATCCCATCTGCCAACTGCAAAGCGGAGAGCGCGTCGCGATTGGATGAAAAAAGCCCGGAGTGGCGGACCACCCCGGACTTTGAAACAACCCAATACTCCAGAGAAAATGAATTAGAATTTCCAAACAAGGTCCACCGTGATGCGCTCGTCCATCAGGCTTTTCTCGTCATCGGTCAGCGGGATCTCATAGGCGGCACCGACGTCGATGCGGTCGGTAAGACGCGAACGGAAGCCGATGGCGGCGGAGATAAAATCACGATTGCGGGTGGAATGGACCGCTCCGAGGTTGAAAAAATCGCCACCTTCGAAATTGACGGCACCTGGTACGCCTCCGCCGAGTTGGCCGGGGAAGTTGCCGACACCATTGCCTGCTTCCAGCACGTGGAACCAGTTCACTTCCACGAGCGGAATGAAATACTTGCAGATTTCATAACTCACATGGCCGCTGATGAAGGAAGATGTCGATTGCTCGTCCGAGAAGGGAATTTGCAAGCCTGCCGCGCCAGCAAACTGCCAAGCATCGATCAGTTTGAGGCCGGAAACGATCAGATTCAGCGCACCGTCACCTTCGCCTTGGAACACATCGCTGTTGCCGGTGGGAAGTTCGATGGTGGCTGTGCCGCTGACGGCCGTGCGAGAGGCGGGATCGTAAATAAAGGCATACTTGAGGCCGGCACCCAGGTTGGCAAAACCATCCTGGTGGCTAAGCACGCCGCCCGGGTTCATGTCCACATAACCGTCCTTGGTGGCGACGATCGACAACCGCTCATTGAGGGCATATTCGAATTGCAGCGCGTAAACTTCCACATCGCCACCGAGTGCCGCGAATCCCCCACCAGCGCTGATGCGGTCCGGCAGACCGTGATAGATGAAGATCGGGTGGATATTGGTGGTTGGCAGCGCCAGATCGAAAAGCGTGGGGTTGCTGATCGGGCGGCGGGCCTGGGCAAAGCCGTCGCTGCACGCCGTGGGCGTGGAGTTGAGGGCGACAGTGCCCGCGATGGCAAACGAACTAAGAAGGCCAAAAGCCCCGAGTGCGGTAAAGATGTGATTCATGTTTGAATGGGTTACGTGCGGAAATATTCCCTCGCAAGAGAATTTGCGCTACTCACCAATTGCTTGGTTTTGAGCATATCCGACCTTTTTGTCCGGATTTCAGAAAATAATTTTTTGCAGGGCAAGCCCCGCCGCGAAAACAAGCGCTGCCAGCGCCAAAACACCGGCCATACGATCGGTAAGTGTCGAGTTGGGGCGGTTGGGTGAGGAGGACTTGGGAAACACGATCAACGCATACAGCATTCCGGCGAACAGCCCGCCAGCGTGAGCGGCATTGTCAATGAAACGGTAGCCGATCAAGCCGATCAACGCGGTGAGCAGGATGCCGGCCAGCAGGCGACGCGTGGCCACCCGTGGGACGAGGCGACCGTGCAGCGTCTCGAACACCAGCAGAAACCCGAGCCAGCCCATCAGGCCGCCGGAGGCACCGACCGAAGGGGCTTCCAGAAATCGTGCCGATGCCTCGCCGCCGACACAGGCGGAAAACAGAAACACCATCGGCACGTGCGGCCAACGGGCGAACACCTCAAGGCGCTTTCCCAGATAAAGCAGGGCGGAGGCGTTCATCAGAAAATGGATCAGGTTTCCGTGCAGAAAAGGAGCTGTCAGGAGACGCCACTTTTCACCGGAAAGATAGCGCTCCTTGACGAGGCCCGCGGCGGCGAGCGCGTCGCTTGGCAACAACTGGGCGAGACCCACCATAACCATCAACCCTAACATGATGAGCGTGACAGGGGATTTCTGGGCATCCATCCACGTTTCGAAGCGCAGGACGGGCACCAGCGCGCGCAAGTCCCCGTCACTCCAATGTTGCAATTCCCGCAAACGCTTCCGTGCCTGATACCACGGGATAAAGGCGAAAATCAGCAAGACCAGCAAACCGACGCCGACCGACACCGATGCCAGCACCGCATGTGCGGCAAATTGCAGGCGCTCGACGGAGGAGGAGATCCGAGGGGCGAGCACCCACCCCTGATAGAAGAGATACGCGGCCAACACGCCGAAAAGGCAGCCATACCAGCGAAGCTTGCCTTGCGCGTCTACCATGTCATCCATAGCGCGGCGTTTGCGTGCCGCGTGGATGGCCTCCTCCGCACCGGGAACCTCCTCTGGCAGGATCATGTGATCATGCCCGATCACCCAGGCGAGTGTCACACAGCCACGGGCATCGTTACGAATGGCTGCGATCAGTTCCTCAATGGATCCGCAGGGATGGCGGCGTCCTTTGTCATCCAGCCAGCCCCAGCCATCTGGCGCAATCGGAAATGCGTCGTCGCGCGCCCAGATTGGTTGCTCAGGAACGTTGGGGGTGTCATTCGTCACCCTTGATCAGCGTCAGGGTTGGGCAGGTTTATCTACCGGCTTTGGAGCATCACCGGCGGGTGCGGGTGCGGGAGGTGCTGTTTCCCCGGTAGCAGGGGCGGGCACGGGAGCAGGAGAGACAGGTGCCGGAGTTGGAGTGGGAGGCGTGATTTTCTCGGGTGTCGGCGCCGGCGTCACAGGAATCGCCGGTGTGGTTTCGACAGGAAGCTCTTCGCTGAGGGATTTAGGTTTAACGGGTTCCTCGGGTTTGGAGGGTTCTGCTTTCTCCACTTTGGCGACAGGATTCTTCTTATCGAGGGTGCCGGTCTTTTTATTCTCGTGACCGATGAGCACCGCCAGCGCGAGGCTGATCAGAAAAAACAAGGATGCGAGATAAACCGTGCCGCGTTGCAGGACGTTAGTGGTGCGGGCACCGAAGACCTGATCAGTCACGCCAGCGCCGAATGCGGCGCCGAGACCTTCCTGTTTGGGACGTTGCATCAGAACGAGTAAAACCATCAGGAGGCAGACGATCACGAAGACCACCTGGAGGAGATTGATGCTAATGGAAAGCCAGTTGATTGCAGCGAAATTCATGGGCGCGAGACTATGGGGGGCACTTTCTTTGTTGTAAAGCGGGGAGTTGACTGAATTTTCACCGAATTTCCGCCCCGCAAGCCAAAAAAAACCGGGCAGGACGACTCCCACCCGGCTTTTTATCGTGAATTCAGGGTATTTCAGACATCGCCCGCCTTGATATCGATGGCGGAATATTCACCATCTTTGCGGCGATAAACGATCGTCAGGCAGCCACGGCGGGCACTCTTGTAGAGCACGAACGGGCGGTCCGAGAGTTCAAGCTGCATGATCGCGTCCTCCTTGTACATCGTGCGGATCGCATAATGATCGGGGTGGATGATGTAGGGGATGGGATCCGCCTCCGCGTCTTCCGGGTGGTCGAGCACGTCATCGTTGAAATACCGTTCATCCAAATGCCGGATCGATTCATTGCGATGCGGCCGGTTTTTCTTCATCAGGCGTGTCTTGTGCTTGCGCATCCGGCGGGCGATTTTTTCGATCGTCTCGTCCAGGGCGGCATACATGTCTTTACCCTCGGTGTGGGCCTCGATGGTGATGCGGTTGGCACAAAATAGAATGATTTCGGCGACATGTCGGTTTTTCTGAACATCAAGAATGACCTTGGCTTCGATGATCCTCGGATAGTCGAGATGAAGGCTCTCGATTTTCTTGGTCGCGTAATCGCGGAGGGCATCGGTTACTTCCTCATGCCTCACCGTGACGGTGATGGGCAGGTTCACGTTTGCAGTTTGCATGTTTTTATTCGGTTTGTGTGAGATGGATCAGCAGTTTTTCGCCTGCTCTATCCGTGAAACACTCTGAACGAGAATCTGAAGAAAAGCCATATTCTTCTTTAAATATTTTTAAGCAAAATCCGCAGAGATGGTCCGTCCCACCGTCTTCCGCCCACTCCATCCCCATTACACCGGATTATTGATCCTTGCCGGGAGTGGTAAGCTCCTCGAATGACGGAATATTTCCGGTCTTGGGAGGCGTCGGCTTCGAGACCGCAGCGTCAAACAGTTCCCTGAAATTATCCGTAGGTGTCGTGCCAGTACCCGAAATCGTCAGGCTCATCCAACGAAACCCATCGTTGACCGGGCCGAACATCGCATTCAGTTTGAGATTCGAGTCACTGATCATTCCCTCCGCGACGCCGACTTCCAGATTTCCGGACAATTTCCGGTCTTCGCCCATCGAGATGTTTCCGCGCAACGACATCCGCCCCTTGCTGATGAAATTGAGATCTTCGAAGCGCACGTTTCCATGCTGTCGACGGATGATTCCGCTGACATCACTTTCAAATACCGGCCGCTCGAACCACTTGTCATTCAGCAGCTGGCTCAATGCGAACAGAAAGGGAAAACCAGTGACTCTGAACGATGTGGCCAGCGAGTTGGAAAACGAAATCATCAGATTGGATTCCGGCGACGGCGACGGCGTGATTGACAGGAAATTGGACTGCGGCGACGAGGTGGTATCGATCTTTCCGTTGAACAGACGGCCCCATTCGGGTCCGGCTATCCCGGCGATTGGAAACGCTTGCATCTGCACGGCTAGAGTGGACGCCTGGTTAGAGTTATAAGGAGAAAGGGTGCCGGACAACTCAAGCGCCCCTTGGCTGTCATTCTCATGGCGGAGGCGCAAGCCGATGATGTCCAACTCCGATCCGCGGAATTCGATGTGTGAACGATCGATCTTAAGGTTGGGCCAACCGGGAATGGTGATATCACCGCGATTGAGGAGAAGCTGTGGCCGCCCACTCGGATTACGAACCAGAAACGATGCCTCTGCTTTGTCAATGCGCCCGAGCACAGCCGTTGACTCACCGAAAATGACATGAAGATTAGGCGTGGAATAGGCACCGAAGTCGATCGTTCCGGAAACCTCCGTATGTTTCGAAAAACGGGCGGGCTTCCCAAAATCCGGATTGCGCAGCGTCAGCGTGGCTTCCGGGGTGGTAACATATTCTCCCTCCATCGATTTTCCGAAAAACGAAGAGGGTGCGATCTCCGCGCTGAAGCCACGTGAATTGAGAGACTTGATCACGTTTCCTTCAGGCCAACTGAGGACGAGTTGGCCAGCGTTCGCCCGCGAGGGGGTCATCCGGAACTGGTTCAACTCCACCTCCGCCCCGGTAATGACGTTGATTTTTTTGACAAGCCCATCGCGGAAAGGTGCGCTGTTAGCATAAACGATGGCGATTCCGCAGCCTAAAATCGCACCAAACAACAAAATCAGTGAGGCGGATACCTGGATGACCCGGGCGCGCCGGGTTTGCGCGAGGTCCTGCTTGTGGGGCTGGCTGGTCCGACGCTTGCGCTTGCGCACCTTGATCGCCTGGCTACCATCGGCCCGGGAGACCAATTCTCCCTCGGGGTGCACTATCTCGTCTCCCGTGCGGCTTTGAAGTCGCTCCATCATCTCTTCAATGGAGTATTTTTCCGGCTCGCTTGTGGAGGGCATATTGGGATTTCAGAGAGAAAAGTAATAGGGTGCGACTCAGCGATTCCGGTAGGGGCGGCCGGTTGGATCGATGAGTTCGAGGTGAACGAGGAAAATAATGGCGGTGGTGATCGGTTTTCTCGCCTCGGTGCGGAATAAGCGCCCGAGCAGCGGAATTCCACCAAGCAACGGCACCTTGTCCTCAACTTTCTGAATGTTGTCGCTCATCAATCCACCGATGACGATCGTAGATCCATCCAGCACGGTCAATTGAGTATTGAGCCTCTGCACACTGAAAACCGGCATCAAGATCGCATTTTTCGTGAGCTCTACCGTTTCGGATGCGCCGAGCAGATTCGTCTGGATGGATTTGATCGGCGACCCGTAATTGACGAATCCATCGAAATTGGTGAACGACGGATTCAGACTGATATCGACGAATCTCTTATCCGCATCGGCTGTGGGCGTAACCTCCAGCATAACCCCCACGTCCTTTTTTTCGAATGACGTCGGGTTGGCGGGCGTGACCGGGGCGGATCCACCACCGCCATTGGTATTCACGCTTGAGGGGATCTGCGGCGGATCGTATTCGGTCGGATATATGAATTCACGAATGATTGAAATGCTCGCCTGCTGTCCGCTGCGGGTGATGGTGGACGGTTGGGACATGATATCCACACCAGTCTTCTGATCCAAGCCACGCATCAGCGTCTGGACTTGGCCGTCGTTGAACAACCCGGTGACGGCCAGTATGCCCGGGGCCACTGTGTCCTGCTGGCTCGTCCGCTCCATGTTGTTCACGAGACCATCGAGATCGTTGCTTTTGAGAGCAAACCCCCCGGAACGCAGGCCGTTGGTCAGAACACCCGGATTGACCACAGCGTTGGGATCGGCAGGTATGCCAGTCATGGGTGGGCTGACAAAATCCGCTCCTTTGCGTGGTGAGCCATTGCCCACGGCACCTCCGGAGGCCACCAACGAACCGTCGGCGTTCATCGGAATTGGTGTGATCACTGTGTCAAAACCCAGTTCCTCCAAGACCGTCCGCTCGGTTTTGATCATGGTGACGTGCACCGATACCATCACCGGCTCGGTATGGGTCATGGTTTCGACGAGTTGGGCAACCATGTTCTGATTGATCGCGGTGTTGGTCACTCGCAACATGCTGGTCTCGGGGCTGTAGCTGGCATTGGCACCTTCCGGGAAGGGAACACCTTGTTTCACGAGCGCTTCTTTGGCGGTCAGCCGGGTAGTCAGCAGGCCCTTCTTGGGCGAATCCGAGGCGAAGGGATCTTCATTTGTCGCCGCCGCGCCACCACCGCTCATACTGGTGATGAAATCCGGCCGCACACGATAAGTGCGGGAAATCATCTCGTCGGAAGCAGTTCCCAGCGGAGCGATGATCACCGAGAATTCATCCGTTGAGTAGGATGTATGGGTTAGCTCGGTGAGATACTTGAGCGCCTTGGAGAGCGGGACTCCGGTGAGTTTAAGATCCACCTTTTCCGATAGAATGCGTCTCGATGCAGGAGAATCCTCCGGCCCAAGATTGAGATTGAAGTTCACCCCTTTGCGGGAGGGATCCAGCTCGGTTGTATCGCACTCGACGGACCTGGAGCGCAGGAAATTCAGTGATTCCTGCAGAGTCGCCTGGTCGAGCTGGACTTTGGGGATGATGATCCGGTCCAATTTGGCTGCGACCGTCATGGAAGTTCCCATGGTGGTTTCGGCCATGCCGGGGTCTCCCGGGCCGGGGCCGACGTCGGGGGCTGTCAGCACGGTTTCCCATGCGG
Organism: Akkermansiaceae bacterium; assembly: GCA_903906515.1. Lineage (GTDB taxonomy): Bacteria > Verrucomicrobiota > Verrucomicrobiia > Verrucomicrobiales > Akkermansiaceae > Luteolibacter. The sequence goes on from CAIVKO010000067.1 coordinate 9,467, forward strand.
CGTCCACTTGACTGAGCATTTCCGAGCGCGTGTGATCGTAGGAGGCTTTTTGATATTGGCTCTTGGCCGTCGCCACTTGCTCCATTCCCCTGCGGGCGGCCGTGTTCGTGGGGTCGATGCGCAACACCTTTTCATAGTTGGCTTTTGACTCATCCAGTTTTCCCAAATTGAATGCTCCTTCCGCTACATAAAGCAGGCGACGGACAGAATCGACATCCTTCGCGTGTTCGACAGTGAGCGCTGGATTTGTGCGGATCGGGTCATCGAGTTGTGCGCGGAATGCAAGTGCACCGGCATGGTTTGGAGCCACACCATCCCGCAGGACTTTGTCCACCACGGCTTTGGCTCCGGCAACATCGCCATTCCGCGTGAGCACGCGCGCCTGCTCGACGGATGCCTGGGCGTAGCGCTCCGTAGCCGCTGCACGGAGATCAGAGGATACGGGCGCGTCAGGAAGCATCTCGCGGGCACCCGCAAATGCTTCCATGGCCTCGGCAAATCTTCCGGCTTTGTAGGCTTCGTCACCGTTGAGCAGCAATTGCTGCGCTTCCTGCACTGCGGCGCTGCGGCGTGAATATTCCTTGTCTGCCAGATTACGGCCATTCGGTGGTTCTCCGGCGCTGGCGGGAACCATCAAACATACACCAACCAGCATGACGGCGGCGCGTCTGCGGATCGGCGATATTGGCTTGAAAGTCTCCATAAGGATGCCTGCGGCGGCTCTCTATAAAGATAAGCCGACTCAATCGTAAGCTCAAAATCCGGAAATTTCATCTTTTTCCCGTCCACGGAAATTCCAACTGGATTTCCACCCGCCTCGGCCGATTCCGTCCCGGGCGTAACCCGTTTGGAAATTGTTTTTCCAACCAACTCAGGACACGAACAAAAATCGGCTCAACGATGTTCATGTGAAGAGTGTTCGCATGAACCGTTCCGAGCGTCAAGCAAGAATTTTTCAATGCCCAAAATCACCACTCAACACCTGCCGGGCGACGCCAACATCCGTCTCGATCTGCTGGCGGAGTACCTCCAGCGATGGAAACCGCTCCTCACCCCGCAAGTGTTTCACAAATTGCACGTCGAGATTTTTTCCATACAGATCCCCGGAAAACCCGAAAAGATGCACCTCCAACCGTTGCGGTCCGCCACCCACCGTCGGGCGTGAGCCGAGATTGGCGATTCCATCGCGGATGCTGCCGCCTTCAACGAGGGTTGCCCTCACCGCCCAAACCCCGTCAGGTGGAAGTTGCGCATCCCCCGTGAACACATTCGCCGTCGGAAATCCGATCGTCCTCCCAAGTTGGTCGCCAGAAACCACCTCCCCGCAGATGGAATAAGGCCTGCCGAGCATCTGGGAGGCGACGTCCAAATGACCCTCGCGGATCGCCTGACGGATGCGTGTGCTGCTGATTCTCTCCCCCTGAAACATCACGGCGGCCACGGCTTCAAGATGAAAACCCCGCCCGGTAGCCTCACTCTCCAACATGGCCACATCACCGACGCGACAACGGCCGAACCGCCAGTCCTCGCCCACCGCAATCGTTCGCACCGGTGCGGCAGTCAGAGCCTCCAGAAAATCCTTGGCCTCCATCGCCGCGAACTCCGCATCAAAATGCAACGGAACGAACAACCGAATCCCCAGACCCGATACAATGCGCGCCTTATGGTCCAGAGTCGCTAGTAATGAGGGTGGGGCTTTGTCGGGTCGCACCGCCTGGCATGGATGCGGATGAAATGTCAGCAATCCAGCCAGACCGCCATGTTTTTCGGAGGCACGCACTGCCCGCGCGATGACTTCCCGGTGCCCCAGATGCACGCCATCGAACACCCCGAGCGCCAAATGCAACGGTTCTCCGAGCATGGCCAGTTCCTCAAGGCGGTTTCGAATCAACACGCCGCTCCAATATCAGCCATCCTCAGTTTCCACAACCCGAAATCCTCATCCTTCTGCGGCGGTCATTGCTTTTACCACTCAATGTCCACCAGCAGGACAACTCATCAGCGCCGCCTTCAAACGGTGATGATTTTTTCTCCACGGGTTAACGCTAATGGGAGATCAGGCCACGGATGAATGGCAACCGTTCGCGCACCACTGCGGATTGTTTGCCAGAGCCGTCTTTCACTTTGAAATAAACGGTTTTTTTGGTGTTGAGTTCACTCACGGTGATGACCGGTGTCTGCGAGTAGGGCAGCCATTCGGCGTCGTTGAAGTTAGAGGATTCGCTGATCATATAATGGGTGGGGGTGCTGCCGGTGATGGTGTTGTTGAAAGTGAACGTGACACCCGTGGGCACGTAGGATTTGATCGTGATTTTCCGCGAACTAACAATCGGCGAAATGAGGGCGATTTTCGCCCGCATGGTGGAGCTCAATGATTTGACCAACTCGGCATTATAGACACCGGTCTGGGGATCGACATTGGGCCCCTCACACACCGGATTCCCGAAAATCTGTGCGGCCGCGATCGCATACGACCGGGAGTTCCACGCGGGAGTCCCCGTTTGACCCGTGGGGGGAGCCGCGATGGCCGTGTCCACATCGAGTGCAAAGATGGATAGGGTTTCATCGGAGTTACGGGTGATTTCGAAACGGCGGAATTGTTGCGGAAAGTCGCGCAGCGATGGGGTTTCCACTTCCCAGAAGCCGTATTCGGGATCGCCACCGGGTGCCGGTTGCGGGGTGATGGTATTGCGATGCGCATGTCCCGAAATCCACAGGATGAGGTTCTTGTAGGAATGGAGTTTGGCGAGCAAAGCGTCTTCGGTGACCGGGGATTGTGCGGAAAACAACGACCACCATGGATATATCGGTGGCGGTGGCGGGCTCACGGGTGTGGCATAAGGCCGCAGCGGGATATGTGCGCAGATCACCATGAGTTCACCTTTGGCCTCACCTTCATCGAGCTCCCTGACCAGCCAGTTATAGCGTTTGGTATCGAGCGCCGCCGTGGCACCGCAGGCCACTTTGTCGGTATCGTCGAGCACGATGACCTTGATGGGAATATCCGCTCTGGGATGAAAATGATAACAGGCAAAGCTCTCGAAGATCATCTTTTCGCTGAATCCGTGACCTATCGGTTTGGATGACGTTTTCCTGAATTCTCCCATCCATTGTTTCATCATGAGCGAGCGACGTTTTGAATCGGCGGCAATCTGCGGTGGCGGGACGATGGATGCGGTGGCTCCGTCATCGATGATCTCCCCAAACTCCGTTAGGCCATTGATGACCCCCATGTAGAATCCGCGCGTGTTCAGGATCGTATTGAAATCAGGTGAGCCTGAGGGGAAAGCGCCGATGTTCAGAATGTCGGATCCAACATAGGTTTTACGGAGGAACGGGGTGACCTTGGATGAGCCTAACCAAAACTGGTCGTGATTACCGATTGCCTGATACCAAGGAATCGACTTGTTGAGTCCGGCTGCTTGGTAGGGTTTTTGATATCCAATGGTGGCGGCACCGAGATGGTTGCCGGAACTCGGTGTGATCCACTTGCCGTCGAGCACATCGATATACCAGCGGAGCTCGTTGTATTGTGTACTGTTAGCCGCGTCTCCCAGAGCGATGCCGCAGTCAAACGGCACCTTTTGATGCAGGGCATTGATCGTCTGGACGGCAGCGTCAAGGACGTGGGTGGTCGAGAGCATCACCGGCGAATAACACGAGGAATTTCCGGACGGCAGCGGATTCGGGGCCGGGGTGAGTGGCTGCGGGTAATCTTTTGATAGATAAAGAAGTTGGGTTGGGGATTCCTTGTCGGTGATATGGACGTCGCTGATGGTGAAAAAAGACACCAGTGTGGTGGCCTGCCGGTCACGCACCGAGGCCTCGAAGGTGTTGGTCCGCATGGTGGGATCGAGTTTCATGTAAGGAAAACCCGTGGTATCCCAATCCCACAGGCCATATCCATACATTGAGTAATCAGCAACTTGCTGCGGCACGAGCGGTGTCGCCGGTGATGGCAGAGGAGTGGGGAAGACGGTCTCATCAAGGGTGGTGCGGACTTCCGGGTCAATCGGGTAGGTGGGCTGCGAACGCCCGGCCAGGGGCCTTTCGCTCGGCATCTCCAAAGGAGATGGATTTTGAGCCCCGACCAGAACAGGGAAGATCATGGGCAGCAATCCAAGGATAGCCGGCAACTTGAGATTGCGGGTGGTCGTGCATGAACTGCCAACGGGCGGAGCGAACATTGGGCGTAGGGAAGCAGACGCAGGTTTCATATAGGATGGTTGGTGGATACCGGAATGGAGAAAATTTCATTCAAACAAACCAGTGTGGGGTAACTCATTCGGATTCACGACTATCAAACGTCCGCAAATCCAAGCTTTAGCAGTGCCTATTCCACCAATCGCGGAGTCGTTGCCCTGCCCTGTTACGACCGGAGCCTGTGGCGTGTGACACGGGTGTTTTAAAAATATTGGAGCCGGAACGGGTGGTTTTTTTATTTGAGTTTTGATTTGCCTCCCCGTCGATTTTGTTGATAGTAAGGACATCTTGATTAAAAACAACCAGGATACGCCGCCTCAATTTAGCCCCACGCATGGCTGCTGGCGGGCTGGCGGCATGTATCTCCCGCTCCGCCTCTTACACTGTTCACCCCACCCTAACACTCATGATTCATCGTTCTGACGACACACAATGCGCCTTGTTTGAAGAATCCCCCACGGACAACAGCGTTTCTAAAAAGCGGCGACCGGGAGCCGATGCCCCGAAACCTGCGGATTTCGGACTCACGGCGCCCTCGCAAATCGTCAAAAACTACGTGTTGGACACCAATGTCCTGCTGCACGACCCGGCCTCGTTGGAGCACTTCAAGGAAAACCACCTCTGCATCCCGGTGGACGTCTTGGCGGAGTTGGACAAATTCAAATCCGAGCAAACCGAGCGCGGTGCCAATGCCCGCCGCATCCATCGCCGTCTAACCGAGATGTTTTCGTGTTCGGAAGCCGTCACGCGCGGGGTAGCCACGCCCTTTGGCGGCACCGTGCGCCTGGTGATCTACGATCCGGCGAGCTGCCCGAAAAACTCGGAACAACTGAACCGTTTCCACCGGATTTTCCCGGACAAGGAGCGCGTGGACCACCGCATCCTTGCCGCCTGCCTGCTGCTCATGCAGCACAATACCGCTCCGGTGGTGCTGGTCACCAAGGACATCAACATGCAGCTCAAGGCACGCGCCGTGGGCATCGAGTGCCAGGACTACCTGAACGACAAGGTGGATGCCCGCGAGGTTTCTAACTACGAAGTGCGCCGCATCGAGGTGGACACCAACGAACTCCAGCGCTTCGCCAGCACTGGTGAACTCACGCTCGACGAGGATCGCGTGCAGGGTGTGTTCGTGAATGAATACGTTTTGTTAGGAGCTGGGGAAAAACAAACCATCCCCGCGCGATTGTTTGGCGAGGGCCGCTTTGTCAGGCTGAATTGTCCTGAGATGCTCAAGATCCCCGACGGCCAGGCGCTCAAGCCGCTCAACCTCGGCCAGCGCTGCCTGATCGACGCCCTGCTCAACCCGGAAATCTCGCTGGTGACCTGCTACGGCCACGCCGGCACCGGAAAAACGCTGGTCGCCGTGGCCGCCGGCCTGCACGAGATGTTCAACCGCCGTTACAACGGCATCACCGTCAGCCGCCCGGTCGTCGCCATGGGTGAACAGCTCGGATTCCTGCCCGGCTCGCTCGATGAAAAAATGCGCCCGTGGCTGCAGCCGATCCACGACGCGCTGGATCTCCTCATGCGCCCGAGCACACCACTTGGTCCGCGCCGGAAACAACAAAAGGTCAGCACCAACGCCACCGCGGCCACGGTGAAGAAACCTTACGAAATCCTCATGGAGCAGGGAATCCTCGAAATCGAGGCGCTTTGTTACATCCGCGGACGCTCGATCCCTAACCGGTTTTTCATCCTCGATGAGGCCCAGCAGCTCACACCGCAGGAGGCGAAAACCATCGTCACACGGATGTCGAGGGACTCCAAGCTCGTCATGGTCGGCGACCCCGCCCAGATCGACAATCCGTATGTCGACAGCCGCAGCAACGGGCTGGTCTATACGCGCAACCGTCTCAAAGGGCAGCCATTCGTCGCCCACATCGCCCTCAACCGCGGCGAACGCTCCGAACTCGCGGAAGCGGGCGCAAGACTGATGTGATCATCATTTGCGCTGGAATCTGTCACAATATTGCCCAAGGCAGGGACCGCTCGGAGATACGGTCCCTGCCTTTTTTGAAGACAAATTCTTAGCGGTCATGCAAAAAATGCATATTTTAACCCTGCATTTTTTTTGCTGATTTTAGTTGCATTCCTATGGTGCCCGATCTATGGGCGGACATGCTCTCTGGAGAACGACTGCCGCAGCGACTCCGGCTCGAAAAGATTCGAGTCATGGATTTGTTTTGGCCCCCTCGAACCCGTCCGACCACGGGCTCTTTCAACGGCTTTCACCGGGAAATCAAATTGCGACATTCAATGAATTACCGTCCCCCACAATTGGGTGTCTAGCGATTTAATCGTAGCGCTTCAGCAAAAATCGCGGCATTCTAGCGTCATGTCCTACACACCTTATCACCTAATCGTTGTTTCCGCTGTGCTTACCACAAGCATTTTTGGTCAAACCACCAGCCCGGTGCAATCCGCAGCTCGCCCGTTCAAGCTGGATATTGCCGCGCCAGTGCAACTGGCCGCTTCGGACGCGGCGTCCCGCGCTTTCCAGACGAATGTGCTGCCCGGCATGTTGAAACTGGCCGATCTAAGCCTGTCCGAGAGAAAGAACATCACAAACAGCAATTCGATCTCGCTGGACCCCTCGAAGCTGGTGCTCTCCTCCGATGCCACCGTGCGGGTGTATTTCCTCAGCGAAGGAGCCGGTTACCGCAACTCACTCGGCATTTCTACGACCGGCAAAGGACCGCTGGGCAAAGATGCGGAGTTGATTTTCCCCAATGCTTCGAGCGCCGTTGGCTACGGCGGCACTAAATCACTGGTTCGCACCTCCAATGAACCACTTGCGGCCGGGGATTTCGTCAATCTGGGCACATACAAAGCAGGCACCTCGCTGGACTTCTTCCTGATCGCCGATGGCGCGGGCGGTGGCTCCAACTATTTTTCCACGGATAAAAGCCTGAACAAGGATGGCATCGTTCACGCCGTCAGTCTCACGAAGGATGGTTCTGCCTATCTGCTGATCAGCTTCGAGGATATGCTAGGCGGCGGAGACAAGGATTATAACGATGTGCTTTTCGCGGTGGAGATCGGCAAGACCAACGTAAACAAACTCGCCGGACTGAGCGCTCCGGAACCCACACTTGCGATGGGCAGCGTGCTTGTGGCCGGTCTGTTGATGGGGTTCACACGCCGTCGTCAGCCTCGATCAGAGTCTTCCCCTACCTAGCCCGAAAAATTTCCCAAGATGAAGCTTTCCTCCGCATTTTACTTTGTCCGTCGTGGATCATTGGCCGCCGCGCTGGTGGGCTTGATCACAGCGCATACGGCGCATGCGGCAAGTTTGACGTGGGATGGAAATGGTTCGCAGGGAGGATCTGGCACTTGGAATACCAACAATACCGCCAACTGGTGGAATGGCACGGTGGATGTGGTCTGGCCAGCCTTGGGCGGCACCAATGACGACGCCGTCTTTGGTGGCACGGCCGGAACAGTGACGATCAGCACCGTCACCGCCAACGATCTCACGTTCAACACCACCGGCTACACACTGTCTTCCGGCACACTCACACTCAACGGCACGACACCGACGATCACCGCCGGCAGTGGCATTTCCACAGCCATCAGCTCTACCATCGCCGGGACCGTGGGCTTGACCAAGGCCGGTCTAGGCACGCTCACGCTTTCCGGAACGAATACCTACAGCGGAGTCACCCGCATCACCGGCGGCTCCGTGGTCATCACGGGCGATTCCAACCTTGGCAGCGCGCCGGGTATCGCGACCGCCGGCAGTCTGGTCCTTGATGGCGGCACGCTTTCGACCTCCGGCACCTTCAGCTTGAATGCCAATCGTGGAATCGTTGTTGGACCTTCCTCCGGTCAAGGAGACGGCACGATCAGCGTCACTTCAGGGGAACTTACCTACAATGGCATCATCACCAGCAACGGAGCTTCCGGCACCGGCAATCTTGTCAAATCCGGAGCCGGCACCCTGACCCTTGGTGGCAGCAATACTTTTACCGGCAATACCACGATTTCCTCAGGGACTCTCAAAATTGCCAGTATTACCGCCATCCCATCCGGAACAGGCAAAGGCGATCTAAGCATCGCGGGCACACTCGACCTGAACGGCTATGGCATCACGCTCAACGGACTTTCAGGCGCGGGGTCGATCACGAGCAGTGCGGCCGGAACCATCAATTTGACGGTAGGTGGAAACAACAAGGGCGGGACTTACACCGGTGTGCTCGGCAATGGCAGCGGCACCGTGGGGCTGACAAAAATCGGCACGGGAACCTTGGTTCTCGGCGGAAACAACACTTTCACCGGTGGAGTCATCATCAATGCTGGTACCCTGCAACTCGGTAGCACCACCGGACTTGGGGCCGCTACCAATACCGTGACCTTCGGTGCCAGCGCTCCGGCCACGACCAAACTCCAGCTCAACGGCAACTCGATCACCATTGGCGGACTTGCCACCAATACCACTCCGGGCACCGTGTTGGTGGAAAACGCCAACGCGGGCGCGGCCACCCTGACGATCAATCAATCCGCCACCACTACCTTTGCTGGGGTATTACAAGACGGCACGGGAGGTGGTGCAATGAGCCTGACGAAATCCGGCACCGGAGTCCTGACCTTGTCGGGCACCAACACATTCACCGGAAGCACGACCATTTCAGGTGGCACACTCGCCCTATCCGGCGGATCCGCCATTGCCGACAGCGCAGCGGTTTCCTTAGCGGACACATCCGGAGCCATCCTGCTCCTCAATGCCAATGAAACCATCGGCTCGCTGTCCGGCGGCGGCGCCACTGGCGGCAATGTTAATTTACAAGGCTTCACCCTGACCACCGGCGGAGCAACCAATTATGCCGGGACCATTTCCGGCTCGGGTTCACTCATTAAAACCGGCACTGGGGTTTTCACTCTGAGTCGTGGCAATACCTACGCTGGCAGCACGAGTATCAAAAATGGTCAGATCGCCCTTGGCATCGACAACGCGCTCACCACCAGTACCGTGCTCACGTTGGGTGACGGAACCACCAACACCAGTGGCGTCTTAAAACTGAACAATTACCAGCAGACGCTTGCCGGATTAACGACCGCTGGCAATGGCTCCGCCGATGGGATCGGCAATCGCGTCATCAACGGCAGCGCCACCACCAAGACGCTCACTCTCAACAATACGAACAACTACTCCTTCTCCGGGATCCTCGGTGGGAGCACGTCTGATGAAAATAACTTCAATCTGGTAAAATCCGGGACCGGCACGCTGACGCTATCCGGAACCAACACCTACTCCGGCACCACCACCATCAATGCGGGCACGGTCAGCGTGGGCAACATCAGCAATGGATTGGGCAGCGGTGCGTCAGCCATCGCACTCTCCGGCGGAACGCTTTCCTACAGCGGAAACAACGCCAACTTCACCCGCGGGTTCACCATTTCCACCAGCGGCGGGCAAATCGACACCACTACCGCCGGGCAAACCCTGACGCTCAACACCGGAGGCGTCGCCATCACAACCACCGGCAACTTCACGGTCGGCGGCACGGGAAACACAACCATCTCCAGCAACATCACCGGAGCCAGCGGCGGAATTCTCACCAAAACCGGTACCGGCACTCTCACTCTTTCCGGCACCAACAGCTACTCCGGAGTCACCAACATCAAGAATGGAACGATTGCCCTTGGCGTGAACAATGGCGTGAACCAGTCCGCCACCGTGACACTCGGCGATGCCACCGCCAATACCAACGGCGTGCTGCGATTGAATGGTTATGCACAGACTGTCTCCGGTCTGACCATCACCGGCGCGGGCACCGGCAACCGCGTCACCGGCGGCAGCGCGACACTCAGTAATCTGACCATCAACAACTCCGGGGGAGTTGCCTTCGGCGGCATCCTCGGCGGCACCGGCACCGACGAAAACAACCTGGCCTTGATCAAATCCGGGGCGGGCGTGTTGACGCTCTCCGGCACCAATACCTACACCGGCGGCACGACCCTCAGCGCTGGAACACTGGCAATCGCCGCTTCCTCGAATCTTGGAGCCGGCACCCTCAGCATCGGCGCGGGCACCCTGCAAATCACCAATAACATCGCCGCTTCCGCACGCGCGATCAACCTGACCGATGCCACCTCCGCCATTTCAGTCGATACTGGCATGAGTTACACCAGCTCGGGATCGATCACCGGCACTGGCGCGCTCAACGCCACCGGAGCGGGCACGCTGGTTGTTTCCGGGACGAGCAACGATTACTCGGGTGGAACCAATATCAAAAACGGTGGCATTACCCTGGGTGCCAACAATGCGTTGCCGATCGGAACTCTGGTGACGCTGGGCAATCTGACCGTCAGCGGCAAGCTGACACTCAATGGCTACAACCAAACCGTGTCCGGGTTGCTCATGTCCGGCACCGGAACAACCAACCGGGTGATCAACGGCAAATCCACGGCGGTCACCTTCACGATCAACAATTCGGCGGATTCTTCTTTCGCTGGCATCCTCGGCGGAGCCACGGCCAACGAAAACAATTTCGGCCTGACCAAAACCGGATCCGGAAAACTCACACTCTCTGGAGTCAATACCTACACCGGCAACACCGTGATTTCCACAGGCACCCTGGCTCTTGGATCAGCAAGTGTCAGCATCCCGACTGGTGCCAGCGCGGGTAACGTCCAGGTGGATGGCACACTCGATGTCAACGGTCAGAGCCCGACCATCAACGGACTCAGCGGCTCGGGAATCATCCTCAACAATGGAGCCACAGGTAAAACCATTTCTGTCGGCAACAATGATCAAACATCCACTTTCACCGGCGTCATCCAGGACGGAACGGGCACAATCGCCCTGACCAAGGTCGGTGCCGGGGTTCTGACCCTCAGCAATGCCAACACCTATTCCGGCAACACAACGGTGACGCTTGGCACACTCAAGATCGGTAATGCCTCCGCCATACCTTCCGGCACAGGCAAGGGCAACGTCGCCTTGACAGGCTCGCTGGACCTCAATGGCAACAGCGTCACCCTCAACGGTCTTAGCGGGGCAGGCGGCATCAGCAGCAGCGTGGCCGGGACGATGACTCTCTCGGTCGGAGCCAATGACCAGACCAGCTCCTATACCGGCGTCATTGCCAACGGCACGGCAACTTCGCTGGGGTTGACCAAGGTGGGCACGGGAACTCTAACGATTTCTGGAAACAGCACTTATAGTGGCGACACCACCATTTCCGCAGGCACATTGAAGCTGAACGGCACTGCTGCGATCCCATCCGGCGCGAGTAAAGGCAATCTATCCATTGCCAGTGGCGCGTTTTTAGACATGAACAACCGCAGCCAGACGATCAACGGGCTGACAGGATCTGGAACCATCACCACCAACTCCGCGACAGCGGTAACCCTTACGGTGGGCGGCAACAACCAAACGAGCACGTTTGATGGAGTCATCCAGAACGGGTCAGGGACGGTGGCCCTGCTCAAAACCGGATCCGGAACTCTCACGTTGGCCGGAAACAACACCTTCACCGGCGGCGTGACGATCAATACCACGGGCGTGCTGCAACTTGCCAATGCGGGCGCAATCAATGCCTCGGGCGTGAATACTGTCACCTTTGGTTCCGGTGCCAGTGCGGCGACCAAGCTCCAGCTCAACGGAAACAGCGTGACGATTGCGGGACTGCAAACCAATGCTACGACCGCAGGTTCTCCAATTGTGGAAAACGCCAATGCGGCGTCCTCAACCCTGACCATCAACAACAGTTCCAATTTTACCTACGCCAGTGCTATCAACGACGGCACCGGCGGCGGTGCGCTGGCGCTGGTCAAAACCGGCAGCGGCACGCAAACCCTCACGGGAACCAGCACCTACACCGGTGGCACCACGATTTCCGGCGGTATTTTGGCCATCAGCAAGGATGCCGCTCTCGGTGCCACCTCAGGCCTGCTCACCATCGGCAGTGGCAAACTGGAAGCCACGGCCACCATCTCGTCCACCACGCGTAATATTGCTGTCACAAGTGCCTCATCGGCGATCATCGTGGATCCAGGTTTTACCTACACGGAGGCCGGGGTGATTTCCGGTTCCGGCACGCTGAACAAGGAAGGGACCGGTATTCTCCAGATCTCCGGCACCGCTAACACCTATAGCGGCGGCACGGTGGTGACCGCCGGCCTGCTGGATGTGACCGCCACCAGCGGCACGCCGCTTGGCCAGGACATCAACACCAACAACATCACTGTGAACGCCGGTGGCAACCTGTCCTTGAGCAACACCAGCAACAAAGGAGCGAACCAGTCTATCACGGTCAACAGCTCCAGTAGCGCCTTGGGCGGCATCGGTTTCTCCAATACCGGCCTGACGCTGGCTCAACTCGCCGGAATGTTCACTGACAGCACTGGCAGTTACGGCGGCGTGCTGAGCGTCAATAATGGTATCAGCTACAGTTCCAACATCAATTTGACTTCCTTTGGTTCCGGGGCGGGACAGGGGTACTGGTTCTTGGGTAGCGCTTCGACGGGAACGGTTTCCAACATCACCATCGGTGCCGGCAGCACGTACCGCCTGGGTGGCGGAGGCGGCACGCTGACCCTTTCGGGTGCCAACCTTTTGACCGGCAACAACGACGTTCTGGTCGGTTCGGGGTTGACCAACGGCAACGGCATGGTGATCGCCAACGTCGCCGAGAACTACACGGGCAAGACGACCGTCACTGGCGGGGCCATCTATTCCATCGGGTTGGACACTTCGTTGGGTGCGGTTCCCGGGGGCGCCACGCCGGGAAAAGTGACCCTTGACAATGGCACCCTCCAGGCCCGCGCCGCCATGACCATCAGTGCAAACCGCGGTTTTGCTGTCGGTCCAGCCAGCGGTTCCGGATCTGGCACGATCGATACCAACGGCAATGCTGTCAGCTATGGCGGCATTATCGCCAACAACGGATCGGGCACGGGTGGCCTCATCAAAATCGGCGCTGGCACGCTGACGCTCACCGGCAACCAGAACACCTACACCGGAGCCACCACCATCAACAACGGGACCATCAACTTCTCCGGTATCAACGATCTCGGTGCGGGCACCGCCATCAACTTTGGAACAGGAACCACCGGCGGAACTCTCCAATATGCTTCCGGAAACACCGCCGACATCACCGCCCGCACGGTCACCTTCGGCACCAGTGGTGGCACGATTGACACCAATGGCAACAATGTTTCATTCGCCAATCCCACCTTCGGAACCGGCAGTTTCAGTAAAATCGGCACGGGCACGCTGACGCTGAACGCGGTCAATGCCATGGGAAACATCACCATCGGCGCGGGAACGTTGAAACTCGGGGTCGCAAATGCCATCCCCGTCACCTCCTCGTTAACGTTGAACGGTGGTGCCTCCTCCGCCGGTAACCTGGACATCAATGGTTTCGATACCACGGTCATGAATTTGGCCGGAACCACCAACACGGTGCTGGGTAAAGTCATCAACAGTGCGGTCGGCACCGCCAAGGCATTGACGGTGAACAGCAACGCCAATACGACCTTTGCCGGCATTTTGGCTGACAACACCGGCACCGGCGGCACGCTTGCGTTGGTCAAGACCGGTGCCAGTACGCTGACCCTCTCCGGCCCCAATACTTATTCGGGTGGAACCACCATCAGCACCGGCACGCTGACGGTCACCGGCGACAGTGCGCTGGGCACCGTGCCGGGCACCGCCACACCGGGCAGCATCACCATCGCTAGCGGCGCGAGTCTTGGTACGGTCACCAACAGCTTCGAGATTAACGCCAACCGCGGCATCGCGATCAACGGCAACACAGCTGCGTCCGTCGCCGTCGGCACAGGCCTAACGCTGACCTACAACGGCATCATCGCCAACACCGGTGGCACCACCGGAGGGCTGACCAAGACCAATACCACCGGAACGTTGGTGCTAGGCGGTACCAATACCTACGCCGGCGACACCACGGTTGCCGGTGGCACCCTCAGGGTCGCCAATAACACCGCGATTCCCTCAGGAGCGGGCAAGGGCAACGTCAGCCTGACCGGCACTTTGAATCTCAACGGCAATGCCATCACCGTCAACGGTCTTACCGGCGCGGGATCCGTCACCAGTAGCGTCGCCGGTGCAGCGGGCATCACCGTCGGTTCCAACAACCAGACCAGTTCTTTCGCCGGTACCATCGTCAACGGCAGCGGAACCGTCAGCCTTGGCAAGACCGGCACCGGCACACTGACATTGTCCGGAACGAACACTTACACTGGCGGGACGACGATTTCACAAGGTGTTCTTTCCATCGCTGCCGATGCCAACATCGGAGGCGTTCCCGGAGTGGCAACCCCCGGCAACATTGTCATCAATGGCGGCTCTCTCTCCACCAGCGCCAGTTTCACCCTGAACGCCAACCGCGGCATTGCCGTCGGCCCTGCTTCGGGTGCCGGTACCGGCACGCTTGACGCGGCGGCGGGTACCACGCTGACCTACAACGGCATTGTCGCCGACAACGGTGCCGGTAGCGGTGGCCTGACCAAGAGCAACACTACTGGAACCTTGGTGCTCGGCGGCACCAACACCTATTCCGGCGACACCACGGTATTGGGCGGCACACTGAAGCTCGGCAACGTCGCCGCGATCCCCTCGGGCAGTGGCAAGGGCAACCTCGCGCTTACCGGCACGCTCGATCTGAACAACCTCAGTCCTACCGTCAACGGCATCTCAGGCACAGGTACCGTCACCAATAATCTAACCGGCACCGCCACCTTCACCGTTGGCGGCAATGGCGCGACCAGTTCCTTCGGTGGCATCATCCAGGACGGCAACGGCACGGTTGCCTTGACCAAAACCGGCACCGGAACTCTTTCGCTCTCAGCCGCCAACACCTATTCGGGCAACACCACCATCGATGCCGGAGGCGTGTTGGAGGCCACGATCTCCACCGCAATACCTTCCGGTCTCGGCAAAGGAAACGTGATCGTCAATGGCACCCTGGATCTCGATACCAGTCTCACGTTGAACGGATTGTCAGGCAGCGGCACGATTTCCACCGACACGGCATCCGCCATCGTGTTGACCGCCGGGGCGAATGACCAGACCAGCAACTTCGCCGGCAATATCGTCAATGGCGGCGGCGGAGGCACGGTCGGACTAACCAAAACGGGCACCGGCACGCTCACTCTCTCGGGTAACAACACCTACTCTGGAGCGACCACGATTTCCACCGGTACCTTGAAAATGGGCAGTGCCACCGGGCTTTCCCCGAATAGCACCCTAACCATATCCGGCCCGGGCTTCCTTGATATCAATGGCAACAACGTCGCCATGGATGGCTTGTTGGGAACGGGCACGATCCTCAACAACGGAGCCAATGATGCCACGCTCACGGCGGGGGCGGCGGGCGGATCGACGTCCTTTGGTGGTGTCATTGCCGATGGAACCAAGGCGATTTCCCTGACGAAATCCGGATCGGGCACGCTGACTCTAACCGGAATAAACACCTACAGCGGCAACACCACCATTGCCAACGGCACGCTCAGTGTCGCCAACATCGGCGCAGGCGGCAACATCGGCACCGGTACCAACCCGATCATCCTCGGTGATGCCACTAACAAAGGCACGCTTTCCTACACCGGCACTTCCGATCTGACTTACACCCGAGGCTTCACTGTCAACGCGGGTGGAGGAGAAATCAACACCACCGCCGTCGGCAAAACCCTCACCCTGCAAGGCACGGACATCACCGCCGCCGGCACCTTCACGGTCAGCGGAGCCGGCAATGCCATCGTACAAAGCACCATCACCGGTAGCGGCGGCCTGACCAAGGCCAACACCGGATCGATGATTCTGTCCTCGGTCAACACCTACTCCGGCAACACCACGATTTCCACCGGAACCCTGCAAGTCACCAACGCCGCCGCCATCCCGTCCGGCACCGGCAAAGGCAATGTGATCGACAACGGCACGCTGGATGTGAACAACCTGAGCCTCACTCTGAACGGACTATCCGGCTCCGGTATCGTCACCAATACCGCCGGCTCGCCGGTCACGCTGACCGTGGGCGGCAATGATGCGACTGCCCATTTTACCGGCACTATCCAAGACGGATCGGGTGTGACCTCTTTGGTGAAAACCGGCACCGGTATCCAAACTCTCGGCGGATCTAACACCTATTCCGGCGACACCACGATTTCCTCTGGCACGCTGCAATTCGGCATCGCCACCGCCATTCCTTCCGGCTCTTCCAAAGGCAATGTCGCGCTTGGCTCCGGCGGCACACTCGACTTGAACGATTTCGATGTCTCTATCAACGGATTGTCCGGCAGCGGTCTGGTCACAAACAATGCCGGTGACTCGACCCTGACTGTCGGAAACAACAATCAGACCAGCACGTTCTCCGGCAATATCCAGAATGGCACCGGCATCATCGGCCTGACCAAGACGGGTTCCGGCATTTTGACGCTTTCAGGTAACAATACGTTTTCCGGCGCGACATTGATCGAGCAAGGCACGCTTTCGATGGGCAGCGATACCGGTTTGTCCGCAGCCAGCACACTGACGATCGGAAATGCCGGGGCGCTTGATTTGAATGGAAAAGTGATTGCCATCGACGGTCTTGCCGGCACGGGATCGATCACCAACAATAGCTCCACAGACGTCACGCTGACCATTGGTTCCAGCGGTGGATCTGGCACGTTTGGCGGCACGATCAATGACGGGACAGGTGTGATTGGACTGGTCAAGACCGGCTCCGGCACGGTGACGTTGAGCAACGTCAACCGCTACTCCGGCCACACCACAGTGACCGGCGGGCTGCTGGCCATCACCTCGTATGGCGCACTTGGCGAGATACCGGCCACTGTCCACCCGGCCAACATCGTGCTCAATGGCGGCGGAATTTCCGCTGCTAACACGTTTGTAATAGACTCCAAGCGCGGCATTGCCGTTGGTCCGGCTACGGGCAGCGGCGTGGGCATCCTCGACGCGGCACTCAACCAGACGCTCACCTACAACGGAATCCTTGCTAACAACGGATCCGGAACCGGTGGACTCACCAAGACCGGTCTGGGCACCCTTTCCCTCGGCGGGTCTAACACATACTCCGGTGACACGACGGTTTCCAGCGGCTCACTTCAAATCGCGAATGCCGCCGCCATCCCATCCGGCACAGGAAAAGGCAATCTCCAACTCTCTGCGACACTGGACCTCAACAACAACAGCATTCTTGTCAACGGTTTGTCCGGACAAGGTCTTGTAACCAATACCAAAACAGGATCCGTCACGTTGACCGCAGGCGGCAACGACCAGACTTCCACATTCGGTGGTGTGATCGAAAATGGCAACGGCACGACCGCCCTAACCAAAACCGGTACCGGCGTCCTGACCCTCACGGGAACGAATACCTTTTCCGGAGGCACCACGATTTCCGCTGGCACACTGGCTGTCGGCAGCGACGCGAATTTGGGGACCGTTCCCAATCTCGCCACTCCCGCGAATCTTGTGATCAACGCAGGCGCGACACTCACCGCTACTTCCACATTCACGCTGGCATCGAACCGGGGCATTGCTGTCGGCCCCTCGGGTGCGGGGATCATCGATGTCGCATCTAGCCAAACCCTCACCTATGGCGGCGCGATTGCGAATAATGGCGGCAGCGGTGGTTTTACCAAAGCCGGCACAGGCACGCTCATCCTCACCGGCAACAGCACCTATACCGGCACAACGACGGTGGAGTCGGGCGTGATGACGGTCAACGGCAATATCGGCGGCTCCGGGGCAACGGTTGTCAAAACCGGCGCCACCCTCAACGGGACGGGCACCACCGGGGCGATGGATGTGCAAAGCGATGGAACCCTCCAGCCGGGCGACGGTGGAATCGGGACTCTCACCGTCTCAGGCCATCTCACCCTCGCCGGCATCGCGAATTTCGAACTCGGCACCCCCGGTGCCAACCATGCATCGCCAGGCACCAGCGACAGGGTCGACGTCACTGGCGACGTGAATTACGGCGGCACGATCAACCTCATTGACAACAACAACGCCGGCGGCCTCGGCAGCGCGGGCGCGGGTTCCTACAAACTCATTACCTACACCGGCACGTCCTCCGGTAACTTCACAGGAGTCACCGGGCTGCCCAAATACCACAATGCCTTCCACGACGTCCCCGCCGACAAGGCGCTCTACATCGACCTTTACGACTACGCGGTCGCGACGATCACGCCGTCGGTTGACCTCGGACGAATCCACGCGGGAGGCACCTTCGGCACCCAGGCGCTCACGGTGGGAAACACGACGGCTGCGGGTAATTTCACCGAATCACTCGGTGGAGTGTTCGGCACCACGGCAACTGGATTCACCTCATCCGGCTCGGTGACGGGCATTGCAGGCCAGTCAAACAACTCCAGCAATATGATTGTCGGGATTTCCGACAACACCGCAGGACAGAAAACCGGATTGATCGGTGTGAATTTCACCTCCCAGGCTGTTAGTAGCAGCGGACTCGCCAATACCGCGCTCACTTCCCAGAATGTCACCGTCAACGGCTTCGCCTACACCGGTCAAAGCGTCTGGAACATCGAGGGCAGTGGGAGTTGGGGAAACAACGTGAATGCGTATGGCAACTGGACGCATGCGGGTGGAGTTGCAGGACTTGACGGTATTCTCAGCGTCAATGACACGGCTACATTTGGCAATGCGACCTCAGGGCCATCCACGGTATCACTCAATGGTGCCAACCCTTCATTGAGCGGCATCCGGTTTGATCACGACCAATCCTACACCTTGGCGCTGGGAACCGGCGGTTCGTTGACATTCAAAGGCAACGGCGCTGCAGCGGTCATCGCCGATGACAATGGCAACCACACGATTTCCGCTCCAATGGCCTTGGCCAGCAATGCAAATGTCTCGGTGGCTCACGCCAGCGACACACTCACTATTTCCGGAGCAATTTCCGGTAGTGGCAACGGCATCACCAAGAGCGGCGACGGAACGCTCGCGCTCACCGGCAACAGCGGCTACACCGGAGCAACGCTGGTCTCCGCCGGAACCTTGTTAGTCAATGGTTCGCTTGGAAACACCAGCACCACGGTTGCCTCTGGAGCAACTCTCGCCGGCAATGGCACGTTGGGTGGAGACGTTACGGTTCACGGCAATATCGCTCCCGGAAATCCTAACGAAATCGGAACCATCGGGGTGTTCAGTGTGTATGTCGATCACATGATGTCGATCGACTGGAACGGAACCACCAACACCATCGACCAGGTAAACATCCAGCACGGACTCCAGCTCGGCGCGTCTTCGACCATCGTATTCACCGGTCTTGGTGGCGAGCTGCATGATAGTGCTTATGTCTTCGCCACTTATGACACATTCACCGGTCCGGTCACGCAGTTCGGCACGGTCGTTGACATACCGACAGGTTACACCATCGACTATGCATACGGAGCTGGAAACAATCAGCTGGCACTTGTTGCTATTCCCGAACAAGGAGCCGCGCTGTTAGGTGGACTGGGCATGTTGTTTCTGCTGAAACGCCGCCGCATAGGCGGGAGAGTGTGCAAGGGTTAATTAAGGCGTCGGGCAGGATGCCCGCGCCACGTGGCCCGGGCATTCTGCCCGACGCCTCCAAATAAAGGGCGACTCCCGATTACCCTGAAAACTTTGTTCCGTTCGATTTGATGGGGCTCATTTCGCGCCGCGCTTCATCACGACCCACTGCGATTTCCAACCCACAGGATTCTTGCTGTTGAATCCGCCTGCCTCGATGAAGAGGTAATCACCGCCATCAATGGTTTTGGGCGTGATTTTAAGAGTTTGGAAGCGATTGAGGTCCATCAGGAGGTTGCCGGACCAAATGTAGGCGTCGGAGTTGGTTTGGCCACCGTCCTGAAAGGTAAGACTCGGGATGGGTGGATTCTTGATGCTTCCCTTGGCGGCCGGGACGAATTCCTCGATGGTCGATACCATCGCTACAGTCGTCCAAGTGCCGAGGAGTTTCGGATCGGCCACAAACTTGCCGTCGTAATGGAACGGCTTGGCTTCATTGGAAATATCCCCTTTTTCCGGATCCTGTTTCTCCTGCCATTCGGATGTGAGCATGGGCATCACGGTGGCGGCCTTGCGGAATGTGGCGGCGTCGAGCGGCGGCACATTCATTTCTTCTAACAAAAGTTGGAAAGTCCCCTGTGGCAACGGAGGCATGGTCACAATCGCCTTTTCACCGTATCGCAGGAATGATGTCGCGGCCAATGTGACGGGTCCTTTTTTGAATTCATCGATGAAGTCCTGTGTGATGAAGGCACCACGGGGCTGCCCTCCTTCGCGCCTGCCGATACCGCTCTTGTTTTCGATAAGTTGCTTGCCATTGATGTAAATCCGGTAGCCATCCCCGCAACCGACATCCGATTTGTCACCAATCCTCAAACGGTAGTGATGCCCCTCCTTGAGCGGCGGGATCTGGAAGGTTCCGCGCATCAGCAGGACCTCCTTGTCCCAGAGCGTGCGCATCGACCGGCCGATCCCGCATTTGAATTTGGCCATCTCCGCCATGTCGGTGATCAGTTTGCCATTGTATTGTCCGAACGGAGCTTGTCCCTGCTTCCATCCAGCCTTGGCCGGGTCGAAATCCGGTTTGAACCATGATTCCATTCCCGCAGGATACGTGACTTTCCGGTAACGCCACGGCGATGCGTCGTAGGCCTGTTTCTCCTGTGGATCGAACATGAAGTAATCCCACTTCGCTTCTTTCAAATTAGGTCCGTAGGGGTGCCATTCGTAATCATTCTGGCCGATTTTTTCATAGAGGCGGACGAGATCGTTCAACGGACCCGCGCCGCCGACATAGTTTCTTTGAACCTTGGCCGCAGCCGCGTCTAACAACTTGGAACGGTTAGTTGCCATGTGCTCGTAGATCAGCCGGTCACGGATAAGCGGTTGCATCGCCTTGAGCAGGTCGGGGCCAAATTTGTCGGAGTCTGCGCTCAGGAAGATTTCATCGTAGGGCAACGAATCTTTGGGAAATCGTTGTTTAGCGATCCCATAGAGAACATCATAACCGCCGGGCACGGTGGACAGGGTTTTGGCGATGAACTCGAGGTGGGAATTGTAAACCGAGCTGATGTCCAGGCCGCCGTCAGCGGTCTGCTTGCCGGCATAGTTGGAATATGCGCTCTTGAGGCATTCCATGGCCAGTTTCTGCACCTCGGGGCCTGCATCGCGCAGGTTGATGGCCAATGGTCCGTAACGCACGGGGCCTGAAGCATTCCACCGCTGGCACTGGGTCAGCATTTCGCCGATGGCGGGGATGGCCTTGCGGTAACAGCGATCATCGGTGACGACCGGTGCCAAGGCACACAGGGCCGCGTTTTGAATCCACCACTCCTGATGCTTGAGCAATCCGGTGATGAGATCGAGATGCGGAGCGATCGCGTCCGCAGAAGCATGGGAGAGAAGCATCAGGATGGCATGCTTGACCCACCATGATTCTTCAGGATTTCTCAGCATTTCGATCAACTCGTCGAACCCTTGTTTGCCGAGGAAAGTGGTGAGTTCTTCGCCAGCGAGTCTTTCACCGATCGCCTGGATGATGGCACGGCGTACGCGCGGGTCGGTCGAGTGAAACAGGTCCATGGCCGGTTTTTGGCGGATTTTTCCAGTACCGCTCGCTGCGCCCAGATAGGTGCTATCCAGCCCCATGAGGTGACATCGTAACTGGCTCCGCCGATAATGCCGAATGAGCCATCGAACCGGCGTGATAGTTCATAATGCCAGCGCCGGTTCTCCATGAACTCGCGGTAGAGTTCGGGTTGTTTTCCATAGAGAAGTCCCATGGCGGCACTGCGCCATAGCTCACCGATTCCTCCACCGGTGTGGCCATGGAGCATGAAAGTGGTGGTGTAAAATCCGGTTAAGGCGGTTGCATCGCGGGCACCGGCATACACCGATTTTTCACCATCCGGCGTGAGCGACGCCGCAGCCGCCATGGCGAATGAAAGCGTGCCGTTCTTGCCGTTGTCCACGAACCCGAATTCCGGCAGGTTGTCGCCATAAGGATTGTTGCCACGGCCGGCAAAGCGGAAATATTGGGTCAGCACTCTGTGCAGGGATGGATCCGGGATTTTCGCGCCGCATTCTTTGGCCAGCATCAAAAAGGTGACCACCGAGGTGCCCGCGGCATTGTGGAGTCCACCGCCGCCGCCGTAGGTGACTGCCGCCGCGTGGCCTTTTTGGGACCAACCGCCCATGAATTCCTCTTTGACCGCAGTGTCCGCCCATGCCTGGATGATCGGCAAAGCGTCTTTGTCCCCAGTCCGCAGGTAGTATTCGCACAAGGGAATCCCTCCATAGCCGAGGTGCCACGAATAGGTGGGTGGCTTTTTGTCAGCCAGGCTGTGAACCCATTCACGAACCGGCGGGTGATCCCTTCTCGATGTTCTGAATCTTCATCGTAAAGGCTGGCTGATGCAGTTCGATACCAATGCCGACCGGGCCAAAACGGTCGATGGTTTCCATGGATTTGGTTTCCTGAGGCGCGGTGGAGAAGAGTGGCGGAGTTTTGTAGAAAGAGGCTGCGGTCTTCGTTGTGGCAGCTCCCTGCGCGCCGCCATCCGCTGCCAAAGTTGCCGGCATGATCCCAAGGGAAAGGCTAACAGTTGTTCCTATGATCCAGCCGCGTGACAATTTTTTCATCGTGATCTTTTTCATATCATTGAGGTGGAGATTTTTTTGGGAACAACCGGGGTTTCCACAAAGCTTTCGTGTCTACGCTTCATCTGCGGCCGTAGTTTCAGGAAATATGAGGCCTTGGATGGCGTGCATGGCAGACGCCATGGGAGGCTTTGGGGCAAAAACCCGGTGATTTGACACGCTTTTTGACTGCGCGTCGTTCCTTCGGTGCCGCCATTATCATGGCAGCAGTCCGCACACATTGAGTGGCCGATGTGACGACCGAGAGCAACGTCGGTTAGAGCAACCCTTGCTCGCGCAGCTCGGCATCCACTTCATCGTAATCCGGCGCGCCGATGCCGGCGTCGCGGATGCGTTGGATCCTGCGGCGCACTCCCACACGGCTTTTCGGTCCGGTGACCAGGCTGGCCACCCCGCCGACGACGACTGGAAGCATGGCGACAATCGCCAGCGCTCCAAGACCGATTCCCACCCCGCGGCGCGCGTTGGGGTGCATCAAATCGCCTAATAATAGACCTGCTGCCGCTCCAAGAAGGGCCGGTGCGGCGAGGGTGCTGTTTTCCACCCATGCGGGTGTCGTTTCCGTGTGCTCGTCTGACATGGGGCCGAATCTACCCGCATCCGGTGCCGGCGACAACCATGGAAACATGAAATTTCACGGATTCCGCCTTTTCAGCCGGAAAAAAATGCACAACTATACCTCCACTATGCCAGTTCAAGAAAATACCTACGCCTTGATTCTCGCCGGTGGTTCCGGGACCCGCTTTTGGCCGCTGAGCCGAAATTCCCTGCCGAAACAACTTCTGGACCTTTTCGGCCACGGCACACTGCTCGAACAAACGATCCGCCGACTGGACGGTGTGGTGCCATTGGAAAACATCCTCATTCTAACCAATGAAAAACAACTGGATGCCGTGCGCACCAACGCAACAATGATCCCCGCTGAAAATATCTTCGCAGAACCGGCGAAACGCGATACCGGCCCAGCCGTGGCACTCGGAGTCGCACTCGTCGCCGCTAGAAACCCTAACGCCCTGATGATGGTCCTTCCATCGGACCAACTGATCCAGGACGCAGCCGCCTTCCGGTCCGTCATGAGCGATGCCCTGGCCGCTGCGGAAATGTCAGACGGGCTCGTCACCATCGGCATCCAGCCAACTTGGCCCTGCCCGTCCTATGGTTATATCGAGCGCGGCGAACCCGCGTCCATCCCGGGACTCGTTTGTGAAAACCCACCCCACGAGGTGAAACGCTTCCGCGAAAAACCCGACCCGGAACTCGCCGCGCAATTTCTCCGCCAAGGTGGGTTTTCATGGAATGCGGGCATGTTCGTTTGGTCATTGCCCACCGTGATCCGGCAACTCAACCAACACGCTCCGGAACTCGGGAAATTCGTAGCGGAAATCCAACAATCCCCGGATATCCCCACCACCATCGCCACCCGCTTCGCAACCCTGCCCGCCCGCTCGATCGACTACGCGCTCATGGAATCCGCCGACCGCGTCCTCAACATCGAGGCCACCTTTGATTGGGATGATGTCGGCTCGTGGATCTCCATCGCCAAATACCTTGGAACACACGGTGATGAAAACCGCTCCAACCAAACAATCTCCGAACTGGATTCCAATAACAACATCGTCTTCAACGCCCTGCCCGGAAGTCACATCGCTCTGTTAGGAGTGAGCGACCTCATCGTCGTGCAAACCAAGGACGCTCTGCTCGTCGCCAACCGCCACCAGGCGGACGCCATCAAGAATCTAAGCCCGCTGCTTCCCGAAGAGTTGCTTTGAGCGGACTAGAAACTACCCTTGCGAACTTGTCTTGACCGCTGCACACTTCGGTCTGTTGACTACGGACGTTTCCAACTCCCCTCACCCCGCGCTCGGCATCGATCATGGTGCCTCACGCATCGGCATTGCTGCCACCGACGATTTCGGCATTCTCGCCCATCCCGTGGAAACCATCGACTGCGGGCGGGTGAATGCCATCGAGCGCATTGCACAACTCGCTCACTTACGGAAAACCCGCACGCTCGTTCTGGGTTTGCCTCTGCGCATGGATGGCAGCGAGGGGGATTCCGCCGCCAAGGTCCGTGATTTCGCCGCTTTGTTGACACAACGATTGCCGGATATCCCACTGGTGTTCATCGATGAATCGCTGACCACCTCCAGCGCCGCAGCCAAACTCCGCGAAGCGGGCCGCAATGCCCGCAAACAAAAAGCCGTGATCGACCAGGCTGCCGCAGTGGAGATCCTGAACCTGTGGATGGGAATCTAACAAATCTCAAATTTCAAATTTCTAATCCCCCATCCATGCCCCTCAAGCTCACCATCGCCTATGACGGACGCCCCTACAACGGTTGGCAATCGCAGGCGTGTGGCAACACCGTGCAGGATTTCATCGTAAAGGCGCTTGAGGAAGTGGCCAAGCAACCGCTGAAACTCCAGGGGTCCGGTCGCACGGACACCGGCGTGCACGCGCTTGCCCAGACCGCACACTTCGAACCGCCGCCGGAAAGTTCGATGAATCCATGCAACTGGGTGCCGGCGCTGAATTGCAAACTGCCACCCACCATCCGCATCATGGCCTGCGAGGAGGTTGCACAAGATTTCCACAGCCGCTTCTCGGCCATCGGGAAAATCTATCATTATGATCTCTGCACCGATCCCGTGCTACCGCCGTTGAAAGCCGGGCTCGCCTGGCATCTACCACGCTTGCTGGATGCGGATGTTCTCCAACAGGCGCTCGATCTGTTCAAAGGCCGTCACGATTTCCATGCCTTCGCCGCCTATCGCGGCAACGAGCAACCGGATATGGATTGGTTCCGCACCATCCACCGCGCCGAAATGGAAACCCTCGCCGACGGCTACCGCATCAGCTGGGTGGGCGACGGATTCCTCTACAAGATGGTTAGATTTCTCACCGGTGCCGCCGTCCAGGCCGCGCAAGGCCGCCTCCGCATGGATGACCTCGCCGCGCTGCTCGACCAAGCTCCCGGCCTGCCCCTCGGCAAGGCCCCAAACTGCGCCCCTGCGGACGGGCTTTACCTGCAACAGGTGCTTTACCGTTGAGGGAACTTGCATCCGGCCTGAGACGTGCTCTATTGCCGGACTCCCCAATACAACATGATATCCAAAATGCACAAAATTGTCGGCACGATCCTTGCCACCACCGCTTTTTCCATCGGCTTATCGCTAGCCGCGCCTTATGAGGCGGGCTCAAAGGTGGAGGCTTTCACAGCCAAGGACCAGCACGAGCAAGTCTTTACCCTGAAACCGGCATCCACGAGTTTTCTGCTCGTCAGCCATGACATGGAAACCGGGAAAAAGGCCAACGGCGTGCTCAACGGCCTCGGCAAGGAGTATCTCGGCGGAAAAAAAGCGGTCTATATCGCCAATATTTTCGGCATGCCCGGCATCGGCAGGGCCTTCGCACTACCGAAGATGAAAAAATACGTCCACCAGATCATTCTAGGCGATGATGCCGCGCTGATCTCCAAATTTCCCGAGCAAAAGGGCAAGGTGACCGTGCTCGCGCTTACCGGAGGAAAGGTCAAGTCGGTGAGCTATTGGACACCTGAATCCGAAGCGCTCGACGGATTCCTTAAATAGAATCAAGCGCAACAGGTTATGGATCGCCGCCTCAAGCCTGCCGTGCCTGCATAACCCATCGAATTTCCCGTGAAGCCTCTTCATCAAATCCAGCTGCCCCAGGCCATCCTTTCCTTTGATTTCGATGGCACTCTGCACGATCCGGCGGGCGACCCGCCGGTGCCGGAAGCGTTCTTCGCTTTGCTCAGCAAACTGCGTGACGAGCAACAAATCGTCTGGGGAATCAATACTGGCAGGTCGATGGCGCATTTGGTGGAAGGATTCATCGAAAGTCGTTTTCCGTTCCTGCCGGACTGGGTGGTAGCCCGCGAATGCGAGGTGTATTTTCCGAATAGCTTCGGCCGCTGGTTGCCGCATGTGCCATGGAACAAGCGCTGCGAGAAAGAGGTCCACGGGCTTTTCAAACATCTGCGCAAGCTGCTCGGCCGTATCCGACATGAGGTGGAACAGCACACCGGTGCCCGCTGGATGGAATTCGATGGGGAACCCGCAGGCATCATTTCCCGCACCGAGGAGGAAATGGCGTGGATCGTCGATCACATCACGCCTATGGTCGCCGACGAACCTCATCTTTCATGGCAGAGGAACTCGATCTATCTGCGCTTTGGCCACCGCGATTTCCAAAAAGGCAGCAGCCTGTCCGAAGTCGCCCGCCTCTATCAACTTTCCGCCGCCCGTTGTTTCGCAATGGGGGATAGTCACAACGATGAGGAAATGCTCGATCCTGCCCATGCCGGCATGACAGCCTGCCCGGCGAATTCCGTGGATCTGATCAAAACCAAGGTCTCATCGAGCGGTGGCATCGTCACCCGTGGCGTCCATGGAAGCGGGGCTATCGAGGCTCTGCTTCATTATTTTGGAGCGTAAAAAATACCTTTTCCTAAACTTAAGTATTTACAAATCCGAAATATGCCGCATTTTTTGCTCACCTCGCGCGGGCAGGCGGGCAATACGGATTCCGGGGGGAAACCCGATTGCACCAAGCCGTTTGCCATGCGCAAATGGGGGACATAAAAGGCGCGGATTCTGTAATGGGGTCCGCGCCTTTTCACGTGCCAGATGCCTGCGGAACCGCTCCCGGATCATTAGGAAGCGAGCGCGGCCAACAATTTCTCATGGATACCGCCGAAGCCGCCGTTGGAAAGCACTGCGATGACATCACCGGGCTGGGCGTGGTTTTTGACTTCGGCGACGATGGTTGCCACGTCGGGAAGGTAGAAACCCTTGCCGCCGAGGCGGGCAATGTCGGCGGAGAGTTTCACCGGATCGAGCCGATCGTTTTCCGGGATTTTATGAAGGTCCTGCATGGCGGCGACGACGGCGAAATCGGCCAGGGCGAGGGCCTCGGCGAGTTCGTTCTGGAAGACGGCGCGGCGGGTCGTGTTAGAGCGGGGTTCGAAAAGAATCCACAACCGTGAATCCGGGTGGCTCTGGCGCAAACTCTGCACCGCTAGCCGGATGGCGGTCGGGTGGTGGGCGAAATCGTCGATGACCTTGATGCCGTTGACCTCGCCACGGAGTTCCTGGCGGCGGGCTACGCCGTCGAAGTTTTCGAGTCCGTCGCGGATTTCATTGCTTGTCAGTCCGGCGAAAGCTGCGGTGGCGGCGGCCATTGCGGCGTTGCGGATGTTGAACTCGCCGGTCATGCGCACCGAGTAAGGGATGCCGCCGAGGGTGAAGGAACTACGATCCGTCTCGTAGGTGATGTTTTCGATGCGTAGGGCGCAGGTCTCCGCCAAGCCGACGGTGGTGACGGGGCAGGGCGCGCCGGTGGCGACATCAATGCTGTTAGGATCATCGCCATTGATGAAAGCCATGCCTTTTCGCGGGACGATATTGAGCAGGCGGCGGAAGGTCAGCTTGATCTCGTCGAGCGAGTTGTAGATGTCGGCGTGGTCAAACTCGATGTTGTTGATGACGACGCACTCGGGCAGGTAGTGAAGGAACTTCGAACGCTTGTCGAAGAAGGCGGTGTCGTATTCGTCCCCCTCGAGCACGGTGAATTCGGAGTCGGTGAACACCGCACCGCAGCCGAGGTTTTTCGGGAGTCCGCCGATCATGAAACCCGGATTGCGTCCGGCGTGGCGGAGCAGCCACGCGAGCATCGAAGAAGTGGTGGTTTTGCCGTGGGTGCCGGAAACGACGAGATTGCGTTTGCCGCGCAGGAAATACTCTTTCATCACCTCGGGCAGGGAATGATAGAGTAGTTTCCGGTCAAGCGTGGCCTCGGCTTCCGGGTTGCCGCGCGAGATGGCATTGCCGATGACGACGACATCCGTATCCGGCGGAATGTTTTCCTCGCGGTATCCCTCGGCGATCGTGATACCCTGTCCACGTAGAAAATCCGACATGGGCGGATAAACATTCGCATCGGACCCGGTGACGGTGAATCCGCGTTGTTTCATGGCCGAGGCGACAGCCCCCATGGCGGTGCCACAGATGCCGGTGAAGTGAAAATGGGTCTTGGCTGACATGGAAGAAGGCAGAAGCTAGACGCACGATTCCGTCCTGCCAATCCAGAAAGCGGGCTATTTATCTTTACCCTAGAGCGAAGCCGCCAAGGCTGCACCTGCCCGCCTCAGCGCCGCGCAAAACGGAATCCAGGCAAAGCGCGGACGAGCCGTCGCATTTCGAGTTTCATCAAGGTGGCGGTCACGACGTGCGCGGGCAGGCCGCAGCGCTCAATGATCCGATCCACGGGCGATTCATCGCTGGAAAGCACCGCGAAAACCGCCGCCTCTTCTTCCGGCAACTCCGGGATTTCCGCCTGCGGCTCAACTGCCGATGCCTTGCGAGCGAACGGTAGATCACCCAGATCGTCCAAAATGTGACTGGCATCCGCTACCAACGTGGCTCCGTCGCGGATGAGCTGATTGCACCCGGCGGAGGTCGGCTTGTCAATCGGTCCGGGCACCGCGAAAATCGGTTTTCCATATTCCGATGCCAGATTCGCGGTGATCAGCGAGCCTGACCAGGCAGGACACTCGACGACTAACAACGCGCGACACCATGCGGCGACAATCCGGTTTCTCATCGGAAATGTCTGTTTGTCCGGCGCGGTGCCCAGTGGAAATTCGGAAACCACCGCGCCGAAGCCGCTCGCTATTTTCTCCGCGAGGCCGAGGTTTTCCGGCGGATAGAGTTTACCAAGACCGGAGCCGATCACGGCGATGGTCCGTCCGTTCGCGGCGATGGCGGCCTCGTGCGCCGCGGTGTCGATCCCCCGTGCAAGACCCGAGATGATGGTGAACCCGGACTGCGCAAGCTGATAGGAAAGTTTCTTGGTCGCTTGCGTGCCATAGGTGGTCGTCCGGCGCGATCCCACCACACCGATGGCATGACGGTCCCGCGCCTCGATTTTTCCCCATACATAGAGCAGCAACGGCGGATCATAAGCATCGCGCAACGGCGTCGGATACCCTTCATCATCCTGAGTGACGATGGCGATGCCGCGCTGGCTCGCTTCCTGGATTTCCGCCGCAGGATCGGCGTGATCCTGCCACGCATGGAGGATGCCTGCGGTTTCCTCGCCGATGCCATCCACCCGCATCAACCGATCCTTGGGCGCGCCGAGAATGGCCGCCGGATTTCCAAAAGACTCTAACAATCTCCTAACCCGCACGGGGCCGATTTTTGGCAGCGAGTTCAGGGCAACAAGAGCTTCTAGCGGAGTCATCGGCGCAGAAGATGACTGACGCCCGCCCGCTCGTCAATTGAAGAGAAGTTTAGGAAAAATCTGACATAGGCTGCAACGGCGTGTCTATGACCGTCGCTAATCCGCGAACATCCAATGATTCTGCTGTCCATGATTCTGCCTAAAACCATCTGCCACCCTACGGATTAACAAGATTGGATAGATTTTCTCACCGGGTGTTCGTCTTAGAGCCTGTCTGAATATTATCGTAGGCAGGGGAGAATCAGGAAGTCGTTCGCTCTCTCATCTTCCCGCCACCGGCGGTGGAAACGGTTGGTCGGAAATGATCCAATCCTCGTTCTTGTCGGTGAAGGTTTTGAGCGCCCATTCGCTCGGCAGCAGGGCGACCAACCAGCCGTTGGAATCGCGGGCCAACGCGACGCCCAGCGAAAGCGACGGGCGCTCCTCGGGCGCCATCGGATCACCGGATTTCGGTTTGAGCCAGCGGGCGAGCGACCAACTCGCGGATTCGATTCGCGTTTCCGCAGCGTATTCACCTTCGAGCCGGTATTGCAGGACCTCGAACTGCAGCGGGCCGACCGCACCTAACAACGGCACCTGAGAGGGTCCGGCATCGATCAGTTGGAACTCGCTGGCCACGCCTTCTTTCAACAATTGTTGGAGACCATCGCGGAATCGTTTGTATTTTGCCGTGCTCTTGTTGTGCAGATAGGAAAAACATTCCGGCGCGAACCGCGGGATTTCATGGAACATCACGCCGTTGCCGTTAGCCAGCGTGTCGCCGATCAGAAGATCATAATTCCCAACCAATCCCACGACATCGCCGGCGTAGGCGTCGTCCACCGTTTCGCGCTCGCGCGCGAACAGGCGCTGCGAGTTTCCCAACCTCATGCGTTCGCCGCTGCGGGTGTTGAGCACGTTCATGTCACGCTCGAATTTTCCAGAAACGATGCGCACGAAGGCCACGCGGTCGCGGTGTTTCGGATTCATGTTCGCCTGAATCTTGAACACGAAGGCGGAGAATTCCTCCGACGCCGGGTCAATCTTAAAATCACCGCTGTCACGCGGCAGCGGTGATGGGGCGAGTTCGAGAAACCGATCCAACAATAGCTGCACGCCAAAATTGTTAGCCGCGCTACCGAAAAACACCGGCGTGAGTTCACCGGCAAGGACCTTGGCCACATCGAAGTCCGCGCCCGCGCCTTCCAACAATTCCAATTCGTCGCACACCTGCCGGTATGTCCCCTCTTCCACCGCCTCGCGGACGCTCTCGTCCTCGATGCCGGTCACGGCCACCGGCGCGCGGTAGGCGCCATGCACGGTGCGTTGGAAAAGATGCACCTGCTTTTGCTCGCGGTCATAGACGCCCTTGAAGCGCGGACCATCGCCGAGTGGCCAGTTGAGTGGATAAGCATGGATACCTAACACATTTTCCAGCTCGTCCACCAGATCAAGCGATGGCCGGGCCGGTCGGTCCATCTTGTTCATGAAAGTGAAAATCGGCACCCCGCGGCGGCGGCAGACTTCGAAGAGTTTCCTTGTCTGGCTTTCGATGCCCTTGCCGGCATCCACCACCATCACGGCGGCATCCACGGCAGTGAGCACGCGGTAAGTGTCCTCAGAGAAATCCTTGTGGCCCGGGGTGTCCAGAATGTTGACCACGCAATCCTTGTATTCGAACTGGAGCACGGTGGAACTCACGGAGATTCCCCGTTGTTTTTCCAACTCCATCCAGTCCGAGGTGGTGGCCCGCTGGTTTTTCCGGGCGGTGACGCTGCCCGCCAGATTGAGGGCACCCCCGTAAAGCAGGAATTTCTCGGTGAGCGTCGTCTTTCCCGCATCCGGGTGAGAAATGATCGCGAACGATCGGCGGCGCGTCACCTCGCGCTGCAGCGCGGGCGATGGAATGGCATAAGGAGAGACGGACATGAAAGCGGGCCGCAGGAACTAAACGTACCTGCCCGCCGGATCAAGCACGGATCAACCCTTGTCCCGCTTCTCCCTTGCCGCTGCCTTCATTCCTGATCATGCTCGCGGCGATGCGTGACGACACCCGCCGCTGGATCCAGGCCGATCAAGCCCACTGTTGGCACCCATTCACCCGCCAGGGCGAATGGTGCGCCGCAGAGCATGATCCGCTGGTCCTCACCCACGGCCAGGGCGCGTGGCTTTGGGATTCCGAGGGACGCCGCTATTTAGACGGAAATTCCTCGATCTGGACCAACATCCACGGCCACGCGCATCCGGTGATCACCGCCGCCATCCGCGATCAACTCGAAAAATCCGCCCATACTTCGTTTCTCGGCTTCACCCACCCCGGCGCGGCGGAACTGGCCTCACGGCTGTGCGGGTTTTTTCCGGACCACACTCTGGAGCGCGTGTTTTTCTCGGATGACGGCTCTACCGCCGTCGAATGCGCGCTGAAAATGGCCGTGCAATACCGCATGCAGACCGGCGAACCCGCCCGCAACGGCTTCGCCGCCTTCTCCAACGGCTACCACGGCGACACGCTCGGCGCAGCCTCGCTCGGCGGAGTGGGCCGGTTTTTCGAAAAATTCAAAGGCAACGGTTATCCGGTCACCCATGTCGGTTTGCTCGACGATCTCCGCGCGCTAGACCCAAAAACCCTCGCGGGCGTGGTGATCGAACCGTTGATCCAAGGCGTCAACGAAATGCGGCCATGGCCTGCCGGAATGCTCGCGGAGTTGCGTGCCTGGTGCGATCAAACCGGCGTCCACCTCATCCTCGACGAAGTCATGACCGGCTTCGGCCGCACAGGAAAAATGTTCGCCTGCCAGCATGAAAACGTCATCCCGGATTTCCTCTGTCTGGCCAAAGGCCTCACCGGCGGATACCTGCCGATGGCCGCCACGATGACAACGCGCAGGGTTTACGAGGCATTTCTCGGATCGCCGGAGCGGGCATTTTACTACGGCCATAGTTACACGGCCAATCCGGCCGGTTGCGCCGCCGCGCTCGCCAGCCTGGATGTGTTCGATCAGGAACAAACCCTCGCCCGCCTGCCTGTCAAAATCGAGCACCTGCGAGCCGGACTCGCCACCCTCAAAGCCGCCCACCCGATCATCCACGACATCCGCCAATGCGGATTCATCGCCGGCATCGAGCTCCGCCAACCCTGCGGCACCCGATTTCCCGCGGAATCACGAGTGGGGGAAACGGTCTGCATGGTCGCCCGCGCCCACGGCCTACTCACCCGGCCAATCCTCGACACCATCGTCCTCATGCCCACGCTGTGCGTGACCATCGACGAACTGGATCATGCGCTTTCCGCCCTGGATTCCGCATTTTTACAAATCCCGGCATTGACACCCACCCGATAAACGCGTAATACCTCGCCCCCGCGACATGCGAGCGGCGGAGTAGCCAAGTGGTAAGGCAATGGTTTGCAAAACCGTTATGCGTGGGTTCGATTCCCACCTCCGCCTCCATCCTAAATCACTGAAAATCAGCAGGATGTGAAGAAAGTAAGTTTGTTAGAAAAACGGCCAAAAACGCAGAAAACGCACCTCCATTCGAAAAGCAAATCCGGCATCTTCATGAACGGCATGGAGCGCGGTGAGGCCTTGAAGTTTGAGGCCGCACTCAAGGCCGTCGGATTTGCCACCACGTTGGTGGCGGACCACGAACGGCCCCAGCTTCACGATCCCATTTATCCCAGCCTGATCTCCCACGAAAAGTAAATCCGCTGACATTTCCACCAACTCAAGTCGGGGTGACGGCGCATTGCCGTAAAAACATTCACCTGAAACAATCGTTCGTCCGGTCGAGTAATCGTCCGGTCGAGAAATACTGACATTTTCCATCACCCATCCCCATGAAAACCCTCATCAGACTCTGTTTGTTTCTAGGTATCCTCGCTTCCTCCATTACAGCCGCCGCTCCCCCGAACATCGTCATCATCTTCATCGATGACATGGGCTATGGAGACATCGGCCCCTACGGTGCCACCAAGCAGAAAACCCCCAACCTCGACCGCATGGCGATTGAGGGCATGAAACTCACGTCGTTTTACGCCGCGCCGGTTTGCTCGGTGTCCCGGGCGCAGTTGCTCACCGGCTGCTACGGCCCGCGCATCGACGTGCCGGGCGTGTATGGCCCGGGCGGAGCCAGCGGACTGAACCCAAATGAACACACCATTGCCGAGCGTCTCAAGGAACGGGGTTACGCCACCATGTGCATCGGCAAGTGGCACGTCGGCGACCAACCGGAATTTCTCCCAACGCGCCAGGGATTCGACCACTACTACGGCTTTCCCTACTCGAATGACATGCAGCGCAAATCCACCGAATCCGGCCTGGCGGTGATGCCGTTGCTTCGCGATGACAAGGTGGTGGAGGTTCTAACCGATGATCAGCAGAGCACCATCGTCAAGCGCTACACCGATGAAGCCGTTCGTTTCATCACGGAAAACAAGGACAAGCCCTTCCTGCTCTATTTGCCCCACACCGCCATCCACACTCCGATCCATCCCGGTGCAGCCTTCCGCGAGAAGTCCGGCAATGGTCAGGTCGGTGATTGGATTGAGGAAATCGATTGGAGCACAGGACGCGTGCTCGACACGCTGCGTGATCTTAAGCTCGCAGAAAACACCTTGGTCATTTTCACCAGCGACAACGGCCCATGGCTTATCAAAGGTGCCGACAGCGGTAGCGCCGGGCCCTTGCGCGGCGGAAAAGGCAGCACTTGGGAGGGCGGCATGCGTGTTCCGACGATCGCCTGGTGGCCGGGAAAAATCGCACCTAGCAGCAAGGTGGATGCTGTCGCAGGCACCATCGATTTATTGCCCACCGCTGTCGCACTTGCCGGAGGAACCGTTCCAGATCAACCCGTGATAGACGGACGGGACATCTCGCCAATACTCCTAGGCAAGACCCAAACATCCCAGCGGGACGCTCATTATTATTTTTCCGGATATCAACTTCAGGCTGTGCGGCAAGGACCGTGGAAACTCGCCCTTGTTCCACAAAACGAGACCATGGGACAACCCGCCAAGCCCGATGCCGCCAACAAGACCCCACGTCTCTACAATCTTGATGCGGAGATTGGCGAGCAAACCAATGTTGCGGATGCGCACCCGGAGATCGTTGTCAAGCTGACGGCTCTCGCGGAAAAAGTGAACGCCGAAATCGGCGGAACAAAGCCCACCGCCAGACGCCCTGCGGGTAAAGTGGAAAATCCGGTAACACTCTATCCGTCAGAAGCCCGCAAGCCATCGGCGAAAGACAAAAAGAAGTAAATTCAGACATCCCGATCCAGGCACCGTAAACCCTTGCCTTTGCATAGGCGGGAGAAAACCCGGGACGAGCTACGAGAAGCACAGCCGAAGGCGGACCCTCGACCTAACGGAAGTGAACCTGATTCGGGTTGCAACAACGGCAAACCACTCTAGCGAATGGCAGCGCAACGGATGCTGGGGCGGCTCACTTCGAAGAAGAGGTGAAGCTCGCCTGGCTGGCGCCCTTCTTGATTTTGCTCTGTTTGAGCCAGCTCATGGTGGAGCGGAGTTTTGCGCCGACCTTTTCGATCTGGTGGTTGGCTTCGTCCTTGCGGATGACGTTGAAGCGCTTGTAGCCGCCTTCGTATTCGGCGATCCATTCTTTGGCGAACTTGCCGCTTTCGATTTCCTTGAGTTGCTTCTGCATCCGCTTTTTGACGGAAGCATCGATGATTTTGGGTCCCACGGAAACATCGCCCCATTCGGCGGTTTCGGAGATCGAGAAGCGCATGCCGGCGATGCCTTGCTCATTCATGAGGTCCACGATGAGTTTGAGTTCGTGGAGGCACTCGAAGTAGGCCATTTCCGGTTGGTATCCAGCTTCGACAAGAGTTTCGAATCCGGCTTTGACGAGGGCGGAGGCACCACCGCAGAGAACGCACTGCTCACCGAAGAGGTCGGTCACGGTTTCCTCACGGAAATTGGTTTCAAACACGCCGGCACGGGCGCAACCGATACCGCCGGCCCAGGCCAGAGCGGTTTGTTTGGCTTTGCCGGAGGGGTTTTGGTGCACGGCGATCAAACCGGGAACGCCCTTGCCTGCGACAAACTGCGAACGCACGGTGTGGCCCGGGCCTTTGGGTGCGACGAGGATGACATCCACGTTTTTCGGCGTGGTGATGGTTTTGAAATGCACTGCGAATCCGTGGGAGAAAAGTAGCGTCTTACCCTTGGTGAGGTTGGGGGCGATGTCCTTTTCATAAACCGAGGAGATCACCGTGTCCGGAGTGGCGACGAAGATCACGTCGGCGGCTTTGACTGCTTCCGCGGTGTCCATCACTTCGAAACCGAGTTTTTTCGCGACTTCGCGGGACTTGGATTTCTTGTAAAGGCCGATGATCACTTTGAGCCCGCTATCCTTGAGATTGAGCGCGTGGGCATGGCCCTGTGAACCGAAACCGATCACGGCCAGGGTCTTCTTCTTGAGCGGGGTGATAGGGGCGTCTTTGGTGGTATAGATTTTCGCAGCCATGGAATTTCGGTGGATTGGTTCGATTTATCGGGGCGTGCCGCAACCCTCAGGACTGCGGCGGGGCGGCACCCTGCCTTGGCAAAGCATCCGGGTCAAGCCACAAGAACGAAATCGCCGCATCCAATTGCTTGCCTGCCACGTCTGCCCATGGCTAAAACGGACGCGTGACCGGGAAAAACATCGTCTATTTCGATTTGGAAACACAGCGCAGCTTCCGCGATGTCGGAGGAGGCGCGCACAAGGACAAGATGGGAATCTCGGTGGCCGTGACCTACAGCACCGCCCGCGGCACCTACGAAATTTATACCGAGAACGAACTCGACCGCCTTGGCGACGAGTTGATTAAGGCGGACCTTGTGGTCGGTTGGAATCACATCCAATTCGACTATCCGGTGCTTCAGTCGGCGGTTTTCCACACGCTCGTCGAGCAGACGATCAACCTCGACATGATGCTGGAACTCGAAACCATTCTCGGATTTCGCCTCAAGCTGGATTCCGTCGCTTCCGCCACGCTCGGGACTGGCAAAACGGCCGATGGACTTGATGCCCTGCGCTGGTGGCAGGAACACAAGAAAACCGGGGATTTCGCGCCGTTACGCAAAATCGCCGAATACTGCGCCTTCGATGTGAAGGTGACCAAGTGCGTGCACGAATACGCGTTGGAGCACGGCATGCTCAAGTACGACGACAAAAACGGCAGGATCGCCGAGGTTCAAGTTGCCTGGAAATGACGTGGCGGAGGGTTATGCCTTGACAAAGCCACGCAGGCAAATATGGTTACCCATATGAAGACAACCATAGAGATTGCTGATAATCTTCTGGTCCGCGCCAAGGCCCGTGCCCGTGCACAGCGTATCACTTTGCGGTCTTTAATTGAGGAATCTTTAGCCATCACTCTCGATCAGCCTCTTCCCACAACCAAGGTCAGTCCGGTTACTTTCAAGGGAAATGGCCTCCGTTCTGAGTTTGAAGACGCGTCTTGGGAAAAAATCCGCGATGCCATTTACTCATGATTGCTGTTGATACCAATATTCTGGTTTACGCGCACCGGGAAGACTCGCCGTGGCATAAGATAGCCCTCGCCCGCGTCACCATGCTTGCCGATTCCGGGACTCCGTGGGCAATCGCATGGTCCAGTATTCATGAATTTCTCGCCATAGTGACCCATCCTCGAATCTATGATCCGCCGTCGCCATTGGAGACTGCCATTGAGGCGATTCAAGCATGGCAAGCCAGTCCAGGCTTGAGGTTATTGGGCGAAGGACCGGGCTATTTCGAAACACTCGCCCGACAGGCAATTGCGGGGAAAATCAAAGGTCCAAAAATTCATGATGCCCGCATCGCATCGATTTGCCTGCACCACGGAGTTAAAAAACTTTGGTCTGCCGATCGTGATTTCACGTCGTTTCCCGACTTGTCCTGTGAGAACCCTTTGATTTCCTAGTCCTGTCGGGACAGGTATCGAGCAGTGGAAGGCCGGGACGCGGGCTGTTAGGCCAGCATTCCGTAAACGCGGCACAGCGTCCAAACAAACGTCGCGACAAGAAGGACGACGAAGATCTTGATGGTGAGTTCGATGGAAGAACGTGTCATGAGCGGGCTTTCTAGCTTCCGGATTCCGATACGCCAAGGGAAATTTTGCTAAAGAACAGGGGAAATGCATCGGAAATTTCCTTCAAAGGGCAAGATCGAAACGCGGAGATGGGGAGTTCGCAGAGGACTTCGCGGAGAAAAATGCAATCACGGTCATACAGATCCAATTCCAAAACCTCATAAACTCAGCGTTTTTCTTTGCGAACTCCGCATCTCTGCGTTTCGCTGAAATCATATTTGTGTGACCCTGTGCCATTGGCGTCCCTGCTATTTGGCCCGGTCCATCGCTTCCTTGGCGGCGGTTGGCAGGTTGACGGCTCCTGATCCGCCGAGGCGGATGTCGATATCCTCAAGGCGTTGGATGAGATCCCGCACGTCGTTGCGGTGGGCGGGTCCGCCGGCGACTTCGCAAAAGTGGGTGCGGCAGCCGAACGGGCGGCCGTCGTAAATGCGGCACTTGCCGGTGTGCGGATGGAGAAACGGGCAGGAGCCATCGGCGGGAACGACGACATCTTTGCGACCAGCGGCTTTCCACGCGCGGGCGGCGACCAGTGCCTCGCCACGGGTAAGATAGGGAGTGCGGCCGGTGAGTTTGAAGCGGCAGCAATCGGCTATGCCGGTGCAGTGGCGTTGGATGGGGCGGCTTTCCCACTCGGCGTAGATTGCGCGGACTTGGAGCGCGGCTTCCGCGGTGTCCGGTTTGGCTCTCATATTGGCAACAGCCCGGCATCAGCTCCAACTTGTCCGCACGTCCCTTGCAGCCTGGCTGAAATCAGTTTTTCCACATGTTTGGCCAGCATATCGGCTTCCAAGTTCATGGCTTGGCCGATGGATGCGGTGTGCAGGTGGGTGTGTTCCCACGTATGCGGGGTGATCCAGAAAACCGCTTCATTTTCCGTGAGTTCGGCGATGGTGAGCGAGATACCATCCAACGAAAGGGAGCCCTTGTCCACGCAGAGTCGGTGGATTTCCGGCGGCAGTGAAACCGCGACGATGTGATCCTGCCCGCTGGTTTCAAGGCGGGTGATATTCCCGGTGGCATCCACATGACCTTGGACGAAGTGGCCGCCAAAGCGGTCA
Source organism: Akkermansiaceae bacterium (assembly GCA_903906515.1). GTDB lineage: Bacteria > Verrucomicrobiota > Verrucomicrobiia > Verrucomicrobiales > Akkermansiaceae > Luteolibacter. The sequence continues at coordinate 48,722 of CAIVKO010000067.1, forward strand.
CCGGCCATCATGGCGCGTTCGAGATTGACGCTGGATCCGGTGGTCAATCCACCGAGCGAGGTGACTCGCAGTGTTTGGGCGAGAAGATCGAAAGATGTGGTGCCGGGTGAGAGGTCGGCCACAGTGAGGCAGCAGCCGTTGATGGCCACCGAGTCACCGGGATGGAGCTCCGAAGCAAATGGAATGTCCAGACTGAGGCGTGCTTGTTCACCTCTGGATTCGAGAGAGACAACGATGCCAACGGCTTCAACAAGACCTGTGAACATGGAAATTCGGGGATGATTTTGATAGAGAATGGAGACGGGCCGACACGGAGGAACTATGATGAAACGAGTGGGCCGGCAAGTGCCACCTCATTTCAA
>CAIVKO010000068.1 GCA_903906515.1 Akkermansiaceae bacterium
CGGCTGTGATCGCGTAAAAACGAGTTTCCACTTCCTTCGTGCGTCCGATCGGGACAAAACCGTATCTCTCGACCGCTTCGGAGGCGACCACGGTGGGCACCACGATGAAACCCAGTCCGTTCGTCGCCACGATTTTTGTCAGGGCCGCATCCTCGAACTCCGCCAGCACGTGTGGTTCGATGTTCGCACTACGGAACCATTTTTCCAAATCCCGTCTCAAGGTGCAGTTCTGGGTCGGCAGCAATGCCGGCGCTCCGTCAAGATTGCGCGGGAACCGCCCTTTGAGTTTTCTGGCCAGTCCTGGCATCGCACAGAATGTGATGTCTGATACTTCCAGTTCATGATTGAAAACCTTGCCGGATATTCCCGGTGAGGCGGGTTCGTCGGACAGGACGACATCGATGCGGTGGGTGTTGAGTTGGGAAACCAGATCGGCCAGTTTTCCTTCGTGACAGGTAAGCTGTACGGGTGGGTTGTGATCTAACACAGGTCGCAGAATATCATAACTCATCAACTTCGTGAACGAGTCCACGATGCCGACATGAAGTCTAAGCGAGCGGACTCCGGGCGCCTGCTTGGTGGCCTGCAGGATTTCCCCACCCAGCGTGAAAATCTCCTCTGCATAGCCAAAGACCACCTGGCCGAACTCCGTCAACTCAAGCGAACGGCCGCTCGGTCGGAAAAGCGCCTCCCCAAGACTTGTCTCCAGCAACTTGATCTGCGTGCACATGGAGGGTTGCGAAACCCTCAGCTTTTCCGAGGCGCGCCGCAGACTACCCTCCTTCGCCACGGTCCAGAAGTAGCGCAGATGGTGGTAATTGAGAAATTCAGCGCTGGGTAACGTTTCCATTTACTGGAAGTATTAGTTCAAATTTTAGTATTATGCAAATCTTTTTTCACAAGCCATGGTTCACCCGTCAACCGACACCACTATGAAACTGACCCTGACCCATCGCAATCACGCCCCTTCCGTATCCATCGTCGATATGATCGAGAAGGAACTCAAATCCCTGCAACCCAGTCTTCAAATCGATGAGGCACGGGTCCACATGGAACGCAGCCTGACGGAAAGTCCTCCTTTCACGGCATCCTTCCACCTGGTGACTCCGGGGCCGGATGTGATCGTAAGCTCCACGGATCACACGCTCCGCGCCGCCGTGCTCAAGGCCTTCCAGAGGATTGCGGACAAGATAGGCCACCGCCACGCCAAACGCGCCCACCGCAGGGAGACCGCACCCGCGATTGATTTGACGCGGCGAAGGCCTGCCGGTGGTCATTGATAATGCCCCTGATTTCTATCCCAACAACCATTCATATCTGATAAATGACTGACAACCTCTGGCTCTGGATCGGCTTCAACGCCTTCGTTCTCATCATGCTTTGTATTGATCTCGGCGTGTTTCACCGCAAGGCGCACATCGTATCCATGAAGGAGGCACTGTCGTGGACTGCGGCCTGGATCTCCCTCGCCCTTGTTTTCAATATGGGTATTTGGCACTATCTGGGCCAGCAGAAAGCGTTGGAGTTCTTCACCGGCTATGTGATCGAATACTCGCTGAGTGTGGACAACATGTTCGTGTTTGCGCTGCTGTTCTCCTATTTCTCGGTGCCGGCGCTCTATCAGCACAAGGTGTTGTTCTGGGGTGTTCTCGGCGCACTGCTGATGCGCGCGGCGATGATTCTGATCGGTGCGGCGCTGATCGCGAAATTCGCATGGATCATTTATGTTTTCGGCGGGTTTTTGATCCTCACAGGAATCAAGATGATCTTTAAGAAGGAGGAGGAGATCCACCCGGAACGCAATCCCTTGGTGCGGTTGTTCAAACGTTTCATGCCCGTCACCAGTGAATACCGCGATAATAGGTTTTTCGTGCGGGAAAAGGGCATTCTTATGGCGACTCCCTTGTTTGTGGTGCTGTTGCTGGTTGAGTTCACGGACCTGATCTTTGCGGTGGACTCCATCCCGGCCATCTTCGCGGTGACCAAGGATCCATTTATCGTCTACACCTCCAACGTATTCGCTATCCTGGGCCTGCGCTCGCTCTATTTCGCCCTCTGCGGCGTGATGGACAAGTTCCACTATCTCAAACTCGGACTCGGGTTCGTGCTGAGCTTTGTGGGGGTGAAGATGTTGCTCGCCCACACGCCGTGGAAAATTGATACACTGGTCTCGCTTGGGTTCATTGTTTTGGTGCTCGCCGGTTCGGTGTTGGCTTCATGGCTGTGGCCGAAGAAGTCCGTGAAACTGGAAACTCCTGCCGCTTGATCCGGTTGCCCCCAACCACTGACTCCATGACGAACTCCATGACGCAGACCGCCGGAAGTATTGTCCATGCTCCATGGTTCTAGCGTTTCATCATCGCTACGATCCTCCTCGCCGGCTTGCTGGCCGGGATCGAGACGAACCCAGCCACGGTGACCGCCTACGGTTCCTTGCTGCGAACGCTCGATGCCATGATTCTTGGAGTCTTCATCATCGAGGTGATTCTCAAGATGGGAACGATGATCATGCTCAATCTCTTCATTGGCATCATCATGAACAGCATGTCCGAGATGCACGCCGAGCTTGCCACCATCATCATGGGCAGCGATTCAGACTGGCCCGTCCTCCAACCCGCCGCAGACGCCTGCGCGGAATTCGGCATCCCATGCGATGTTCGTGTGGTTTCCGCCCACCGGACGCCCATGGATATGGTGCGTTTTGCGAGTTCCGCCCACACCCGTGGCGTCAGGGTCATCATCGCCGGTGCCGGCGGTGCCGCCCACCTGCCCGGAATGGTTGCCAGCCTCACACCTCTTCCGGTGATCGGCGTTCCGATCGAAAGCAAATCGCTCAAAGGCCTCGATTCGCTCCTCTCCATCGTGCAGATGCCCGGTGGCGTCCCCGTCGCCACCATGGCGATCAACGGCGGCCGCAACGCGGGCCTGTTCGCCGTTAGAATCCTCGCGACATCCGATCCGGAACTGCTTGAAAAAACCACCGCGTTTCAAACCCGTCTCGCTACCGAATCGAAATCCAAAAACCGCAAACTCCAATCCGAAACCCAAAGCTACCAAAACTCCTAACATATACAAGACTACAACATGGAGCTTATCCAATCCCTATCCACCAGCCTGCTTTCACCAATGGTCCTCGCGTTCTCGCTGGGACTCTTCGCCACACTCGTGAAGAGCGATCTTCGTTTCCCCGATGAACTCTACACGGCTCTCACCATCTATCTACTCTTCGCCATCGGCGAGCATGTCTCCAAGTCGTATTTCCCGCATTTCGCCACGATCCTCTATCTGCTCCCGGTGCAGGTGCTGCGGGAGCAGAAATTCATCCAATCGTGAAACCCATCCGCGTTACGCCTGATCGATGGTTTTTTCGGTTTTGGCGTCGATGATGGCGAATCGTTCGCGATTGAGGGTGGGATCCGAGCGGAAGATGAGACGGCCCGAGTGGGAGCGTTCGAGTTCGACGA
>CAIVKO010000069.1 GCA_903906515.1 Akkermansiaceae bacterium
TAAGTCGCGCAAAGCCGATCACAAAGATCCCTCACAGGTTTCACGCGGTCCACGCCAAAGGTGTCGGTCGTGCCCATCGTGAGCATGATCGTGGGCACCACACAACCGAGTTGGAAACAAGCCGAGAGCTGGCGTTCGAGATCCTCCATATCCATGTCGTTGTCATCGGTGATGCGAATGCGGATGGTCTTGCGGCGCAGGTTCACTCCTAACAACGAAAGATTGGTGGTGTTTGAATAATGGCCGCCCTGCGAGTTGATGATGCGGTAGTCCAGTCCATGTTCCAATCCATACTCACGTGCGAGCGGCATGTTCTTGCGGATTCCTAACAAATATCCATAAAGATTGCAGAACGTTCCGCCCTGGGTGAAAATCCCGGTGGCAGTTTCGGAGTCCCAGCCCACCTGGGTGGCGATCTGGCGGATCACCGATTGTTCCAACTCCACCGCCATTCCGGAATACTCGTAATGGACCAGATTCGGGTTGGCGATGGTTCCGAGCATCATCCCACAAATCGCCGGGTCCGCCGGCAAGGTCACGACATTTTCCACACTCTCAGGCACTTCCCAGTTTTTCGACAACGCCGCGGAAAACACCAGCAACGGATCCAGGCCGGCATCAAGTCCATCCACCCCGGACGGGACGCGCCGGACGGCACGCAGTTGCTCAAGCAATTCCGGGCCCTCCGGATACGCGGCCACCCTCTCATCAGGAGAAATTCCGCGCTTCCGGAACTCAAGCACACTCGCAAACGGCTCCTGCCCAAATACCGGCCAACGCAACGGATCGCGCCGGAAATACGCCTCCCGCAACCGGTTCATCGAACCTTCAAATTCCGGCCTCACCATGAACGCTTCTTCTTTCATAACCGCAGTATGCACCGAATCCCGCAAACTTGAAACCAAGAAAAACACGACCTGACACGCGCGCCTATCATCCTCTCCCGATTATTCGGACGATCGTCCGAATGATTTGCTAACAGAATAATTCGTGGAATTGAGTGATCATACACGGAATTCCTGAGACTTAATCCGGAATTTTTCCTTGGCTCGGAAGATCTCAGTGATAGAGTCAAAGAAAATAAGAATTTCATCCCATGGATTATTTCCGCACGATCACTCTAATCAACCACCTTCCTCGATGGATGGCGGCGGCGATCACTTTGACTTCGATTGCGGATGCATCGATCTCCATCCAGTCCTTTACAGCTGCGACCAATGATCGCTTTGCCAATAATCCCTCGTTCGTAGGAGCGGGCTACGATTGGTCCGGCGTCGGGCGCGACAGTCTCGGCCACTGGGTGACGATGATCACACCGAATGTATTCCTCAGCGCGAAGCACTATCACCCGGGATCACCAGGAACGGGTATCGGCACCAGTGTGACGTTTTATCCAGGAAATGATCCGTCCGCACCATCGGTCTCGGGCGTGGTTGCAGGGGCCCAACAAATCGGCGGAACCGACTTGTGGATCGGCTATCTGGCTAATGCCCTGCCGTCATCCATTGCCCATTACTCCACCATAACGATCCCGATCGCGTCCGCAACTTTTGCGACTTCCGGATTGGCCGGAGCGTTAACCTTCATATCCGGTAATTCCGTGACCGACACGGGCTATGGGGCGGTTACTGCAACCGATTATGCCGTGGGCACCAACGTGGTCGAGGGTTTCTTCACCAACGTGACAGACGGAACTTCATACGGCGACACACTAGTCACTGTTCGAAACCAAACCGGTGATAACGTTTACGGTTACACCATGACGACATCCGAGGCCCAACTGACTGGTGGGGATTCCGGCAGCCCGATGATGGTGACTTCCGGTGGAAATCTCTACGTGGCCGGCATTGCCTGGGCAATTGGCACGGTTGATATCGCACCAGGCCCCACGGTGGCCACTCGCGATATTTCTCTCTACACCTACACCGGCAATTACGATACGGCCATTCAAAGTTACATCGACCTATATTCGGTGCCGGAACCATCGGTGCTGATGCTGTTCGCGGGAGTTGTTGTGTTTATCCGGCGCAGGCGTTGATGGCTGAAGGCAGTCGAACGCCCATCAATCCACGACACGGCTGGTGGTTTCGCCGTCGGAAAACTTGGTGCGGAGGATATCGCCCGGTTTGAGTGCGGCTGCGGATCTGAGGGCCTTGCCATCCTGGCCTAAGGTGATGGAAAATCCGCGCTGGAAGGCGGATTCCGGACCGAGCGCGCGCAACAACCCGCGCAGACGGATGAGGCGTTCGTTGCGTTTCCGGATGATTTCCGCACCGGTTCGGGCGAGTTGCGCGCGTTTGTCTGATAGAATTTCCATCCGCCGTTCGAGCACGCGTGCGGGGTGGCGGGCGCGA
>CAIVKO010000070.1 GCA_903906515.1 Akkermansiaceae bacterium
CCTGGAAGCGGCCGGTGCGGGTGTCTGTGGTGCCGGGGTGGTCGCGGCGGGTTTATTGTTCAGTGCCCGCCTGAGTCCCGAGATTTGGAAGATCGCGGCAAGTGAGATGGCAAGTGCGACCAGGCTGAGAAGATATGGATAATTTTCCGTGCCAGACGCGGCCGTTGAGGCAACCGTGATGATGTAGCAGTGCATAGGTGTGGTTAGAGCGGGATGTTGCCGTGTTTTTTCGGTGGGCGGGACTCGTGTTTACCCATGATACCGCGGAAGGCGAGCGCGAGTGTGCTGCGCGATGCGGCGGGGTCGATAACGTCGGTGATCATGCCGTTGGAAGCGGCCTGATAGGGAGAGGCGAATTTCTCGGAGTAGGCGCGGCGGAGTTCCTGTTCGAGGGCTTCGGGGTCTTTGGCTTCCTCAAGTTCCTTTTTATAGAGCACCTTCATCGCGCCTTGGGCACCCATGACGGCGATTTCCGCAGTGGGCCAGGCGAAGACGAAGTCCGCTCCGAGGTCCGATGGGCACATGGCGAGGTAGGCACCGCCGTAGGCCTTGCGGCAAATGAGGGTGATTTTCGGCACGGTGCAGGAGGCCCAGGCGAAAAGCATTTTGGCGCCGTGGCGGATGATGCCGCCGCGTTCCTGGGCGAGGCCGGGCATGAAGCCGGGCACGTCCACGAGTGAGAGCACCGGGATCGAGTAGATGTTGCAGACCCGGATGAAGCGGGCGGCTTTGTCCGATGAATCGATGTCGATGCAACCGGCTTTCACCATCGGTTGGCTGGCGATGATGCCAATGACCATACCTTCGAGTTTGGCGAAACCCACCAGAATGTTTTGCGCGAAGTCCGGCATGATTTCAAACCAAGTGCCCGGGTCCATGAGGCGGGCGATGACTTGCTGCATATCAAGCGGCATCTTGGGATCGGGCGGGATAATTTCGTTCATTCCCGGATCTTCGATGTATTCGATGTTCGGCGTCAGATGATGCGGTGGATCACCGAGATTGTTGGACGGCAGGTAGGTGAGCAGTTTTTTGGCAAGCTGGATCGCGTGTTCGTCGTCCTCGGCGATGAGGTGGATGTTTCCGCTGACCTGGGCATGGGCGTCGGCGCTGGCGAATTGGTCGAGCGATGCGGTTTGGCCGGTGGCGGCGCGGATGACGTCGGGGCCGCAGATGAACATGTTCGAATTCCGGCGCGTCATGATGATGAAGTCCGTGAGTGCAGGCGAGTAAGCCGCACCACCGGCGCAGGGGCCGGCGATGATCGAGATCTGCGGGATCACGCCGGAAGCCAGCACGTTGCGGAAAAAGATCTGGCCGTATCCCGAGAGAGCTTCGATGCCTTCCTGGATCCGCGCGCCACCCGAGTCGTTGATTCCGACGACCGGCATGCCGGCCTTGATGGCGAAGTCGAGCAAGTCACAGATTTTTTTGGCGTGGATGGCACCGACCGCGCCGCCGCCGACGGTGAAATCCTGGGCGAATGATGCGACCGGGCGACCATCGACGTAGCCGGTGGCGCAAACCACGCCATCACCGGGCATTTTGCGTTTTTCCAAGCCGAAGTTGGTGCATGAATGGTGGGCGTGCATTCCGAACTCGATGAAATGGCCGCCGTCGAAAAATGCGGTGAGTCGTTCACGGGCGCTGAGCAGGCCTTTTTCGTGACGTTTTTCGATGCGGTCGATACCGCCTCCGATGCGGGCCTCCTCTTTGCGTTGTTTGAGCGATTCGAGTAGTGATGGATCAATGGGCATGGCGTGCTGATTTGGTTGAGAGAGGTGAAATGGGGGTGGAGAATCAATGGTTGGGTTGGCAGAACTCGGTGAGCACGCCAAAGGTGGATTTCGGGTGGAGGAAGGCGACGAGCTTGTCACCGGCTCCGGCGAAGGGGACTTCGTGGATCAGACGTGCGCCCTTGTCCTTCGCTTGGGCGAGTTGGCCGGTGATGTCGTCGGTAGCAAAGGCGATGTGGTGGATGCCGCCGGACGGGTTCTTTTCGAGAAACTTGGCGATCGGGCTTTCCGGGGAAGTGGGTTCGAGCAGTTCGATGTGGACATCTCCGGCGGCGAAAAACGCGGTGCGAACTTTCTGGGATTCCACTTCCTCGCGTCCTTCGCAGACAAGACCCAGAACATTCTCGTAGTAGGCGGCGGTTTCGTCCAGTGAGTTGACGGCGATTCCAAGGTGGTCGATTTTCGTGATCATTGTAACAGTTGTGCTAGCGCGTTGGAGGGGATGATGGCAGGAAATGCGGAGCTGACACCGCAGGAAGTCGCTAAGGCTGCGCGTATTTTATGCATTGCTCCTGCGACGCGCTGAAACCTGCACCGGCCGCGCACAACATGTCTAGGTCATAGCAAATTATGGGCTGAAAACGCATCGATTTGGCAGGTATTCGGCCCGTCCTTCATCAGTCCTTCAGGTTTCTCCAAATCCCGCCCGCTTGCGGTGCCGACTTCAAGGCGAGTCGTTATCTTGGGAATCCGCAGGGTCCTGATGCCATGGAATGCCGACATTGGCATTGCGTTGGAGGTCCGCGATGACTTGGGCACCTAACAGCAGGATCAGAGCGACGGCCTCCATGGTGAGCAGGACGATGATGATGGTGGCCATGGATCCGTAGAGCACATTGACGAGCGACACGCTGGTGTAATAGGCGACTAGCAGGTGGCGGGTGATTTCCCAGAGCACGGCGGCCGTGACACCTCCGGCGAGGGCGCGGCGGAAGGACACCCTGGCCACGGGCATGATCTTGTAAAACAAGGTGAAAAGCAGGACGAGTCCGAGAACACCGGTTAAATAGATGATGTTCCCCACGTGGTGTTGGATGAGCGCCTGTATATGCGGGAAAGCCCGCAGCATAATGCTTTGCGCGTCGATCATGGCGTTTGCGGCGGTGACCATGATCAGGCCGGCGCCGACGATGAGGATGAAGAGGTAAGGCATCAGGGCAGACACCCAGAATTTCCGCCGCAGGGTGGGCAGCGGGCGGTGGAAGATGATGGCGATCGAGTCCTCCAGCACCCGGAAGGCCATGGAGCTGAAAAACAGCAAGACCAGCAGACCGATCCATCCGACCACCTGTCGATTGCGCAGGAATTCTTCGAGCACGTTCTTGAGTGTGGGGACGAAGCCCGGCGCGATCAGCGCCACCTCGGCAGTTAGAGATTCCATGATCAGCCGTTGCTCGAAAAAGTGGGAGAAACCGACCACGATCACCGCCGAGAGAGGGATCAGCGAGAGCATCATATTGAAAGCCACTCCGCCGGTGAGCACCAGGCCATGGTTGATTAGGAAAAAGTCCCGTAACACCCGGACGGCGAAGCGAAAGGATTTCGGTGTTTGGATGGTCACGGGTCCCAGTGTGACTTCCGATGGTCGGTGAAGCAAACCGAATCCGATGAGTGCGCCCTTTCCGACCGGCTTTTGTTATTACGGTTGTTTTCCGAAGCAGGTCAGTTTGGACGCGGTGCGAACGTAAATCCGGCCGTTTGCCGCAGTGAGGGTTGAGCAGGCGGGAGCGTCGTCATGGTTTGTCCGTGAGAGGATTCTTCCGTTGGCACCGGCGGAGACCATCACCACCTCGCCCTCCTCGCTCATGACAAGGATTTTACCATCCGCGCCGGTGGGCGAGGTGCGCCATGCTCCACCGGGTGCGATTTTGCAGCGTCCGGTTTCCTTACCGATTGCGGGATCGTGCCCGGTAAGACAATCGCCGCCTTGGATCAGGAGTTCCTTGCGGGTCTTGTTTTCAAAAGGAATCGGGCTGGAATACGACTCATGCGACTCATCGACCGCATCGGATTTTCTAACATGCTTCCACAGACATTTACCGGTGAGGGGATCGAAAGCCAGCACCAGTGATTCGAGAGGCCGGTCGTTTCCGACCGCGCCCGAGTAGGGTTTGTCGCGGCGCAGGATCTGAATGTATAACTTCCCATCCCAAAGCAGCGGGCTGGAACTATAACCAAACTTGGTGGCTAGATTGCCGTAATCCCTGACAAGATTGACCGACCATGTCACCGCACCGTCCATATCGAGCGCGGCAAGATCACCACTGCCGAAAAGAAACCAAACGTGTTTGCCATCCGTGACCGGCGTGGGAGTGGCGCCATTGTTCTGCGGGGCCTTGATGTCGTCGCCCAGGCGTTTCTGCCAGAGGATTTTTTTTATTCCGCGCATTGATGCAGAGAGCTAGCAATCCTTTCGTTGTCGGATCCGTGGAGGTCACGAAAACCCGTTCGCCCCAAACGATCGGGGTTGAGTGACCGGGGCCGGGCAGCGGAATTGTCCATGCCGCCGTAGTGGGATCACAGGACTCCGGCAGTCCTGTTTCCGTAGTAGAGCCATTCATCGAGGGTCCGCGGAACTGTGGCCAGTTTTCCGCCATTGCAAGTCCGTGCAATGCAAGAATGGCAGCCATCCCTGCGGCGAGGTTCCTCGGAATCATGGCGTGCAATACGCGGCCGGGGGATCAGCGCTTTCAGCCTTCCCGAGCTACTTGGGTATTCACCGCCAAGACGCCAAGGTCGCCAAGATGAATTTACAAATGAGAAAACCTGACTTTTCTTGGCGCTCTTGGCGTCTTGGCGGTTAACCTTCTCCAGATTCTTGGATTACCGAGTCCAACCGCCGAGTCCAACCGCCGAGTTTGGAGCTGAAAAGAAAATAAAGCGGTGGGTGTTCACCCCGCGTGGATCGATCCATCGCGGATGATCAGGGTGCGGTCGCCGGATTTGGCTAGGTTTTGATCATGGGTGACGACCACTAGGGTTACGCCATGTTCGGTGGCCAGATCGAGCAGGATTTTCATGATTTCGCCGCTGTTTTTCGAGTCGAGGTTGCCGGTAGGTTCATCGGCGAAGAGGACTTTGGGTTCGTTGACAATGGCGCGGGCGATGGCGACGCGTTGTTGTTCGCCGCCGGAGAGTTCGGCGGGCAGGTGTTCGGCGCGCTCCGCCAAGCCGACACGGGCGAGTGCCTTGAGCGCGGCGGCGCTGGAGTCCTTGCCGGCGATGGCACCGGGAACCGCGACATTTTCCAGTGCGGTCAATTCCGGGAGGAGGTGATAGTTTTGGAAAACGTATCCGATCTCACGATTGCGAAAATGCGCCTGCTCCTTGCGACCCATGGCGTAGAGGTCCGAGCCGTGGATGCGGACGCTGCCGCGTTCCGGGCGTTCAAGACCGGCCAGCGTGTAGAGCAATGTGGTTTTCCCGGCTCCGCTTGGGCCGCACAAAAACACGCGCTCGCCGCGGTGAATGCTCAGATCGATACCGTGAAGCACTTCGATGGATTTATTGCCGATCCGGTAGCCCCGGTGCAGGTCCACTGTCTCGATCATCACGTCGTCGCTCATGGCGGGAAGCTATCCACCACGTCGGTGGAGCGCAAGCCCATTGCCCCGGAACCGCCTGACGCCGGTTTGCCGATCATGGATTTTAGCGAAACGCAGAGGCGCAGGGATCGCGGAGGAAAGCGCGGAGTCATTCTGAACAGCCCTTGGTTCGATATCAGTTTTAGGGTTGAACCGAATCCTTTGTTCTCAGCGAATTTCTTTGCGATCTTCGCGCCTCCGCGTTTCGATTCTTATTTGAATTCTGGAGTCTTGCGGGACCGCCATGGCAGGCAGAGCAGGTGGAAAACGACGATTGCGATGCAGAGCAAGGTCAGCAGGTACCATGGCCATGGGCCGAAGTAATCGAACAACGATCCGACATCCGGTTTGGCGCGGACAAAACCATAGTTCGGGTGGGTTCCGACGAAACAGAGGCTGATCAGCCAGTTGGCCAGTCCCGCGCCGACCAGATAGAGAATTCCCCACAGTGTGGCGCGGCGGACCGCGCCTGCGGCGGGCGGCAGACCCATGCCGAAGGCGAGCATGAGCCCTGCCACCGGCACGCCGCCGTGTTCGATGAAAAACCCCCAGAATTCCGGTTGCCACCACTCGAAATACAAG
>CAIVKO010000071.1 GCA_903906515.1 Akkermansiaceae bacterium
ACGTCACTGCCGTTTGACGCCCATTTAATGGTCGATGATCCGGCGTTCTTCATCCCGCTACTGGCAAAAATCGGCGTGCAATACGTTTCAGTGCATGTGGAGACCATGCCGCATGCCGACCGGGTGCTTGCCATGATCCGTGACCACGGCATGAAGGCCGGTCTCGGATTTAATCCGGGCACCCCGCTGGATTCGCTCGACTACCTCGTCACGCGTCTCGACTTCGTGCTGATCATGACCGTCAACCCCGGATTTGCCGGACAGAAACTGGTGCCCACCACCCTGAAAAAAATTGCGGATTGCCGCGCCCGGCTCGATGCGCTGGGTGCCAACATTCCCATCCAGGTCGATGGCAACGTCAGTTTCGAAAATATCCCCGCGATGGTGGCTGCAGGTGGCGACTGGCTGATCGCAGGAACCAGCAGCCTGTTCTCGCAACAAGCTTCGCGCAGCGAAAATATGGCCCGCACGCTCAAGGCCGCCAATGAAGGACTCGCGCAACGCAACAAGGTTTCTAACAAAGTGGCGTAAGGAAAACAATGAACGCACTGGTATTACATGGCATCGGCGATCTTCGCTATGAACAACAGGCAACGCCTGAGCCTCAGGCCGGCGAAGCACGCGTGCGCATCGGATACTGCGGCGTGTGCGGTTCCGATATTCCGCGCTGCTTTGTGAAAGGCACCTATCATTTCCCGACCATTCCGGGACACGAATTTGCCGGCACCATCGACGCACTCGGTGCAGACACGGAACATTTTTCCGTCGGTGATCCGGTCGCGGTCTTTCCGCTGTTGTGGTGCGGCAAGTGCAAAGCTTGCCAGCGCAAGGCATACGCCCAATGCAGCGACTATGACTATCTCGGTTCCCGTTGTGACGGCGGGTTCGCCGATTATGTCATTGCGCCGGTGCGCAATCTGATTGCGGTGCCGCAAGGCGTTTCGCTGCGCGCAGCCGCCATGGCCGAACCGGCCGCCGTCGCCCGCCATGCGGTGCAGCGCGCCGGGGAGCTGACGCCCGGAGCATCCGTCGCGATCTTTGGTGCCGGACCGATCGGCCTGATGGTCGCGCAGTGGGCTCGCGCTGCGGGCGGCGATGTGATGCTCTGCGACATTGTCCCCGAAAAACTCGAACAGGCCCGCTCGCTGGGATTCAACAAGGTATTCAACAGTCTAACAGGGAGCCCGGTGGAGTGGATTGAGTCGCAAACCGCTGGCGAGGGCGCCGCCGTTTGCATCGAAGCGGCGGGCGTTCCGGCCACCATGATCCAGGCTTGCAAGGCCGTGGCCCGCGCCGGATGTCTGGTGCTGATGGGCAACCCATCCGCCGACGTCACCCTGCCGGCTTCACTCATTTCGCAACTGATGCGCCGCGAGGTCAGCCTGCAGGGAACCTGGAATTCTTTCTACGATCCCGAGGCCCCGTCTGACGACTGGCGCGAATCGCTCGCCGCCATGGCCGATGGCCGACTGCAGGCCGACCGTCTCGTCACCCACGATGTGCCGCTTTCCCAGGGTATCGGTGCGCTCGAAATGATGCGCGACCAGTCAGCCTTTTTCTCGAAAGTCATGCTGCGGCCCGATGAAACCGCTTCAACACAAGCAACCTTCCAATGAAGAATCTCGTTTACTATCTCGATCAGCCCGGCGGAACCTTCACCGCCACTGAAGAAGAAATCGGCAATCCGGGGCCAGGCGAAATCCGTGTGCGCACGTTGCGCACCTCCGTCTGTCAGTCTGATGTCGTGATCTATCGACAAGGGCTTTCCCGGATTAAATCCTGGCCGGCCGTTCTGCTGCACGAAGCCTCCTGCATGGTTGATGCCGTCGGCCAAGGAGTCACCGCATTCCAACCCGGCGATCTGGTCGCACTGGGTTGCGACATTCCCTGCGGCGACGCGCACTGCATCTACTGCGGGGACCACGGAACCGGCGACTGGACCAGTTGCCCGAACACGCAGGCCACCGGTCACGAGTTTCCCGGCTTTGCCCGCAAGTTTGCCATCCTTCCCGACTGGTTTGTAAGCCTCGGACCGATCGTCAAATTTGATGCCAATGTGACCGCCGACGAAGCCTGCCATCTCGAGCCGCTCGCTTGCGGACTCGAAGGGATGACCCGCGTCAACAACTGCATTGAAAACCGCATCGTGGTATTGGTGGGTGCCGGGTCGCAGAGCACCTATGCGTTGCAATGCGCCTTGGCGATGGGCGCGCGCAAAGTGATCATGATCAATCGCGGAAAAGAGCGCCTTGAGCGTGTGATGAAGGATTTCGAGGATCCGCGCGTGATCGGTCTGCCGTGGACCGAGGATGTGGTGGAAAAGGTGATGGAGGAATGCAAGCCGTTCAACGAGCCCCACTTTGTCATGATCAACGCCTCCGCGGAAGCCGCCTATATGCTGGGCACCCGGTTGATGGGTTACGGAACGGTGCTCGATGCCCACGCCGGCGTGAAGGGCGCTTCCGGCAAGCCACGCATTGAGCATACGGTCGATATGAACAACGATATTCACTACCGCCTGCAGTGCTATCAGGCCACCCACGGCTCGGGCATGCACGGCATCCGCCTCGCGCACCAACTCCTCTCTGCCAAACGCCTGCCGCGGATCAATCGCATGACCTACGACAACGAACGGTTCCATCATTCGCAAATTCTCAACGCCATCAACCGCGCTGCCGACAGCGACAGCCTGAAAATCATCATCAACTGGGAAGACTGAACAACATGAATACGAACAGCGCATACACCATTGCTAAAGACCAATATGCCCAATGCGAAATCGATACGGATGCGGCAATCGCACAAGCACTCCGGATTCCGATTTCCCTGCATTGCTGGCAGACCGACGACAATGTCGGCTTCGAAGCACAGAGCGGGATCAGCGGCGGCGGCATTCTGGCAACCGGCAATTATCCCGGTCGCGCACGTAACGGGGATGAGGCCCGCGCTGATTTGGCCAAGTCAATTTCGCTGATTCCCGGCGTTCAGCGTGTGAATGTCCACTCGTATTATGCGGATTTCTCCGACGGCTATGTGAATCGCGACCAGCTCGAACCGAAGCATTTCCAGCAATGGATGGATTGGGCGAAAGGGCTGGGCATCAGCCTTGACTTCAATCCCAGTTTCCACGCGCACCCCAAGGCCAACGACGGTTTTACCCTTTCACACCAGGATGCGTCGATCCGCGAGTTCTGGATTGAACACGGCAAACGGGCGCGCAAAATTGCCGAAGCAATGGCAGAGTCCCAGGGCACTCCTTGCAATAACAACTTCTGGGTTCCCGACGGGGCCAAGGATCTGGTGGCGGATAGCTGGTCGCCCCGTGCGCGGCTGATAGAATCCTACGATGCCATCTTTGCGGACAAGAGCATTGATGAATCCAAGTGCGTGGATTTTGTCGAAAGCAAGCTGTTCGGTATCGGCAGCGAGGAATATGTCGTCGGCTCGTCCGAGTTCTACAGCAACTATACCCTCACCCGGAATGTCGGCCTCTGCATGGACATGGGGCATTATCACCCGACCGAAACTATTCACGGCAAGATCTCCAGCCAACTGCTTTTCCGGCAGAAAAAACTGCTGCTGCACGTCAGTCGGCCGATCCGCTGGGACTCCGACCACGTCGTCATCTTCAATGACGATCTCAAGAATGTGTTTCTTGAAATCCAGCGTGGCAATGCTTGGGACAAGATGGTGCTCGCACTCGACTTTTTCGACGCCTCCATCAACCGCATCGCGGCTTATGTGATTGGAACGCGTGCTACCCGCAAGGCGATCCTCTATGCCTTGCTCGACCCGTCCGCAAAGCTCAAACAATACGAGGACGCTGGCAAAAATTCCCAGCGGCTCGCCGTGATGGAAGAGTTCAAAACGATGCCGTTCGGCGCGGTCTGGACCCGACTTTGCGAACAAGCCGGCGTTCCAGTCGGAACTGACTGGCTCGCTGAGATGGAAGCCTACGAGGCTGCCAACCCAAGGTCTGAATGAGGAGTTGTTGAATGACCGTGCCAGTGCCTGTAAAATCAACCTGCATCACAATATGACAAACCCAAGCAAAGCCAAGCCGCTGTTGTTCTACTTCTTGATGGTAGCCTCCCTGTTTTTTATCTGGGGATTCTGCCACGCCATGTTGGATGTGCTCAACAAGCACTTCCAAGACATCCTGCATGTCAGTAAAACGCAGTCGGGCTTCATCCAGACGGCGGTGTTCGGCGCTTATTTCATCATGGCACTGCCATCGGCTTTCCTGATCCGGCGCATCGGCTATCAACGCGGCATCCTCATCGGCTTGCTGGTGGTGGCGATCGGTGCGTTCATGTTTGTGCCCGCCGGACTTTGGTTCCAAACCTTTGAGTCGTTCCTCTTTGCCTTGTTCGTGTTGTCCAGCGGGCTCGCCTGCATCGAAACCGCCGCCAATCCTTACGTCACCGTGCTTGGCCCGACGGACGGCGCAGCGGGGCGCTTGTCCGTTGCTCAAGCCTTCAACTCAGTCGCCTACATTATCGCCCCCACCATCGGAGGCGTTCTGCTGTTCGGTAAACAACAAGTGGCCGACGCGCCGGTGGACTTCAGCAGTCTGCTCATTCCCTATGTCGTGCTGGGCGGTGTGGTGCTGGTTGTCTTCGGCGTGTTCTGGTTTATCAAGCTGCCGGACATCGACGCGCCGAGCGCCCAAGATCGCACAGCCGGTGAACAGGCGCACCACAACGTCCCTCTCATTCGCCAACCGCATTTTACCTGGGGTATTGTCACGCAGTTCCTCTACATCGCCGCGCAGGTCGGGGTGAATGCCTTTGCGTTGAATTACATTTTGGAAAACGCCATCACCACGGACGCAGCGGGTGCGACCGTCACCGACGCGTTCTTCGCGTGGTTTGGCAACGTCACCGGCGCGGCCACCCCCGCGGCCACGGCGGCTTATGTCATCGTCGTTGCCATGATTCTGTATGCAACGGGACGCTTCAGCGGTGCGGTCATTGCCAGGTTTATCAAGCCAAACCTGATGCTTTCCCTCTACGGCATCATCAACTGCATGATCATCATGCTCGTGATGGCTGATATCAAGTGTTTCTCCTGGCGCGTGCTGCCGTTCTGTTGGCTGTTCATGTCCATCATGTTTCCGTTCATCTTCGCCATGAGCCTGCGCAATCTGGGCGAACAAACGAAAATGGCGGCCTCCTTCCTGATCATGGCCATTGTGGGGGGGGCCATCGCTCCTCCACTCATGGGCTACTTGGCGGACCAATATCACAGCATGGCCATCTGCTTTATTCTGCCTCTCATTGGCTTCATTGCCCCGACCCTTTACGGTTTCGCTTATCCCCGCCTCTTGGAAATGTCGGGTCGCGCAAGTGCTCAAATAAATTGAAATTACCAGATAATGAGCGATATCTAACCATGATCATGAGTAAGATGCAGCCAGGAGTATCCATTGCTTTCGCCGTCATGCTTTTGCATGTCGCGAGTGCTTTTGGCGACAGGCTTAATCCGGCGTTCATCGATACCAAAGATGATACGCTTGTCGCATCCGCTGTGGTCACCGACGCCCCTTACAACGCCGATCCAACCGGTGCCAGCGATGCTACCGCCGCAATCCAGAAGGCGCTTGATGCCGTCGCTGCGCTCAACGGCGGAGTCGTCTATCTTCCTTCGGGGAAATACCGCCTCGATGGCAGCCTCAAACTCGCATACGGCGTGATGATCGCCGGCGCTTGCGGTGGTTCTGCCAAGACGATTCTGCTCGCCTACTACGGCCGCGGTGATGCCGGCAAGCCGCCGTTGATCGATGCGGTGAACTCGGAGACAGGCATCAGCGGTGTGATTATCTACTATCCCGAGCAGAAGCCTGACGCGGTGGTGGCCTATGCGGCAACCATCGGCGGTGAGATCAAGACGATCAGGAATGTGACGCTCTGCAACAGCTATTGCGGCATTGAGCCGAGGATGTTCAATGGTGTTAGTTTTACGAATATCCGCGGCACGGTGCTGGCCTCGGGTATTCGCGGAGTTGAGAGCACCGAGTTTGCATGGATGCATGACGTGGCATTCACTCCGGATGTCTGGATCAACTCGGCTCAATCACTCACAGGGAAAGCAATGACTCCCGGAGAAAAAGCGTCGCTCACCGCGTATGTTGCCGGGAATTGCACGGGTCTTGAACTCGGCCGGATTGACGGGCTCGCCATCACGCGGTTTGCCGCACAAGGCGCGAAGACGCCGGTCCTGATCAAGCGCAATCCGAAGTATGATGATCCGGTGCACGGGTTTGGCGGAATGGTCTCGGAGTTTCCGGCGTTGCGCAGCGAGGTGGCCAACGGACCGTGGTATTACGGGATGCATTTTGCCAATGTCGACAATGTGCCGGAGGCGCGCGGGCTTTCCTACAAGTTCGCCGCCAATCCCCGTCCGCTGAGAACCGGCTCCGGATCCTTCTTTGATGTAACCGCCGCGCCATTCAATGCAGCCGGGGACGGAATGACAGATGATACCGAATCTATCACAAATGCGCTTTCAACCGCGGCCAAGCACGGCGGCGGAACCGTGTATCTGCCGCAGGGCGAATACAAGATTACCAAACCACTCACCGTCCCGCCAGGAGTGCAACTGCGCGGCGCGATGGGAACGGGGAAAATCCGTGAAGCGAGAGGCTGCACGACCCTTGCGGCCTATTGCGGTAAAGACACTGCCCATCCCGAAACGGATGCCGCGCTGATCACTCTAACGGCGAATGCCGGCATCCGCGGGTTTTCTATCGCATACCCTGAGCAGGCATACGATGTCAGCATGCTGGTGAAATATCCCTATGCAGTCCGTGGTGCGGGGCCGAATGTCCATGTGATCGATATGATGCTCGTCAATGCCTGTTATGGGATCGATTTGGCTTCGGTCCCGTGCGACCATCATCTGGTGCGGGGGCTGTGGGGCACGACCTTCTTCAATGGCATCGCCGTCGGCGGCGGATCAAAAAACGGAAGGCTTGAACACATCTGTTTCTCGTTCGGTCCGTGGCTGGAGGCGGGGCGCGCCCAACCCATGATGAGCGTGGCGTCGAAATCCGCGATGGAGAAATTCTGGCAGAACAACTGCACCGCGTACCGCTTCGGTAGATCAACCGGCGAAAAGTCGTGGGGGCTTAGCGCATTTCTGCCGGATGTGCATTTTCATTTCCTTCCGGACGGCGGCGGCATGCGGGATGCCGGATTCTGGCAGACGATGCATGATGTGGGGAAAAGCGCCAATATCCTCTGCGAGGACGGGGCCAACATCAGATTCTTCGGATATTTCGGCAGCGGCGGCCGGGACGGGAAACATAACTGGCTTGAAGTGAAAGATTCGTTCAAAGGCCCAATCGCCTTCTATGCCAAGACCATCCAACAGTCGTTCATCAATCATCCTTTTGATTTCACTGAGTCGCAGGTTGAGTTCCATGATGAAGTATCGCTTGCCGATGGAAAGAAGGCCAGCGCAAGCGCCACAGCCGCGGGAAGTCAGCCGGCGAACGCTCTTGACCGCAACCCTCGCACGCTCTGGATTGCGCCATCCGGCAGTAATCTTACCGTGGATCTCGGCGCTGTGAAAACCATCAACCGCTTTGCCATTGAAAACGCGGGCCTCTTTGCCGATGCCGCGCTCAATACCGTCGAGGCTCAATTGCACGTCAGCGTTGACGGGACCACCTTTGTAGAGGCCGGCCGGGTTTCCGCGCATCGCAATGCGCGCCATGAGATCGTTCCGCTCGCCTGGTTCGATGTGCCGGTCGCACCCACACCCGCGCGGTATGTGAAGCTGGTCGTGACCAATTCCGGCGCGGATGGGAATATACGCGTCGCATCGTTCCAGGTGTTTGAAGACGCCGGTTCAACAGTAAGAAACCAGGGAAAAGCGAATAACTATCAGACAACAACAAGATGAAGAAAAAATTATCAAGCAGCGTGTGGCTTGGCCTTTGGGTCGCGCTTCTGGCAGTGAATGTGCAGGCGGTGGAGTCGCCCGCATACCGCAGAATTTCCGTGCAGGATTACCGCGACAAGATGAAGGCAGGCTGGATTGGCCAGATCGCCGGTGTCTCGTGGGGCGCACCGACCGAGTTCAAGTATCGCAGCAAGATCATGCCCGAGGACGTCATGCCCAAGTGGCTGCCCGGCATGATCAACGACGCCTTCGCGCAGGACGATCTCTACGTCGAGATGACATTCCTGCGTACGATGGAGCAGTACGGCCTCGATTGCTCCATCCGCCAGGCTGGCATCGACTTCGCTAACAGCGGCTACGGCCTCTGGTGCGCCAATGCCGCCGGTCGTAATAATCTGCGCAAGGGTATCGCGCCGCCCGACTCCAGCCACCCGAAGTTCAACAAGTGCCCCAACGACATCGACTATCAGATCGAGGCCGATTACTCCGGCCTCATCGCCCCGGGGCTGCCCAACGTTGCCATCACTCTGGGCGAGAAATTCGGTCGCCTCATGAACTACGGCGACGGGATGTATGCCGGCCAACTCATGGGCGCGATGTATGCCGAGGCCTTTTTCGAGAAGGATATCGTCAAGATCATCGAGGCCGGTCTCAAAGCCATCCCTGCTGAGAGCCAGCACGCCGAAATGGTGCGTGACCTGCTGAAGTGGTCGAAGGAATGCCCGACCTGGGAGGAATGCTGGCAGCGCTGTGAGGAGAAATACCGGAAGAATCCCGACTATCAGAAAGCTTCCAATGGTGACATCGACTGCAAGATCAACGGCGCCTACGTCCTCCTGGGCCTGCTTTACGGTAAGGGTGACCTCGACCAGACGATCAAAATCTCCTGCCGCGGCGGCCAGGATTCAGACTGCAACCCCTCGAGCTCTGCTGGCGTCCTCTTCACCACTCTGGGCGCTTCGAATCTTCCCGAGCGCTTCACCAAGGAACTCAAAGAGCAACCCCTCTTCAGCCATACCGCTTATAATATCCAAGGATTGTTAGATGTCTGCGAGAAGCTGGCACGCCAGGCCATTGTGAAAGAGGGCGGGCGGATCGAGAAAGACGCGAAGGGCGAGGAATTCTTTGTCATCCCCGTGAAACCCGTGAAGCCGAGCAAGCTTGAGCTGAGTTGGGCGCCGGGTCCCATCGCCGGGAGTATGTTCACCGAGGAGGAGTTGACTAAGATCACATTTTTGGAGTCCCGGGTTCTCCAAAAGGCCGTCAATACGTTCGCTCCCGGATGGACCATCGCGCACTGTGGTTCCGAGATGAACCCTGGTATCCACGAAAGTGAACTCGGACGCAGGAACGTGCTCGTCACCCATCCGTCCGACAAGGACACCCCCTGCGTCCTGAGTCGCAAGGTGGACATCCCGGCCGGCAAGAAGACCATGCTCAAGGTGGTCGTCGGTCATCATTCAGCGGGCGACTGGGAACTGGTTGTCAGGGCCGATATGCGCGAACTCCTGCGCAAGCCGGTCGGACCCAACACCTCGACCAACTACTGGCTCGACGTAGCCGTGGATCTCTCCGAGTACCAGGGCAAGAGCATCCTTCTGGAACTCTACAACCAACCCACCGGCTGGTCGAATGAGGCGGGATACTGGGAGAAGATTTCCCTCGAAACAAAGTGATGTAATTTCAATAACAAATAACAAATCATAGACCACAAGATGAAGATTAACAAAAGTAAGTGCGCTTGGATTGGCGTGGGGATCGCGCTTCTGGCAGTAAATGCACAGGCAGCGGAGAAGCCCGCATACCGTCGAATTGCAGTGAAAGAGTACCGCGACAAGATGAAGGCAGGCTGGATTGGCCAGATCGCCGGTGTCTCGTGGGGCGCACCCACCGAGTTCAAGTATCGCAGCTGCACTATTCTCGAAGACCAACTGCCGAAGTGGCAGCCGAAGATGATCAATGACGCCTTCAATCAGGATGACCTCTTCGTGGAGATGACCTTCCTGCGCACCATGGAACAGTATGGCCTCGACTGCTCGATCCGCCAGGCCGGCATCGACTTTGCCAACAGCCGTTACGACCTGGCGTGTGCCAACTGGGTCGGCCGCGAGAACATGCGCAGGGATGGTATCGCCCCGCCCGATTCCGGTCACCCGAGTTTCAACAAATGCTCGACGGACATTGATTACCAGATCGAGGCCGATTTCTCCGGCCTGATCGCCCCGGGCATGCCCAATGTTCCCATCGCCATGGGCGAGAAGTTCGGCCGCATCATGAACTACGGCGACGGCATCTACGGCGGCCAGTTCATGGGCGCGATGATTGCCGAGGCCTTCTTCGAGACGGACGTCGTCAAGATCATCGAAGCCGGCCTCAAGGCCATTCCCGCCGAGAGCCAGTATGCCGAGATGGTCCGCGATATGTTGACGTGGTCAAAGGAGTGTCCGACCTGGCTGGCGTGTTGGCAGCGCTGCGAGGATAAGTACCGGAAGGGCCGTGAGTATAACAAGGCCCCCACGGCGCTTGCCGGGGTCGAGTGCAAAATCAACGGTGCCTATGTCCTCATGGGCCTGCTATACGGCAAGGGGGACCTCGACCAGACGATGAAAATCGCCTGCCAATGCGGTATGGACTCCGACTGCAATCCCTCGAGCGCAGGCGGCATCCTCTCCACCACCCTTGGCTTTGCGAAACTCCCCGAGCGATTCACCAAGGAGCTTGATGAAAAGACCCAATTCAGCTTCACCGCCTACAACTTTCCAAAACTGTTGGATGTGTGCGAAAAGCTGGCTCGTCAGGCGATTGTGAAAGAGGGAGGCAAGATTGAGAAAAACGCCAAGGGCGAGGAGTTTTTCCTCATCCCCGTCAAAGCCCCCATACCGAGCAAGTCGGAGTTGGCCTGGGCCCCGGGCCCCGTCGCCGGGAGCAAGTTCACCGAGGCCGAGAGGGCTCAGATCACTGTTCCCGGATCCGCCAAAGACATGAAAGCAGCTCTCGACAAGGTGGCTCCCGGCTGGTCGATCTCCGATTGTAATAGTTTAATGGATCCCGGCCTGCGCCCCGAGGAACTGGGACGTAAGAATGTGATCGCCACCTACCCGAAGGAACCCGCTATCCCGTGCGTGCTCAGCCGCAAGGTCGATATCCCGGCCGGCAAGAAGACGACACTCATGCTCACCGTCGGCCATCACCCGCTGGGCGAATGGGATCTGATCGTCAAGGCCGACGGCAAGGAACTGCTCCGCAAGCCGATTAGCAAAACCACCGCCACCAACGGCTGGCTCGATGAGTCCGTGGACCTTTCTGAGTACAAGGGTAAGAGCATCCTTCTGGAACTCCTCAACCAACCCACCGGCTGGAACTTCGAAAATGGCTACTGGGAGAAGATTTTGATCGAAAGCAAGTGATAGTATCTAACAAATTAAATAACAGTATATGAAAAACATAATGATAGGCGCGGTGCTGGGGCTTTCCTGCAGCAGCATGATGCTGAAAGCCGACGAAGCGTCGGATAAGGCGGAGAAGTTGGAGAGGTCCGGCCCGGGCATGGTGCTGGGAGAGCCGCTTTGGACATCCCCGGCGAGTGACAAGGAGCCGGTTCTCTTCATCCTGGAGGAAGGCAAGCAATTGGCCACCGGCAAATTGTTGTTCATTCCCAGCGACAAAATCTGGATCGACCATCCGGATCAGAAGTTTCACTATGAGGAGGGCAAGGATTACACTTGGAAACCGGGTACCAAGATCATCGAGTTGACGCCTAACTCGCGCATTCCGTTCAAGACGCACGCGCAGATGATGCCGCCGAAGGGCAGTCCTAACATGTTTGCCACCGTCCTGCATTCCGAGGGCCGTTTCTTCCATGATCTGCAGATGCAGGTGTCGTATTGGCGTAAGACCGATCCCTGGCCCGTGCAGTACAAGCCACAGCCCGAACGGCTCACGCGCGTGCTTGCCAAGCTCCGTGCCAAACAGCCGATCAAGCTGGTGGCCCTCGGCGACAGCATCACCCAGGGATTCAATGCTTCAGGATTCGAGCCATCATTGGCGGCACCCTATCAGCCATGTTATCCGCAGTTGGTCGCCAACACGCTCCAGAAGCGCTTCGGTTCGAAGGTGACACTGGTTAATTTCGGTGCCTCCGGCGCGGAAGCGGGCTGGGGTGTTGAGATGGTTCCCAAGGTGACGGCGGAGAAGCCGGACCTGGTCTTCCTCGCCTTCGGCATGAATGACGGCGGCGGCTACGACAAGAAGATGACCAAAATGCGCGATGATGTCATCGCCCAGAATCCTGATGCCGACATCGTGATGGTTTCCCCCATGACGATGAATCCGCTCTTTGCCGGTGCCGAGGGTTTCGTTTGGAAAGCCAAATTCCTGGGCGAGTTGGTGAAAGAGAATATGGCGCTGGCCGATGTGACGGCACCCTGGATCGAAGTCCTCAAGAGTAAGAACTTCTCGGATATCAGCGGTAACAACGTCAACCATCCCAACGATTTCGGCCACCGTCTCTATGCCCACGTCATCCTGGATCTACTCCCTGTGAAACCGATCACGGCCAAGTAAGGACTAACAAGAAAAATAACAATATATGAAAAACATAATGATTGGCGCGGTGCTGGGGCTTTCCTGCAGCAGCATGATGCTGAAAGCCGACGAAGCGTCGGACAGGGCGGAGAAGTTGGAGAGGTCTGGCCCGGGCATGGTGCTCGGAGAGCCGCTTTGGCGCAACGTGGTGAGTGACAATGAGCCGGTGCTCTTCATCCTGGAGGAAGGCAAGCAATTGGCCACCGGCAAATTGCTGTTCATTCCCAGCGAGAAATTCCGGATCGACCATCCGGATCAGAAGTTTCACTATGAGGAGGACAAGGATTACACTTGGAAGCCGGGCACCAATGTCATCGAGTTGACGCCTAACTCGCGCATCCCATTCAAAACGCACGCGCAGATGATGCCGCCGAAGGGCAGCCCTAATATGTTTGCCACCGTCCTGCATTCCGAAGGCCGGTTCTTCCATGATCTGCAGGTGCAGGTGTGCTACTGGCACAAGACCGACCTCTGGAAAGACCCGTATAAGCCACAGCCCGAACGGCTCACGCGCGTGCTGGCCAAACTCCGTGCCAAACAGCCGATCAAGCTGGTGGCCCTCGGCGACAGCATCACCCAGGGATTCAATGCTTCAGGATTCGATCAGGCCCTGGCGGCACCCTATCAGCCATGCTATCCGCAGTTGGTCGCCAACACGCTCCAGAAGCGCTTCGGATCGAAGGTGACGCTGGTCAATTTCGGCGCCGCCGGCGCGGAAGCGGGCTGGGGTGTTGAGATGGTTCCCAAGGTGACGGCGGAGAAGCCGGACCTGGTCTTCCTCGCCTTCGGCATGAATGATGGCGGTGGCTACGACAAGAAGATGACCAAAATGCGCGATGATGTCATCGCCCAGAATCCTGGTGCCGACATCGTGATGGTCTCCCCCATGACGATGAATCCGCTCTTTGCCGGTGCCGAGGGTTTCGTTTGGAAAGCGAAATTCCTGGGCGAGTTGGTGAAAGAGAATATGGCGCTGGCCGATGTGACGGCACCCTGGATCGAAGTCCTCAAGAAGAAGAACTTCTCGGATATCAGCGGTAACAACGTCAACCATCCTAACGATTTCGGGCACCGTCTTTATGCCCACGTCATCCTGGATCTACTCCCTGTGAAACCGATCACGGCCAAGTAAGGACAGTGAACCTGATGAGTGCCAATGACCATGAAACGTGAGCGGATCATTATTACGGTAATGATGGGACTGCTCACGTCGAACGTGATGCAAGCCGCGGACCCGTTGGCGCAGCAATTCGCCACGCCCCCGGCGGCGTCGCGTCCATGGGTCTATGCGTTCATCGTGGATGGCAATCTTTCGAAGGAGGGCATCACTGCTGATCTGGAAGGAATGAAACGTGCCGGCATCGGCGGTATGTTAGTTTTCGACGGAACCCAGCAGATGCCGCCTGGTCCGGCACGGTTCATGAGCCCATTGTGGCTAGAGTTGTTCAAACATCTAATTGCTGAAGCCAAACGGCTGGGCTTGGATGTTAGCATCAACAATGATGCGGGCTGGGCCGGTAGCGGCGGACCTTGGAACACGCCGGAAAATAACTGCCAGCGCGTGGTCACCACAGCCCTGCAGGTGACCGGGCCCAAGCAGTTGGATGCGCCAGTGCCGCGGCCATTCATGAATTTGGATTACTACCGCGACATCGCCTTGCTGGCTTTTCCCACGCCCAAAGGCGATGAGGACGGCAAGGGCTATCGCATCGAGCATTACGGATCCACCAAGAGCTTCGGCGGACTGGAGGACTACAACGAATCGGTCGGCCAACCCCGGCGCGTGCTGACCAATCCCAACTGGCCGGTGATCGACCCCGCCCTGTGCGTGCCACGGGACAAGGTTATAGATCTAACTGACAAGCTCGATGCCAAAGGCAACCTGAAGTGGGACGTGCCTGCGGGTAACTGGACGATCCTGCGCTTTGGCCACACGCCGACCGGCGTGAAAAACCGCCCCACAACACCCGAAGGCGAAGGGTTGGAGTGCGACAAGCTGAGCAAAACCGCCATTGACGCGCACTTTGCCGGGTTTCTCCAGAAGTTGATCGACGCAGTGGGCCCGGAGGCTGGCAAAACCTTTGGTGCCACGCATATTGATAGTTGGGAAGTGGGCACGCAGAACTGGACGCCGCTCATGCGCCAGGAATTCCAGAAACGTTGCGGCTATGACATGTTGACATTTTTACCGGTTCTCACCGGGCGGGTGGTGGGCAGCCTTGAAGTTTCCGAACGTTTCCTGTGGGATTTCCGCGAGGTCATCGCGCAGTTGATGAAGGAGAATTATGCCGGGCGTTTGCGCGAGCTGGCCCATAAGCACGGGATGCAGCTGAGCATCGAAGCCTACAACGGCATGTGCGATGAATATCGCTATGCCGGCCAAGCGGACATGCCGATGGGCGAGTTTTGGATGCACAATGCCGCCTTCGGGCCGGAATGGGTGCCGCGCATGACCTCGGCGGCCCATACCTACGGCAAGAATATCGTGCCTGCGGAATCCTTCACCAGCGGCGATGACCGCTGGACGTTCCATCCGGCAACATTCAAGACCGCCGCCGACTGGGCGTTCAGCGAGGGCATCAACCGCTTGGTCTTCCACCGCTTTGTTATGCAGACGTGGCCTGACCGCATGCCGGGCGTGACCTTTGGTGTCATCGGTTCGCATTTCGACCGCACCCAGACCTGGTGGGACATGTCCCGCGCGTGGAATGAATATCTAACACGTTCCCAGTTTCTGCTCCAGCAGGGCGTGTTCGTGGCCGATATCTGTTTTCTCGCGCCCGAAGGCTCGCCGACGCAGATTGACTATCCGATACCCTCAACGCAGCGGGGCGGAGAATGGCCGGACCGTCCCGGTTATAATTTCGACGGTTGTGCGGCAGAGGTCTTGTTCAATCGCATGACCGTCAAGAACGGGATGCTCACTCTGCCGGAAGGCGGGCAGTATCGCCTGCTGGTGCTGCCGTCCTACAATGCCGACAATCAGCCGGTATCGATTTACGGCGGCTACGACGGCGGTCAGTATGGAGGTTCCATCTTCCAGCGTCCGATTCCCGCCTTTGAAACCATGACCCCGGCGGTGCTGCAACGCATCAAGGAGTTGGTCAATGATGGTGCCACCATCCTCGGCACACGGCCGCAAAAGTCTCCCAGCCTGATAGGCTATCCGAAATGTGATGCCGAGATCCAGCGGCTTGCCGACGAGTTGTGGGGGAAGGACGCCGGCGCGTCAGGATCCGGCGAACATGTGTTAGGCAAGGGCAAGGTTGTGTGGGGCAGCACACCGGAAAAAATCTTCGCCGGCATGAACGTGCGGCCCGATTTCGATATGGAACCTGAACTCAAAGGCAGGGTTAGGTTTGCCCATAGGCGCACCGCGGATGGCACTGAGATCTATTTTGTCGCTAACAAGATGAACGATCCGGTAACCGGCGCGTGTTTGTTCCGCGCAGGTGGCAAGCGGCCGGAGTTGTGGCATCCGGAAACCGGGAAGATCGAGCACGCGGTGGCATTCAGCGAGAACAACGGTTGTGTGCGTGTGCCCTTGCGGTTGGAACCGACCGAGTCGGTGTTTGTGATATTCAGGGAAAAAATTCAGAATGCGGAATCCAAAATTTCTAATGACAAGAATTTCCTGGAGTTCAAGGCCGTGCAGGAGATTGCCGGATCGTGGGATCTTCGATTCTCACCAAACTGGGGAGCGCCGCCGAAGGTAACGCTCGACAAACTGATTTCGTGGAGTGAGCACGCCGACGTCGGGGTTAAGTATTTCTCAGGCACGGCCGTTTACTCGAAAACAATCCAGATTCCGGCTAACCTGATAGGGGAAAACCAGCCATTGTATCTGGATCTTGGCAATGTGGCGGTGATCGCTGAAGTCAAACTCAACGGCAAGGACCTTGGAATTGTGTGGAAACGCCCGTTCCGCTTCGACCTGACTGCGGCAGCGAAAGCCGGTGACAACGCCCTCGAAGTGAAAGTCGTCAACCTCTGGCCAAACCGCCTGATACGGGATGCCGGCTTGCCGGAAAAGGATCGCCTCACCTGGAGTACCTGGAATCCGTATAAACCCACCGATCCGCTGTTGCCATCCGGCCTTCTCGGCCCGGTGCGTTTGATGACTGCGGAATGAGTTGATCAAAAATAATTCACACAAAGAAAAAAAATGACAAATTGGCTACGAATGGGGTTGTTAAGTATGCTGCTGGTTGCAGGGGTAGATCGGGTACATGCGGAGTCGGCGACGGCGGATGATCCCACCGGAATTATCAAGAAACCCATTCCGGACAAGACCGTGGTGTTCACTTTTGACGACAGCTGCCTTAGCAACGCGACGATCGCCGCCCCGATCCTCAAGAAGCATGGCTTTGGCGGGACGTTCTATATTTCGGACGCCTATGGGTTCCGCGAGCGCAAGGACTGGTACATGACGTGGCGGCAGATAAAGGGCCTGTCCGATGATGGCTTCGAGATCGGCAATCACACCCGTGGGCATGGGCTATTGTCGCATACGGATGAAGGCGGTCTCAAAGCCTATATCTGGACCCTTGAAGATTTGGCGATCGCCAACCGGATTCCCAGAACGACAACACTCGCCTGGCCATTCTATGTTGTTAATCCGAAATACTATCCGCTCTTGAGTAGCTGGGGATATACTTTCGGACGCGGCGGCTATGGCCGCGTCTATCGACCCGCCGTGGACCATCCAATGGACGCCCCATCGTTTGCTGTGGGCGGCGTGGGCATGACCATCGAGGGCTTCATCAGTGCGGTGCAACAGGCCACGGCCGGCCGGGTGGTGGTGCTCACTTTCCATGGTACGCCGGATATGGAACATGCCGGCGTCGGAACCGCTCCGGATCTGTTCGAAGACATGGTCGAATACTGCAAGGCTAACAACTACCATGTCATCGCGATGCGCGACTTGGCCCAGTACATCGATACGGAGAAAGCGGCGAAACTGCCGCCGACTCAGTCGAAGCTTGAGAATCCCGGGCCGGAGTTGCGGGTCAAGGACGACAAGCCATTTGTCCGCAGGCAACGTCCGAGTCGGGGCTATGCGTTTCCAAGCGAACTGACCGGGCCATGGAAGATAAATGAGCTCTATCGGCTGAACTTGCCGGGTTCGGTATCTGGCGCCTTCAACGGGTCCAAGATCACCCTCCATGTTCCCGCGTCCGCCAACGTGAAGGCGCTCGCTCCGGTATTTGAGCTGGGGCGCTTTGCCAAGGCGACGCCGCCATCCGGCACGGTGCGGGACTTCAGCACGGCGCAAACCTATGCCGTCACGGCCCAGGATGGATCCACCCGTGACTATAC
Source organism: Akkermansiaceae bacterium (assembly GCA_903906515.1). Taxonomy (GTDB): domain Bacteria; phylum Verrucomicrobiota; class Verrucomicrobiia; order Verrucomicrobiales; family Akkermansiaceae; genus Luteolibacter. The sequence goes on from CAIVKO010000071.1 coordinate 17,812, forward strand.
CGTGCAGGCGGTGCTGACCGAAGTGCCCATGCATTTCACCTGGACGTCTAACAATACAGGAGGCTTCGATGATGCCGCACAATGGAAAGATAATCTTGGTGCGGTTGCCGCGCCTGCCGCCAGTGGTTCTTCCGACACAATCCTTGATTTCTATAC
>CAIVKO010000072.1 GCA_903906515.1 Akkermansiaceae bacterium
ACCGGTTCGTGCTTCCGGCAGCGCGGGCAGAGGCAATAACCGGTCTTTCGGGCGGTGGCGGTGAGTTCCGCTCCGGCGGTGGCGGTGAGTCCGGCGATGATGAAGAACTCGGTCGCAAAATCGCGGTCGTTGAGCAACGGCAGCAGGGCGGCATCGCCATCTGGAATGGTTAGAGCAACATCCGCCTCGTTGTTGCGGGTGAACTCCTTGGCCTGGATGCAGGCTTCGATGGCGGTCTGAATGGTGTATTTAATTTCGAAAAGCCGCTCGGCTTGTTTCGTCGCCTCACCGGGCGCGAACGCGGGATCGGCGGTTGGAAAATCCTGCTCGTGGATGGTGCCGGTGGTGAATGCGGCATGTTCCCATGCCTCGTCCGCGGTGTAGGCAAGAATCGGCGCCAGCAGCTTGGCGATGCTGGTGAAAATCTGATACATCACCGTCTGCGACGCGAGACGGCGCGGGGAATCCGCCGCATCGCAATACATGCGGTCCTTGGTCGCATCGATGTAGATCGCGGATAGATCGTGGGTGCAGAAGTTGTTGAGCGCGTTGAATACCTTGCGGAATTCGTAGGTTTCATAGCCCTTGAGGCACTCGGCGGTGACAGAGTGAAGGCGCTCGAGTATCCAGCGGTCTAAGAGAGGAAGATCGGCGAACGATGATCGCCGCCACGAAGGATCAAACCCATCGAGGTTTCCTAACAAGATCCGCAGGGTGTTGCGCAGACGACGGTACGGCTCGGCCACTTGTTTGAAAAGCTCCTCGCCGAAGGGAACTTCGTTTTGCCAGTCCACGGAGGAAACCCACAGGCGCACGATGTCCGCGCCGTATTTGTTGTAGAAATGCGCGGCGTCGATCGGTTTGCCGGCCTTTTCAGCTTCGGATTTCGAGAGTTTCTTTTTGTCCTTATCGACCACGAAGCCGTGGGTCATCACGGTCTTGTAGGGTGCGGTGCCGCGGTAACCCACGCTGAGCATGAGCGAGCTTTGGAACCATCCGCGGTGTTGGTCGGTGGCTTCCAGATAGAGATCTGCGGGTGAGTGGAGTTCCGGATGGGCGTCGAGCACGGCGACATGCGAGCAACCGGAATCGATCCAAACGTCGAGCGTGTCGCGACATTTTTTCACCCCGGCGGGCAGGCCGAGGCGGGCGGCAATTTCCGCGTCGCTGTGTTCAAACCAGAAGTTCGTGCCTTCGGTTTCCACAAGCTCGGCGACTTTCAACGCGAGCTCCGACGAGAGGATGGCCTTGTTGTTTTCATCGAAAAACACCGGCAGTGGCACGCCCCAGGTGCGTTGGCGCGAGATGCACCAGTCCGGACGCGCCTCGACGGTGCCGTAGATCCGGTTGCGGCCCCATGCGGGCAGCCACTCGGCCTTGTCGATCTGCTCCAGTGCCTGGCCGCGTAGAGTTTCGAGCGAGATGAAGAACTGCTCGACCGCGCGGAAAATGATCGGCGTTTTCGAGCGCCAGCAATGCGGATACGAGTGCTTGTAAATCTCGCGGCCTAACAAGTGGCCGCTCTCGGCGAGGATCTCGATGATACGCTCGTTGGATTTGAAGACGTGCACGCCGACGAGTTCGTCCAGTCCGACCTCAGCGGTGAATTTTCCTTCGTCATCGACAGGCGAGAGCACGGCAAGCCCGTTCTGCTGGCCGGCCACGTAGTCGTCCGCGCCGTGACCCGGGGCGATGTGAACGACGCCGGTGCCGGTTTCGGTGGTGACGAAATTCGCGAGGATGACCTTCGACGTGCGGTCGAGGAACGGATGCTTGGCTTCGAGTCCTTCAAGTTGGCGGCCCTTGATTTCAGAGAAGGTTTCCGCAAGGGCGAATCCGGTCTTGCTGTGAAAGTCCTCGATGAGTTCGCGCACGATGACCAGCGTTTCCTCGCGGTCGGCGATTTCATTTTTGAAACGACCGACCACATAGGTGAACTCCGGATGCACGGCGAGGCCGAGGTTGGCAGGAAGCGTCCATGGCGTGGTTGTCCAGATCGGGATCGATGCCTTGCCGGCAAGTACGCCTGTGACGAGCGGGAACTTCACGAAAACCGCCGGGCTTTCCTTGTCCGCGTATTCCACCTCGGCCTCGGCGAGGGCGGTTTGGGCACCGTAGGACCACTGGACCGGCTTCTTTGCCTGATAAACGCTGCCGTTTTCCACCAACTTGGCGAAAACCCGCAGGATGCTCGCCTCGTATCCCGGAGCCATCGTGAGATACGGGTTTTTCCAGTCGCCGAAGACTCCGAGCCGGCGGAACGAGCCGCGTTGGACGTCGATCCATTCTTTCGCGAACTCCGCGCAGCGGCGGCGGATTTCGGCGGGTTCCAGACCGGCGGCCTGCTTGACCACCTTGAACTCGATCGGCAGCCCGTGGCAGTCCCAACCGGGGATGAATGGCACGGTGAAACCCGCCATCGTCTTGGATTTCACCACCAAATCCTTGAGCAGCTTGTTGAGCGCCGTGCCCATGTGGACGTCGCCATTCGCGAAGGGCGGACCGTCATGCAGGATGAATTCCGGGGCCGCTCCAGCCCGGCGGCGGGCGATGATTTTCGCGTAAAGACCGTCGTTCTCCCAACGCTCGAGGCGCTTCGGTTCGTTCTCCACCAAGTCCCCCCGCATCGGGAAGGTCGTTTGCGGAAGGGTCAGCGTGTCTTTGTAGTTGGGTGCGGGGTCGCTCATGACGGGGCGCGGACGCTAGCAACCCCGCTCCCCGGGGTCAATCATTGGAACTGGTTTCTTATCAGGGGGAAACACGTCCGTTGGAACTGGCAGGATCGAAGAGAGCGTGGAGTTTCGAATGATTGAGGCGCTTGATCTCCGCCCTTGACGAAGGGCCCGGAGTTTACAAGGGTGTCGACGCTGTGATGGCGGCAAGAAGCGAATTTCATTATGAGCGACATCCTCCATAAAACCACGGTGCTGGTGCTCAATCGCAACTGGCAGGCGATCCATGTCAAGACACCGGCGGACGCCTTTTGCATGATGGCTGCGGGAGCCGCCACGGGACTCGACGTGCAGGGAGACGACCACATCCTGCCGGTGCGTTGGGAGGATTGGCTGAAATTGCCGGTCCGCGATGAGGATCTCGCGGTCAACACGCCGCGCGGTCCGGTGCGCGTGCCAACGGTGGTTGTTGCGGCGAATTACGCCAAGGTGCCGATGCACCGCCCGCGTTTCGGCTCGCGCGGAATTTGGGAGCGCGATGGCGGGGTTTGCCAATACACCGGCCGGAAACTCGCGCCGCACGAGGGCAACATCGACCACGTCGTCCCGCTCTCGCGTGGCGGAGCTTCGACCTGGGACAACTGCGTGCTCGCCCACCGCGAGGTGAATTCAAAAAAGGCCGACCGCCTGCCGCAGGAAGTCGGGCTGCGCCTGCTGCGGGATCCTGCGACCCCCCGCTCCCTCCCCGCAACCTCGCTGATCCGCAATCTCCACGGGATTTCCGATTGGCAGCGCTTCCTTGTTGGGTAGCCGTGTTTCCCGACCTGGAAGTAAGGGCTTGCATATCGGCCTTCCCGGGCCTACTGCCACGGGCATGGCTCTTGAAACCACACTCATTCTATTCAAACCGGACGCGATCGAGAAAAACCTGACCGGCAAGGTGCTCACCCGTTTCCAGGACGCGGGTTTTGTCATCCGTGGCATCAAGATGATGCAGCTCGACGACACCATTCTGCGCGAGCACTACGCCCACGTCTCGGACAAACCGTTTTTCCCGGAAATCGTCGCTTTCATGAGCCGCACACCGGTGATCGCGCTTGCGCTGGAGGGTGAGGACGTCATCTCCCGGGTGCGTGATTTGCTCGGCCCGACCAATTCCAAGGCCGCCGCCCCCGGCACGGTCCGCGGTGATTTCGGCGAGGACATGATGACCAACGTCTGCCACGCCTCCGACTCCACCGAGGCCGCCGCCGCCGAGATCCGGCGCTTCTTCAAGGCCGGCGAGATCTTTGGATATTGACCTTTTCTCTCTTGGATTTCCGCCCGCGTAAATTTTGCGCTGGAAATCGTTCCGGCGGTTGGCTAGGAAATCTTTCATGAATCCACAAGACACGTCGCCACCGGTTGTTCCCGCGAAAAAAGGTATTCCCGTCCTCGGATGGCTCGGCATCGGCTGCGGGACCATCGTGATCATCGGCATTGTGATCGTCGCGCTTCTGGTGGGTTGGTGCAAACGCAAGGTCGGCGATCTCTCGGAGTTCCAAAGGAATCCGGAAAAGGCAGCCGCAGAGTTGATTGTGAGAATGAACCCGGATCTCAAACTGGTTTCCCAGGATGAATCCAAGGGTGAGATGACCATCCAGACCAAGGACGGTCAGGAGATGACGATGAGTTACAAGGATGTCTCCCAAGGCAAAATCACCGTCAAGGATGCCGAGGGCAATGTCACCCAAATCGGTGGCGCGGATCTTTCCACCCTGCCCGCATGGGTGCCGCAGGTCGCAGGTCTCAAGGACGTTTCCTGCTCCAGTCAAAAGAAATCCGCAGATCAGATTGACGGCTTCTACATGGGAACCTCGTCCGATACCGCCGATCAATTGGAGGAATTCTTCAAAAAGCAGGCTGAAAAGCAGGGCATGTCTGATTCCAGTCGCTCGTCTTTCGAGAGCGACGGCGTTGCAACGCGGGCCCTCGCCTACGAGGGTGGCGACCGCAAACTGAGCGTCATGATCGCCGTTAAAAACGGGGGGGATCCAAGCGTGCAGGTCTCCTTCGAAGGCAAGAAATAGGCTCTGAGGCACTTATTCTTTCCCATTCCGGCGGATGATGGGTCTTGAGTTGGCGGGCGGTCCGCAGGACATTCCGCCCATGCACATCGAGATCCTCAATACCGGCAGCGAGCTTTTATTGGGCAATACCATCAACACGCATGCCGCGTGGTTCGGGCGGGAATTGTTCAAGCTCGGCCTGCGCATCGCCCGCCAGACGACGGTCCCCGATGGCGACGCCATCCGCGAGGCGATGACCGAATCCATCGAGCGCGCCGATGTCCTGATCGTGACCGGCGGGCTCGGCCCGACCAGCGACGACATCACACGGGAAATCACCGCAGAGGTGCTGGGCTTGGAGTTGATCACCGATGAGGCGGCACTGCGGTCGCTCGAGGCGTTCTTCGTCATCCGCGGACGGACAATGGCGGATGCCAATCTCAAACAAGCGCTCACCCCGGTGGGAGCCGATGTCCTACCCAACCCGAATGGCACCGCGCCGGGTGTCTATGTGCCACCGCGTCTGAACGGGCGGTCCTCTTGCGCTGTCTTCCTGCTTCCAGGGCCGCCGCGCGAACTCTATCCGATGTTTCACGCGGAAGTTGTTCCACGACTGCGCGCACTATCCGGCATCGAAACGCCCGCCCAAGTGCTCGAACTCAAATTCACCGGCATCGGCGAAAGCGATTTTCACCAGGGCGTCGATGCACGCCTCGCGGAAATCCCGGGGCTGGAATACGGATATTGCGCCCACATCGGCGAGGTGGACTTGCGACTGATCGGCACACCGGAGGTTCTGGAAGTCGGAAAAAAAATCGCTCTCGGAGACTTCCAGAAGTTTCTTGTTAGTGAGGACGGAGCCTCGCTCGAAGCTGTCGTAGTGCGAAACCTAACAGCCACGCGCCGGACTCTCGCCATAGCGGAAAGCTGCACCGGCGGATTGATCGCCCACCGCATCACCAATGTCCCGGGTTCCAGCGAGGTATTTACCCATGGCTTCGTCACGTATGCCAATGCGGCCAAAGTGAAGGTATTGGGTGTTTCTGCGAACGATATTGAAAACCACGGTGCGGTAAGTGAATCCGTGGCCTGTCAGATGGCCGCCGGTGCCTTGCGCGTGAGTGGTGCGGATGTTGCTGTGTCGGTCACCGGCATTGCCGGGCCGGGCGGCGGTTCTGCGGAGAAACCGGTCGGAACCGCATGGATCGGCATCGCCACCAAGAATACCGCAGCCCGCGCCTTCAAGGTCTTCCATCCGCGCAACCGCGATGATTTCAAACTCGCCGTCAGCCAAGCCGCGCTAGATGCCGTGCGGCGCGAGTGATAAAACCGAATTCCTAAGTTGTCGGGTAATTCACGGTATTTTAGACCGTTTGCCAAAAGTAATTGCCGAAACGGCCGAGCCTGTGGACGCCGAGTCCAAGGCGTGATGAGGACGCGGATAATCATCCGTGGCCGAAGAACAACGCAGGAATCGGCATCCACAGGCCGGAATGCTGAAAACAAAACCGCGTAGCGGCTCGAAATCCGCTCAATAAAACATCCCGTTACGGTAAGGACTTTTGGCAAGCGGTCTAACCACTGATTACGCTGCGGAGATCGGTCCCTGCCCTTTAATCTAACGATTCACTTGGCGCTCCGTTTGGCGCGGCGCAGCAGGGTTTGATAGCGGTTTTCCAGTAGATCCGCGCGTTCGGGATCACCGGCGGCGCGGTAGTAATCGCAGATCATCGCGTGGATGGAGGCTTCGGTTTGGGCGCGGAACCATTCGGTAGTACCGGTTTCCACCACGCGTTTGAACGCGAGTTCGATATCACGTGCCGCCTTGCGGGCGAGTTCCTTGTCGTCCTTGAAGTAGCTGAAATAGTTTTCAGCCATCATTTTGAAACCGGTGATGTTGCCACCGTAATCGCGCAGGGCGCGGTCGTAGAGTTGGCTGATCTCGCGTTTGGCATTGGGGTCGCCGCGTTTCAGAATCAGATCCGCCTCGCGCTTGAGGGAGTCGGCGACGAGATCGTTCTGCTCGCCGGCGTCGCGTGCGAGGTTGCGGCGTTCGCGCAGCAAAGAACGCTTGGCGTCTCCCGTTTCGCCGTAGGGAAAGATGTATTCAAGCTCGGCATTGGATGCCAGCGTGGCCATGCGCGGGTTGTCCTTGAACTCACGGCGCATGTCCTTGGCGAAGTTTTTCCACGCGTCGAGGTTGTTAGGCACCGGGGGTTTTCCTGTGAGCTGCGTCTGTTTTTGCAACAGGACGTAGAGGGCCGACCATGTTTCGGTGAACGAGGGTCCGAGCTTATTGGCGAGATGGAGGGTGGCGGCGTGGTTTTCATCGTTCTTGATCGCGGCGAAGAAATCACCGAGCCAGAAGTGGCGCCATACCGAGAGGGTGGCGAGCGGGCTCTGGTGATGGCGGTCGTTCCATGACTGGATGTCCTGCTCGGTTAGAGACTCGCCGGTTTGCGGGCTTGTGGCCTGGCCCTTGGAAACACCTCCGACCCGGCCGATGCCGGTGGTCCATTCGTTGTCATCGACTTTCATGCCAGCCCAGGCGTGCCCGCCGCGGCTGGTTTCTCCAGTGATCATCATGGAGGGGATGCCTTGGGCGCGCGCGGTGTTGACGCAGAAATACGATTGATCGCCGCAGATACCGCCTTCCTTGAGGATTTCCTCGAATGAATATTCCTTATAGGGGTCCTCGCCCTCGACAGCGCGTTTCATGAGATACTTCACCATGCCGTAGGCCGTACCCCAGTTCTTGCGTCGGAGGTTCATCTTGTGCAGCGACCATTCCATTTCCGCGGTGGTCACGGGTGCGCAAACCACCCAGACGAGATCGCGTGCGGACAAGCGGTCGATCGGAGCGGCCAGTTTGCCTTTATCGTTTTTTTCGATATACCATTGATACCGCTTCATGGGGTCCACCGCGGATTCCGCAGGGAATTCCTTCGTTGCGATCGGGTGCGGAATCGAAACCGGATTGTCCAGAACCACCGCACAGGCCAGCGCGAGAGGGTAATATTTCTGATAGTCTTTTTCGTTGATCGACCAGCATTCCATGAGGAACTTGAGGACCCCGGCACCGTCATCCTTCGGGCGGATGGTGAGGAGGAGTTCCTCCATGGCCGGGCTGTTGTTGAGCAACCAGGTGATGAAGCCGCCGGTGTAATCATCAATGACGTGTTGGCCGATTTGGGATTCCGAAAAGCATCCAAGCGTCCGCCAGCGCAGCAATGCCTGATAGAGGATGGGTTCGCTCCAGAGCGGATCGAAGCGGTTCAGCCCTTGGCCCTGCTTGATTTTCGGGATTCCGGCTTTGATGGATCTGGCTAACAAATCGCGATAGGCATCCCACGCCTTACCCTCGATGGTGCGTTTGAGCAGGGATTTGTCACGCGTGACGGCGGCATCGCGCTGGGAATCCTGGCCGGTGAGTAGCATCACCGGTTCAGCGGCGAGTTTTTGGGCTTCCGTGAGCACTGCAACCGGCGCGATCGGTTCTGCCACGGGAGGCGGTGGAATGACCACGGGTGGAGGCGGGACCTGCGGTAACGGCTCTGCAGGTTTCGGTTTTTCCACGACTGCGGTTTCGACGGGCGCTTTCTGCACCGGTGCTGGTGCGGGTGGATCGAGGAGCGCGCGCACTTCCACTGGTTTGGGTTTTGCGGGCGCGGGTTTCAATCCTTCTAGGATGACAAACACAGCGGCGATGGCCAATCCGCCGATCAGGAATGCCTGCCACAGGGTCTTGCGGTTGTCCGGACGCTTCGCGGGTCGAGAAGCGGGGGTGGCGATCTGATGTTTGGGTTTCATGGCACTCTGGAATTCGCGGAGAAATGATCCTTCATTTGCAACAAGCCTTCCGACAACAACCGGAATCTAGAACCACGCGGACGGATAGGCAATGCGGATTTCCCGCTGTATTAAGAAGCTGTTTTCACCGCCAAGACGCCAAGTTCGCCAAGCCAAACCGATGAAAATGACCACGGCTGGATATGGAAACCGAATACAGTGATATCCATTCAGTGGTTCCTTGGCGCACTTGGCGTCTTGGCGTTTTAAATCGTTCCGATTCGTGTCGGCTTTTTCATGCAGTAATCCCTAGTATCGGGACCCTGCGGGAATTGCGGATGTTTTGATCTTGCCGGGCGGATTGAAAAAAGCGGAAGGAGTGGGCCGCATGAATGAAGCTGAGACCATGAGGTTGTGTGGTGAGGATGGCATCCGCAGGATGGTGGCGGGATTTTACCGGCGCGTGCGTACGGATGACCTCATCGGGCCGATGTATCCCGACGACGACTGGGAGGGCTCGGAGTTTCGTCTTGCCGAGTTCGTGTTATTCAGACTCGGAGCCTCGACCCGCTACACAGAGATGCGGGGGCATCCGAAACTGAGGGCCAGGCACGCGCCATTCCGCATCGGTATTGCCGAGCGTGATCGCTGGCTGGAACTGATGACCGCCGCGATGGATGAGGCCGCGCTGCCGGAACCGGCATGTGGTTTTCTCAAGGCGTTGTTCGCGCAAATCGCGGATTTCATGAGAAACCAAGCGGCTCCGGCTGCTGGCGGTTTTCGTTTGAATCCGCTGCCCGGCAGACCGCAGTGAGGTTGAACCCGAAAACCAATATTTGAACCACTGATAAAACTTATTATAAAGAATTTACGGATTTGGTTTTCCACATCGAAAAGTGAAACAGAGAATTTCCAAAAAATCAGTAAATCAGTGGTTAATTCTAATTGAAGACCATCTAAACTTCAGAATTTGGGTTGAATCAATCCTTGCGGGGAAATCGCGGACGGCAGCGTGATTATAAGATTCCAGAATCGGAGGGGACTTTTTCCAGAAAGTACTACTTGCTTTTGAAGCCCCTGATGAGCAGGGCGAGGATTCCTGAAACCAAAACCCCACCGACAATCCATGGCCATGGTGCGGGAGTGATAGTTTTATTTGCCTGCAAATTATCTGCGGCTGCAACTGTGGATTTCTTCTCTCGAACAACACCGTCATGAGGAAATCGGCTGTCTTTGTTGGGAGATTTCCCGATCACCTTGGAGGTCCAAGTGCCGTTGCTGTTGAATCGATATTCGATGTTTTTACCTTTGAAGGAAAAGGCCTTCCTGCCTGTTTTCACCTCCTGATACCAGTCCCTCCAAGGTAGGACATCCTGTTCCAGATAGTTTCCCGGCTTCTTATGCAGCGGTGATTCATTGATTAATTCTCCCAAAGAACATGCCGCCAGCAGACCGTTGGGAGAGGTAATAGTGTAATCCGCGTCACCCATCAAGTGCTGGATAGGATCTTGCGTCCACTCCATGTCAGGGAGAAAATCTCCCAACAGCCTTACGGATCCCGGATGTGGTATGCGACCTAATGAATCAAAGATATCATCCCGACAAGAGTTGTAAGCGTTCTCCCCTCCACCGCTCTTCCACTTTGATCTTTGATCCCGTAGATATTGAGCAAGCTCTCTATCAAAGTCTGGTATTGAAGTAAGACGATCAAAAGCGAGTTTGACCACCTCGGCTCCTTCTTGTGTGTGGGATTTAACACCAGCAATTTGGGTCAACATAGCAATTTCATCACGAGACGGATTTTCAGGTAGACTATTAATGATCCCTATACGCTCTTCTGACCATTGATTCCCCAACGCGTTTGAATCGATCAAGGAACAGCAAATTACGAGCATTTCAAATATGTGGGCAACTTTCATGGGGTCATGCGGTCTCCTTTTGTTTCACTAAGGCACCATGAGTGCGCCTCGTCCCACTCCGCCTTCACCAACAGTCTTGCAGTCCCGTCCTTTTTCCGTTTGCGGCCGGAGCACATCAAGCGAATATCTTGTTGAGTGCCATTCAGAGGAGCAACACCTCCATTCACCCACTCAATTTCCCCTTTGGAATTCTTACCCTTTACTACCTCATCTGGATGTCCAGGCCCGAGGATTACATGGCCGACTTCATGAACAACTGCATCTAACAAACCTTGCAGGTCGGATGTAGCTATTGATGAAACCAAGAAAATGCTGCGCCTGGTGATATCGGTGTGACCGAGTGAAAAATTTCCTGTGCTAACTAATTGATGGATTGATTCAATCCACACCCGATTCCTGATACCAAGCACACCACCAACAATATATACATTAACATTAGCTTTGTCATCATTCCATTGGTCGCGCAATGTTGTCTCTTCCGCCACACCCTTATTGTTTGTATCCAGATATCCATTTTCCGGAACAAGTGTCTCCGCAGGCGCCCCAAAGTCCGTGCCATCGGCAATATCAAATTTGAACGGAGGGGTTTCGATGACATCACAGTCGAATGCCATGTTGACCTGTGGTTGATAGACGCTATTCAAAAAATCATCAAGCTCTTTTTGGGTAGGCTTATAAAGCAGTTGATCAACGGTGCCATTGGCTCTCAGACGAGGAATAAGCCATACCGCCACTTTCACTGTGCGCCTCTTCATGACCTTCACGCCGATGGGCAAGTCGACCGCATTCCCGTTGAATTTGAAGCCGGGTTCCTTGTCGCCTGTTTCTGAGGCCGTGCCATGCCATGTCGCCTCCGCGGCCGCCGTGCCATCCAGTTTCACACTTGCCGGAGTGACGGTAGCATCCGAACATGTGATGTCCAATGTGGAGTTCTCACCGAGGAGAGTGGTGAATTTCATGGCGTTTTTATAGATAGAACCACCAATATCATTGCCTGCTGGGGCCATGATCCAGAACTTGTTCTGATAGCCCTTTATATCTGGTAAGACAGTGTTCGAAACCTCGTCCACACCCGTGGCTGGTATGTCATCATCGATGTCCACTGGCGCAAGTCTTACCTTGTCAATCAACGTTCCGTAAGTATTGAGAGTTCCGGTGGGAATGAACGCGACAAAAATGGGGCTGTTTTTTCTTTGGCGGTGGCGATGTGCGCCGCAGTAATTTGAAATGCCAATGCTTTGTCTTTCCATTTCAATTTATCCAAGCCGGAGAAATCAGAGGATTGAGCAATGGGCACCTCGCCGGTTTCGTTATTGTAAAAGACTCGGACGCAGTAGGGGTCGGCACCGGCTTTGGTGCTATTTCTTCCACTTTCCCTCCAAGCAAGAACGTATCCTCCTGCTTTGGCATTGGCGATGGGTTGTTTGACGCCGTAGTTTCCGGGGCTGCCGTCGAGTTCGATGAATCTTTCTCCGTCTGTCGCTTTCCAGACTTCAATGGTGCTTCCAACGTATGGAATCCATTTGGTGTCCGCGCCTGCCCCCCACTCGAAACCATGACCTTGGTATTCCTTTGAAGTCAGCATGCTTCTCCAAGTTGGGATGACCACTTCGCTGAAATCGCCATTGGAGAGTGATGGAGGAGGAGTGGGTGGAGGCGGAGTTACTTCTGGCGCAGGAATAGAGTTATCCAAGGCGGTGCCTGCGCCACTATCACGCGTTCCGCTTGGCGGGAAGCTGAGCGGATCGAGTGGATTTGTGCCGTAGAGCAAATATTCTTCCGAATCATTCCAACCATCTGTGTCGGTATCCGCTACGTTTGGATTAGTGCCGAGGTAGAACTCCCAAGCCAAGGATAGCCCGTCACCATCAAGATCTGAAAGGCCGTCTGCGGGATCGAGCGGGTCCAGGCCCCAGAGGATTTCATCGTTGTCCTTGATGCCGTCCTGATCGGCGTCCTCCAAAACGCTCCATGATGGCGGGGCGGGCGGTATGGGCGGTATGGGCTCCTCCGCGCGGGCGAGGAAGGGGAGCGATGCGATTCCGGTGAGCACCGCGAGTGTGGCGAGCGCGTGGTTGATGCGTCTTGTGAGGGTGGGGAGGGGTGGTTTTGCCATGGTGAAAATCCAGTGGTTGTGAAATTTTGATAATGTGATAGCTAGCCGATAATCGAGGCTGGTGAAAAAATGATAGAAACGGATTTGATAGCTGGCAATAATGCAAAGCAGAATTTTTTGTTTGTTATAAAAAGACGAGCGCGTCAGTGGCATGAAAGGCCAGCCGAGCCATTCGTGGTCATCCGAAAATGAGGGCCAGGCACGCGCCATTCCGCATCGGCATCGCCGAGCGTGATCGCTGGCTGGAACTGATGACCGCCGCGATGGATGAGGCCGCGCTGCCGGAACCGGCAGGTGATTTTCTCAAGGCGTTGTTCGCGCAAATCGCGGATTTCATGAGAAACCAAGCGGCTCCGGCTGCTGGCGGGTTCCGGCTGAACCCGTTGCCCGGCAAGCCACAGGGATCCTGAATCAATCCTTGCGGGTGAGTTCGACGAAGACGTCTTCCAGAGTGGCGACGTGGCGGAACAACGAGCGCAGCGGCCAACCGAATTGCGTGGCAAGCCGGGCAATGCTCTCGCGGGCATCCGAGCCGGAATCCACCCACACGGTGAAGTGGGTCCAGCCGTCATCGAGTGGCTCGTGGGTGACTTTCTTAACGTGATCGAGGCGGTGGATGGCCGCGGCGGCGACCGCGGGGTCGGCATGGATTTCCACCTGGATGCGTCCGGCGGCGCGCATTTGGCGGGTGAGGTTGGCGGGCGTGTCGGTGGCTTTGATTTTCCCGTTATCGATGATGATCACGCGGTTGCAGGTCATTTCCACTTCATGGAGGATGTGCGTGGAAATCAGGACGGTGTGGGACTCGCCGAGATGGCGGATCAACTCGCGGATTTGGCGGATCTGGTTGGGGTCGAGGCCGTTGGTGGGTTCGTCGAGAATGAGCAGTTCCGGGTCGTGGACGAGGGCATCGGCGAGGCCGACGCGCTGGCGGTAGCCTTTGGAAAGCGTCTTGATCATCTTCCGGCGCACCGAGACGAGGCCGCAGGTGTCGATGACATCGCCCACGCGGCGGCGGGTATTGCTGCCGTCCAGCCCCTTGAGTTGGGCGCGGAATTTCAGGTATTCCAGGACGCGCATATCTTCGTAAAGCGGGACGTTTTCCGGCATATAGCCGATTTTTTTCCGGGCTTCGATCGATTGGCGGAAGATGTCGAATCCGGCGATGCGCGCGCTGCCGGTGGTGGGGGGCAGGTATCCAGTGAGCATGCGCAGGGTGGTCGTCTTGCCTGCACCATTGGGGCCGAGGAAGCCGACGATTTCGCCGCGTTGCACGGAGAATGTCACGTCGCGCACCGCATCGTGCCGGGCGTATCGTTTGGTGAGCTGGTGGGCTTCGATCATGATTTTGCGGTTACGGGAGGCTGGTTGAAATTCGCTGACTTGCGCGGTTGACGCGGCGGTGCACGGCCCTTAATGAATGCGGACGCGGGACGGGCCAAGCGGGAAATTCGCGAATCCGCCCGATGATGCTAATCTCTCCCCCATGAACTCATCGATTTCAACACGCCAAAACGCGGATTTACTAGAGGAAAAATACGCCGAGTGGCGCGAGGATCCACGCTCAGTGGGCGAATCGTGGTCGGCGTTTTTCGAAGGATTCGAGCTCGGCATGGCGGAGTTGAAGCGCAAAAGCGCGGCGACCGCAGAACCGACGGCAGGCTGTTCGGATGGGGATCTGGCGTTTTTCGGCAGGGTGGTGGCATTGATTTACAACTACCGGACGCTCGGCCACACTCAGGCTCACATCAACCCGCTGGAAGGCCGGCCGGAGCGCAATCCGCGTCTCAATATCGCCGAATTCGGCCTGTCCGAGGCGGACCTCGACCGCGAGGCATGGAATGCGTATTTCCGCCACGGCGAGCGCATGAAGCTGCGCGACATGGTGGCCACGCTGGAGGCGACCTATTCGGGTAGTATCGGTTTCGAGTTCATGCACATCCACCACACGCCCGTGCGTCACTGGGTGCGCGAGCGGATCGAGAGTCATGCGGTGCGCTCCGAGGGCACTCCCGAACGCAAACTCTCCTCCCTGCGTTGGGTGTTGGAGTCGGAGGCCTTCGAGAATTTTCTGGGCAAACGTTTCCTCGGTGAAAAACGGTTTTCCAATGAAGGCGGCGAGGGTGTCATGATTCTCCTCAATGCGATTCTCGAAGCCTGCCCGTCCCACGGCGTGCGCGAGATCGAGATGGGCATGTCCCATCGCGGACGCATGAACGTGCTGGCCAACTTCGTCCGCAAATCCATCGCCACCGTGCTCCACGAGTTCACGCCGGATTACGAACCGGACCTCGTCGCTGGCGATGGCGATGTGAAATACCACCTCGGCTATGAAAGCATCCGCGAGTTTCCTGATGGCGGCGTGCGCGTCAGCCTGGCGGCAAACCCGAGCCACCTCGAGGCGGTCAACTCGATTGTCGAGGGCAAGGTGCGCGCCCGCCAGCGTGTGCTCAGCGAGGGAGGCACGGAAATCAACCGCAACCAGGTGCTCCCGTTGCTGCTCCATGGTGATGCTGCATTCGCGGGTCAGGGCTCGGTGGCGGAGGTGCTCAATCTCTCGCAACTTCCCGGCTACCGCACCGGCGGCACCATCCACATCATCATCAACAACCAGATCGGCTTCACCACCGTGCCCGCCGACGCGCGCTCGTCGGCTTATGCCACGGATGTCGCCAAGATGATCGAAGCTCCCGTCCTGCACGTGAATGGCGAGGACCCCATGGAGCTCTACTGGGCCGCGCTTTTCGCCATCGAGTTCCGCCGCAAGTTCGCGCGGGACATCGTGATCGACATGTATTGCTACCGCCGCCAAGGCCACAACGAGGCGGATCAGGCGGCATTCACCCAGCCCGTCATCGCCAGAAAAATCGCCGAGCGTCCGACATTCGGCAGCATTTACAAACAACAACTTGTTAGCGAGGGCGTCATCTCCCAAGCCGATGTGGTGGCTCTCGAAAAAACGATTTGGGACAATCTGGAAAATGGCTATCAGCAGATGATCTCCCGCCAACAGGGCGATGACGAAACAGCTTTCAGCGGATCGACCGCAATCGTCCAACCCGCATATTCCCATGCGCCCATCCCCACCGGAACCACTCGTGAAACACTCCAGCAGATCGGCCGTGTGATCACCCACACGCCGGAAGAATTCCACCTCAATCCCACGCTTGCCAAACGCTTCATTCCACGGCGCGTCGAGGCGATGGCTCAGGGCGGCCCGATCGATTGGGCGCTTGCGGAATCGCTCGCGTTCGGCTCACTTTTGTTAGAAGGCGTGCCGGTGCGTTTGTCCGGACAGGACGTCGGGCGCGGCACGTTTTCGCAGCGCCACGTCGTGATGCACGACTCCGAGACCTGCGATCGATACATTCCGCTCGAGCACCTTGCGCCGGACCAAGCTAGGTTCTGCGTGCACAACTCGCTGCTGTCGGAGTTCGCGGTGCTCGGATTCGACTACGGCTACTCGCTGGCCTATCCGAAAATGCTCACGCTGTGGGAAGCCCAGTTCGGTGATTTCTCCAATGGTGCGCAGGTGATCATCGATCAATTCATCGCCTCGTCCGAATCCAAGTGGCAGGTCCCCACGGATCTGGTGATGCTGCTGCCACACGGCTACGAAGGCATGGGGCCGGAGCATTCCAGCGCGAGATTGGAACGATTCCTGCAGCTGTGTGCGGAGAAAAACATGATCGTCGGGAATTTGACCACTCCAGCCCAGTATTTCCACGCGCTGCGCCGCCAGAAGCACCGGGATTTCCGCAAGCCGCTGGTCCTGATGACTCCGAAGAGTCTGTTAGGAAAGCCCGAGGCTGTTTCCGGTCTGGAGGATTTCCTCGAAGGGAATTGTTTCCAGGAAGTTCTGCCGGACCCCATGGAGTTTGCGGATCCCACCGCCGTGAACCGCGTGATTTTCTGCACCGGAAAGGTGTTCTACGATCTCATGGCCCATCGCAAGGAACATGGAATCGAAGATGCCGCGATCATCCGCATCGAGCAGCTCTATCCCTTCCACTACGAGATGGTGGAGGCTATCGTAAGCCAGTATCCCAAGGCATCCCATTTCGTCTGGTGCCAGGAAGAACCGCTCAACATGGGAGCCTGGACATACATTCACCCGCGTCTCCACTGCGCGTCCGGCCATCGTGTCCGCTACGCCGGACGGGAGACCGCATCCAGCCCGGCCGCCGGCTCCAAGGCTGTCCACTACCGCGAGCAGAAAGAACTGCTGACCAAGGCTTTCACCGTTTGATCCCCCATCCGCATCACTCATAACTTTCCCACGTCCATGACCATCGAAGTCAAAGTTCCCGCCTCGGGAGAATCCATCACCAGCGCCAACGTCGCTCTCTGGCACAAGAAACACGGCGATTTCGTCCACAAGGGCGAAGTGCTGGCCACCCTTGAAACCGACAAGGTTTCTAACGAACTCGAAGCATCGACCGACGGCACGCTTTCGATCCTCATTTCCGAGGGTGAGGAGGTGCCAATCGGTACCGTCATCGCCACCATCGAGGAAGGAATTGCAGCTGCGAAAGCGCCGACCGCCCCTGCTGCGGCCGTGCCTGCCATTGCCGCCGCCGTGGCGAATCCGCCACCGGTTGTGGTCGTGCCACCAGCCCCCGTTGTTGCCACGGTTGCAGTGGTGAAATCCGCACCAGCGCCTGCCGCGCCGGTTGCACCACCGTCACCGGTTGAAGAAGTCGCCCGTCCCGTTGCGCAAGATGGCCGCACAACCCGCCGCAAGATGTCGATGTTGCGGCGCAAGATCGCCACGCAGCTCGTCAGCGCCCAACAGACCGCGGCGATTCTAACGACTTTCAACGAGGTGGACATGACCGCCGTGATGGACCTCCGTAAGACCGTGCAGGATGGATTTATCAAAAAGCACGGAGTCAAGCTCGGCTTCATGTCGTTCTTCGTCAAGGCGGTCACGCTCGCGCTCAAGGACCTGCCATCCATCAACGCCCGCATCGATGGCAATGACATCATCGAGAACCATTATTATGACATCGGCGTGGCCATCGGCACCGACAAGGGACTTGTCGTCCCCGTGCTCCGCGATGCGGACAGGAAATCCTTCGCCGAGATCGAGAAGGACATCCTCGACTACGCGAACAAGGCCAAGGCCGGCACTATCACCATTGAGGATCTCCAAGGCGGAGTCTTCAGTATTTCTAACGGAGGAACCTACGGATCCCTGCTCAGCACGCCCATCCTCAATCCCCCGCAAAGCGCCATCCTCGGCATGCACACCATCCAGCAGCGCCCGGTCGCCATTGACGGCCAGGTCGTCATCCGACCGATGATGTATCTCGCCCTTAGCTACGACCACCGCCTCGTTGATGGACGCGAAGCCGTCACCTTCCTGATCCGCATCAAGGAATGCCTGGAATCCCCCGCCCGGTTGATGCTCGAAATGTGAGAGGCTGTAGCGGCGGTCTATGACCGTCGAAGCGAATGA
>CAIVKO010000073.1 GCA_903906515.1 Akkermansiaceae bacterium
CGATACCGAGTTCGCACCCAAGGCCCAGTTCAAAATCGCGCTCGTCTATGAAAAAATGGGAGAGTCCGAAAACGCCGTCGAGGAATACGTCAAACTCGCCTACAAATACCCCAAACACGAACTCATCCCCTCGGTGATGTCTCGTCTTGGCGGATACTTCCAACAAACTGGCCAGAAATTAAAACAACAGGCCGATGCCATACGCGATAAAAAAGACGATGCCTCCAAAGCCGAAGTCCTCCGCCTCGATCAACTCTCCTATCCTCAATTCCTCAACGCCGCCTTGGTCTTTGCCAAACTCCAGGCACGCTTCCCCGAGGACCCTCTAGCCGGTAACTCCGGTCTCCGTGCCGGCCAGAATTACATGCGCGCCCTCCAATACGAAAAGGCGATCAAGGTCTTTACCCAGGTTTTCGAAAACCAAACCTACGACGAGCGCGAAGTCCGCTCTCAGGCACTCTACTGGAGCGGGACCAGCTACGAACGCATGGCCAGCCTCATCCCTGAGAACAATTGGAAAGGCCGTGGCGATGCCATGGAAACCGCCTATGTAAACTACCGCCGTGTCACCTTCGATTTCCCCGACAGCATCTGGGCCAAACACGCTCGCGGCCGCCTCGCCGACCCCGCCTTCGAAAAACGCGTCGCCAAGGAAAACCAAGAGCGTGAGCAAATGATCGATTCCCTCAAACAGAGTAAGAAAAAACGATGAACCCAAAAGAGTCAGCGCTTCTTCAAGAACTCACAGGCGGAGCCGAACCAAAGCTCCTCCTGCGCAGCCGCACGCGCATCGACGCCGGACGCTGGTGGCGCGGCACACCGGTTTGGCTCTGCATCATCGGCAATGAATTACTGATCTTCGCTGTCGCCCGCCGCCGCTATGTGGACCGCGTTGCGATTGAGGATTGCCATGCCAGCTTCTATAGCCACGCTGCCGGCGAATTGATGATCAAACCCGCTGAGAAAATACGGATCGGAAGCTTCGCTCTGACACCACGTGAAGCCCTGAGCGTGCTTGATCTTCTCGTTGCACATCTTCAAAATGCTTGATGAAACCAGATGACCGCACACTGATTACCCAACCCTGAATTAAGAAATAAAGATATGATAGATACAATTATAAGAGGTGGTGGATGTATGATTCCGCTGATGTTGTGCAGCTTGGTCAGCCTTGCTGTGGTCTATGACCGTTGGATGGCTTTCCGCGCAAATCGCAAGATCGACACCCGCTCGCTGCGGTCCAAGGTGCTGTCTCATTTGCGTGAGGACAATATCGCCGGCGCGATCGCCGAGTGTGAAGCCTCATCCGGCCCCATCGCTTCGGTCCTGCTTGCGGGCCTGCTCTCCTACAAACTTCTCAAAAGCAGAAACGAAAGCTCCGAAACCATGCGCATGGTCGTCGGACAAGTGATGGAGGACTCCAGTGCCCAGGCCATCAGCTTGGTGGGCAAGCGCCTCGATGTGCTGACCACGGTCGGCGTGGCAGCTCCCCTGCTGGGAATGACGGGAACCGTGACCGGTATGATCGCGTCCTTCGCCGGTCTCGCCGAGGCAGGTAGCGTTGGTGGCGGTGGCGGCACCGTGGCAAACGGGATTGCCGAAGCCTTGATTACCACCGCTGCGGGACTGCTCATCGCCCTCTCCGCGGTCATCCCCCAAAGTATCTACAATCGCTGGTCCGACGAAATCGAACTGGAGATTGAAAAAGCAACGGGCGAGATGATGGAGTTCATTCTGACACATCACTGATGGCCAGCAAACGCCACATCAAGGAGAAGAAGAATCGCGACCTCGCGATTCCCACGGATTCGTTTTCAGATATCGCGTTTCTTCTCATCATCTACTTCATCCTGGCGACCACCTTGACCAGGGTGAGATCGATCACCGCCGACCTTCCATCGGGCGAGAAGGCGAGCCAGGCCCAGCCTGATAAAACTTCGATCGTAAACCTGCGCGGCTCGGAGATTTTCTTTAATGACAAGAAAACAAGCATGGAGGAACTCAACGAGCGTCTCGCGGCATTGAAGTTGGGAGAACTCGATGGAAGCAAGCGTGTCATCATGTTGGAGTCCTCACGGGGTACTCCGTATGACAATTATTTCCAAGCCCTCGCCGCCATCAGCGCGAATGACGGCGTGGTAGCTATCGTGCAGGGGGAGGACAAATAAACATTATGGCCTCACGACGAAAAAAACGGAAACCGATCGCTCTGCCCACTGCAAGCATGGGCGACATCGCGTTCCTCCTCATCATTTTCTTCCTCGTCTGCAGTGAGGCGTCCAAGGATAAGAGTGACCTCGCGGTGGATTTACCTTATTCCGAGCACGTCCAAAAACAGAAGACGACCGTAGTGGCGAGGGTCGCCCTCGATCAGGCGGGCCAAATCTATTTCGATGGAATAAAGGTGGACAACGCCAAGGAAGTAGAGGGGGGCGTCCGCACCCTTCTCACCAATACGGTGGCCGATGAGCAACGCCACGTCCAGTTCAAGTGCGACAAGTCGCAACCCAAGGAGAAGTTTGAACCCATACTGCAAGCCATCGCCGAAGCCGGCGGCATCATCGAGGCCGTTGGCGAGAAGTCTGAAAAATAATCCGCGGCACTCTAACATCAATCAAGAAGGACAATCCAACCAATCAACCAATCAAAATCATGACGGACACACACATAAATGAAACAACTCCCGACCATTTGATGGATAATTTCCGGGGTCGCAGTCTGAAGTCGATTATCGTGTTCACGCTGATCGTGCATGTGGTGGGCCTGACGGCAACGAGCACCTCATACCTCTGGAAAATGGTGGCGGGCGATGATTCCTCGAAATTGACTGAGGAACAACGTGTCGAACTTGCGGTCAAGGAGGCCACATCATCCCTGCGTGGCATCGCGGAGAAACACGGCCTCAAGCCGCAGGATCTCGGCGAGCGGTTCGCGCCCAAGACAGCCAAGGCGGCAACCGAGAAGACCACGCCGGAGCCAGCGGATGGTGCGACTCCTAAAGAAGCCCCTAAAGAAGCCTCCCCGAAGGAAGAACCTCCGAAAGTCGCTCCCCCGGCCGAGCCCGAAAAGCCGAAGTCCGAGATTGAAAAACAAATCAATACCAAACAAGACGGCCCGAAATTGCCTGCCGTTGAAGACGAGAAGGAAGATCTCTTCAAGTAAAGAGTCACCATACCCGCAAAGTCGTCCGCTGATCCTAGCGGCATCCCATTTGAAAATCGTAGAATGTTCCGAAATAAACCAGCAGAGATACCCACCGTGTGGATGGATGAGATTCCCACGAATCCTTCCGTCTTTAAGGCGCGTGTGGTCAGTATGGCCGTGTTCATGCTGGCGGTTCTGGCGACTGCGGCATTTTTCTGGTTACCTCCGGCTTTCGACGCCTTCCTCGCACGCCATGGCGATATCGCGATTCTTTTCGAGCGCAACCACTCGACGTGGTCGATCAAGTTTATTTTCAACTTGTTTGGCGTGCTGGCCGTGTTATCCGCAATCATCGGCGCGGCCAGCCTGGTGCGGAACCGACTGACCCTTCTGACGCTGAAGATATTGCTTTATGGTGTCTATCTGTTGGTGGCTTATTACCTATGGGTCACGTGGCTGGCATGCTCATCGACTCTCGCCCAGGGATTGGTTGTCGATGGTATCAAGCAGGACAGTGTGGAGAATTGGTTCCTGTGGTGGAGTGTGATTTGGCCGGTCTTGGCGGTTGCCGGATATGCCGCGTGGCTGCACGTCATGTTGCGGAGTCGCTCGGTCTATGCTGCCTTTACCTGCGAACAAGGCGCTCCCATGGGCGGCGATCATGTACTTGAGGATCTTCGCACGCATGGCCGTGATGCCAGGCATCGCCGGAGTCTATATGCCAGCGTGGCCACCCACATCTTCGTCCTGATTTTGATCCCTTACATTCTCAGCATAAGTCATTGCAGCCCCCCACCCTACAAAGTGCCCAAGGGTAGCGGCACCAACGCGGTGGAGGCGATAGCAGTGGTCAAGATGGTCAAGCAGAAGCAGAAAAAAAAGAAGAAGACCCTCAGCCTGAGACCCAACTCGGCGATCATTTTTGAAACTCCAGACCTTGATGACGCCCAAGTGGATAAAGTGATGGAAGAAAAAACCCAGGAGACCTATCAGGCATCGAACGCCAAGGGAGGCAAAGGAGTCAAGGGTGGCAAGGGCGGCAAGCTGGGCAAAGGTGGCGGCACCGAAGGCGGGTGGCCTGAGGGAATGGATGACTATAAAATCCGCTTCATCCGCCTCGAACACAGCGGAGCGGGATGGGACGATGGCATGGATGCGTCCGGCGCCGATATCAATTTCCTCCGCGCTTTCGCTGAAGCCACCGGCTTCAAGAAAATCGCCAGCAAGGGAGAAAGCCACTCGATCGCACTCTTGAAAAAATATCCCAAGGACGGCTTCCCTCCCTTCGTCTTCCTAACAGGAAATGCCGACATGGGAAATGTCAAACCGGCTGATATCAAGATTCTCCGTGATTACTGCATCAACGGCGGCATGCTCATCGCCGATGCTGGCAGCGTCCAGTTCCACAAGTCATTCATGCACTTCATCCGTCAGGTCTTCCCGGACAAACCCCTCATCGACATCGCGGATGATGATAGCCTCTATCGGGAGCCCTTCTCGTTCCCGGACGGTGCCCCACCCTTCTGGCAGCTTGGCGGACGACGCGCGCTCGGCATCAAGCACGAAGGTCGTTGGATTGCTTTCTATCACCCCGGCGACATGAACGGCGCATGGAAATCCCCGGGCTACACCGATGTCACACCGGAAATGCGTGAAGCCGCCATGAACCTCGGTGTCAACCTCGTCTATTACGCGTTCAACCAGTGGAACGACTCGGTCTCCAAAGCGAAAAAATGAACCCGAACTCCTTCAGTATCCTCGGCTATCTCAGTGTGCTGCTCTGGCTTGCCGTGCCGCTGCTTTGGCTGATGCGCCGCCGAATCAGCGTGCCAGCATGGCTCCCTCTCCTGCTTGCGATTCTCTCACTCGTCCTCGCCACCATCAACTCCCGCACCCACGTCGCCCGCATCGAGGTGGAATCCAACGTCCCTATCGCGGATCAACTCATGATCGAGGCCGCAAAACGCAAGGCGGTCCAGAAAGCCCGTGGTGCCGATGTCGCAGACATCCGCTTTGCCGAAGATGGATCCAATGATTTCATCGACAAGGCAGGCTTGGGGGATGCCGAGAGCAAATACCTCAATAAGTTGGAGGGAGGTGCCGAACCCGAATGGAAAAAGCAGAAAAAATCACGCGGCACGGAAGATGACGAAAAAGCAAGTCTCGAGGATACCCTTGGCGGCAAAAAAGTAATTTCTGGCGTCTCGTCCGATTCGTTGCCGTCCGATGAAGTGAAGCGCCCACCCATCATGATGTCAGAGGCCCACCAAGCCACCGCTTTCCGGCTTAATGGTATCAACCTTTCAATAACACGCCTCGCCATTCTGTTATGCATTGTGTTGCTCGTGGTCGAATACCTCAGAAACGCCAATCGATACGCCCACGCCTCATTTCCGCTGCCGCTTCCCGCATCTTGGAGAAACGCCTTCACCCAGTTGCCTGCCATTGTCCATCGCCCGCAACCTCCCCGCCGTGACATCACCCAGGAACTCGCATGGATCGTCCGCCGTGGCGAGGTGTTCGTCTGCTTCACCAAGGATGCCTCCTCATTGCCCGCCACATTGCCACGACTTGGAAAATCAAAATTCCCGGTCGATCTGCTGCGCGTCGATAGCGACCGCATTTCCGATTACTTCGTCTTCGAGTCACTCTGGTATGGTCGCAGTTGCTTCGTTGTCGATTCTCCAGAACGCGCCACCAGACTCTTCGCTTCCATTCTTAAACTTCTTGAGGAGAGGGTAATCGTCCGGGCTCACACCACCCGGGGCGCACATCTCGTCTGGAACCTGGATCAATCCCTTTCGGAAAAAGACATCGCCGCCTTCGAGCGACTTGCGAGCAACACCGGATTCTCACTTTTTGTATGTCATGAAAGCAGGAGCCACTAGGCCTGCTTGCTTATCCGTTTCACAAAAATAAAGTGGCTTTTTAATCCATTGCCTCTCACCCCTACCCATCCGCCATGAAAATGCCCTGCTCCCGTTTCACCATTCTTCTGTTTGCGGCGATGACGCTCCCTGCCCTTGCCGAGGAACGCGAAGCCACAGCTGAACAACTTGAAGCCATTCAAAATGGCGGCGTGGTCGAGGCCGTCATCGAACGCCCCAAAAACCTTCCGGATCTAACTAAAGGTGACAAAATTCCCGAGAGCAGGTTCCCACTGCAGGTTTGGCACCTTGGTCCCACCGGCATCTCTTGCTTCATGATTGGTGGATTTACTGGTGACCAATTGCAGGTGCAAGGTGCCATCAAGGGATCTCCCGCAGAAGGAAAGCTTCTTCTAGGTGACGTGATTACCGGAATCAATGGCAAGAAATTCCAAGCTGGAGGACATCTTGGCGAACTCATCGGCAATGCCATTATCGAGGCTGAAAAAGAGGAGAACGGCGGGAAAATGACCTTTCAGGTCTGGCGTGATAAGAATTATCCCGCCCGCGCAGGCAAAAAGGATATCGCCGGAACTGACATCGATAAACTGATCAGCGAGGCGGAAAACGACAATTCGCTCTATGACTGGAAAGCCGATGAAGCCCGTAAGGTGGAGGTTGCTAACATGGATCTCGATAAGTTTCCCATCGATCCCATGACACTCGATGTGGAATTGAAAATCCGCGTTTTCCCCGCTTACACCGACACCGCTCCTTACGATTGCCCCAAGACACAAAAAATTCTCGAGGACGCCTGGAAAGTGCTGGAACAAAAATTCATCATCGATCCCAAGAACCCTCAGTCTGGCAAGGGCGGCATCATTGAGGCGTTGGCGCTTATCGCATCCGGAAAGCCCGAGCATCGCAAACTGGTCCATGACTGGGTGCGCACCAATAACTGCCCGTGGCAACCGCCCACCCAAGCTATCGGCGCGATGTTCGAGCCAGGATACAAGGGATACAAGGGATCCCAGAGCTGGTATCACGGGTTTGTCGGTCTTGATTGCGCGTTGTATTATGATGCCACCGGTGACGACTATGTTCTGCCCGCATTGCGCAAATACGCGATCGAAACAGCCATGGGCCAGAGCCAGGCGGGCACATGGGGGCATACCTTCGCCTTTCCGTCCTTCAATGGCGGCCAACTCCACATGATGAATCCCGGCTACGGCGCACTCAACGCTGCCGGCAACCGCTGCTTCTTCCTGCTTGCGCTCGCCAAAAAACTTGGCGTCGAGCATCCGGAAGTCGATGCCGCCATCAAGCGTTCCCAACGCTTTTTCGGATCCTTTGTGGATCAAGGTGCGATTCCCTACGGCGATCATGGAGCCGCTGGCACTGACGATAGCAACGGCAAAAACACCGGAATTGCCTTTGCTCTGAAACTTCTCGGCGACGATTATGGCGCAAAATATTTCGCCATGATGTCCAGCCACTGCGCGTTCACCCGCCGGGGCGGACACGCTCACGACTACACGGGCGAGTGGTCCTCATGGGCGGCTTCGCTGTGCGGACCCCAGGTGCGCGCCTACAACGAGCGCAACCTCCGCTGGCTCCGCACCCTCTGCCGGATGTATGACGGCAGCTTCGTCTATCACTCGCCAACCGAAAGATACGGCACACTACGCAACCCCACCGCCACCGAGATTTTCCATCAGGCGGTCTATCTCAAACAAACCCTCATCACCGGCAAGGATGCCAATGAAAAGCTTTACCCCACGGAACGGGAAATGAAGCAGCTTCTGGCAAGCGCCTATGGTCAGTTCAACAATGATTGGCTAAAGCAACTCGCTGGCAAGCCGTGGAAAGAACGGACCACCGACGAGGTCTTTGACCTGTTGGATATATTCATGCCAAAAGCACGAGAGGGCGTGGCCGCTGAATTGGGCAAACGATTTAAGGCCGGTGAATCCGCGATCGTCCCGCGTCTTGTCGCGCTGCTCACCCATGAAAGCGCTCGCTACCGCCACGGCGCCTTGTGTGCCCTCGAAGCATCTGGCAACGATGTGATCCTCTCCAATCTGTCTCGCATCATCCCTTTGTTGAACGACCCCATGGACTTCGTGCGCATCGCCACCGTCAAGGTGGTTTCCAAAGCAACCGACGACAAGGAGGTGCAGCTTGCGATTCTCAAAACCACAGTCGCTGACCGGACCGCCATCGCTCCCAACAGCGTGCGCAATGCCGTGCAAAACAGCTTTATTGCTTCAAAGCTCGGACTTAGCCAATCTCCGTTCCAAGCAGGCTTTGACGAGAACTTGGTCGTGCAGTCGCTCACCAACCTCATCCTTGAAGATACCGGTGGCGGCCCGCTCGTACAAGCCAAGACTAAAGTATGGGACAAGGACACCGTCATTCGCTTGGCCGGGCCGCTCACCTACATCGCAGAGGAAGAGCAGGTGTTTGACCAGATGTTCGGTGGTAGAAATGCAGCCGCTCAAGCGATGCTCGGCAAGTTCGGTTATCTGGAAGCCGTGCAGACCAACGGCTACCGAATCCGGAAAAAAGTGGAAATTCCACGCCAAATCCGTGCTGAATCAAGTTTTAAGGATGCCATCATCACCCCTGATGTCGTCGCTAAGAATCCGGGCGTCTTCACCGACCTCACGGATAAGATCAAAACCATCCTGATCGATAACCCTCTGGAGGAAATCACGATCACTGATGGCACCACAAATTGGAAATCTGTGACCACACCGCTCGTCAAAGTGCTGAAGACCATCGAAGAGAACAAGAAGCCAGCGACTCTACCAAGCATCGGCGATGACGTGCGCAACCTGTTCCAAACCAAACTCAGTGCCGTTGAGGGAACTGGAGCTAAAATCAAGCTTTGCCGGGACACTCTCGCAAATCCGGCAGGCATGGACACGTTCCACAAGATCGCCGCCATGGATTTTCTTGTCGAACTGAGCGGCCCCGATGCGTTGACAGATCTGCTGCCTTATCTTGGTCATTCATACTGGCGTTTGCAGGAGCATTCCAGCCGCGTAGCCACCCCACTCATCAAGGGCATGGCTGCCGCAAATATCGCCAAACTTTTTGCCTCCGCCGCCGACACTCAAGCCAAGGCTGGCTTTCTCGAATTGCTCGCCATCGCCAAACCCAAAGCGGGAATGGACATTGCCAAACTGGCCATCAAGCACGAATCATCCATCGTGCGTGCCGCCGCAGTCACCGCCCTCTCCGCAATCGGCGGAGATGCTGCCAATGAACAAATTCTCACATTCCTCAAATCAGCGGAATCCCAGGAGGAACGCCTCGCCTGCGAGGGCGCTATACTGTCTCGCATCGGTGATCCTGCCGCCGCCGGTCGCATTCGCGACCAGTTGATCAGCATACAGACAGGCTCCTCACCGGTTCTTCTCGATAGCGTCTACTATCTCATCGGCCGCATTGGCGACACGAAATCCATCGAGTTCCTCCGCAAAGCAGCCGAATCCCAGGATCCGACGGAATTCGGCCGGGTCATGTATGCACTTTCCTACTCACCCTCCCGCATAGCGGATAAAGTGATGTTGGAAATTGCCGCAATCAACCCCAAGCGGGCGCAACTTCTTGGTCCTCATGCTGTCCGCCGGATGGTCATCGGACCGCAAGGATACGGCGACATCACCAGTGCACAGCGCATGGACTTCGCCGAGGCCATGCTTAAATTCACCCTCGAACCCCGCATCGTCAAACTGCTTGGAAATATCCACGAAGCCCGCGCCCTGCGCGCTTTGATGTTCTGCCTTGAAAAAGGTGTCGCAGGTGCCGCAGCAAGTATCGTCACCAATGCCGAGGGCCTGGAAAAACTAAGCCCCTCCGATGCCAAAATCGCTACGGAAACACTGCGCCAACTCATCGAATACATCGAAATCACCCGCCTCCGTGGTGGC
Source organism: Akkermansiaceae bacterium (assembly GCA_903906515.1). Classification (GTDB taxonomy): domain Bacteria; phylum Verrucomicrobiota; class Verrucomicrobiia; order Verrucomicrobiales; family Akkermansiaceae; genus Luteolibacter. Next base: position 9,950 of record CAIVKO010000073.1, read on the forward strand.
GTGAAAGCCCACATGAACAAGGACGACAAATACACCGAGTGGAAAGAACTCCAGGCCCGCGCCGGGAAAGTCCTGCTGAAAGTCCACAAACCCGAAACAGCCCCCATCCCCGGCATTGATTCATTGGATCTGGATCGCTAATTGGAAAACGCATCGAAAACCCAAGAGATGTATATAATCATAAAAGCCGCTCTAGAATAACTTCACATTGCAGGCTGCGGGCGAGACACCCGTAACACGTGGCGCGGACGTCTCGCCCGCAGCCTTTTAACATTCAAGTTGCTCGAAAGGTCTAGCGAACGCGCCTTTCTTTCTAACTTCTCAAAAATCCGTTCAATCAGTGGTTAAATCTTCCTCTTTCCTATGAAAATTTTATCGCTACTGCCCGTCCTTCTTTTCCCGCTCTCCGCCCAGGAAAAACCTAACATTCTGTGGATCACCAGCGAAGACAACTCCCCCCACTGGCTCGGTTGCTACGGAAACGCGCAGGCTAAAACCCCGAGCCTCGACTCACTCGCCAAAGAGGGCGTCCTCTTCGAACGCGCCTACTCGAACGCTCCGGTTTGCGCAGTCGCACGCTGCACCATCCTGATGGGCGTCTATGCCCCCACCCTTGGCACCCAGCACATGCGCAGCCGCCATGCCATCCCGGATAAATTCCGACCCAACGTGGAATACCTCCGTGCCGCAGGCTACTACTGCACTAACAATTCGAAAACCGACTATAACTTCAAGGGCAACGACAACTCCTACTGGGACGAGTCATCAAACAAAGCCCACTACAAGAACCGCCCCGCAGGAAAACCCTTCTACGCGGTCTTCAATCTTTTCGAGTCCCACGAGAGCTCCCTTTTCAAAAATAAGCCTCTCGAACCCAGACGCGTTCATCCCTCTGACGTCGTCCTGCCACCCTACCTGCCGGACCTTCCGGAAATCCGCAAGGACCACGCCCGCTACCTCGACCGCATCGAAGACATGGATACCCAAGTCGGAAAACTCCTCGATGAACTCGAAAAATCCGGCCTATCCGAAAACACCATCGTCCTCTACGCCTCCGATCACGGCGGTGTCCTCCCACGCGGCAAGCGCTACCTGGAGGAAACCGGCATCAAGGTCCCGCTGATCATCCGAATCCCGAAAAAATTCCAACACCTCTCGCCCTTCACGCCCGGCCAACGCGTGGACGAGCCGGTTTCCTTCGTCGATTTCTCACCCACCTTCCTCTCGCTCGCCGGCGCGGATATCCCCGCATACATGCAAGGACGCCCTTTCCTCGGTGATAAACGTGTGAAACCCGCCGCAGATGAAATGGAGTTCCTCTATGCCGACCGGTTCGACGAACTCTACGGCATGCGCCGCGGCCTCACCGATGGGAAATGGAAATACATCCGCAACTTCAACCCGCATCTGCCAAACGCACCATTCTCATTCTATCAATTCGGCCAACCCGGCTGGGTCGCTTATCAGAAAGCATGGAAGGAGGGAAATCTCAGCAGCATCCACCAGAACCTTTGGCAAGCACCCTCCCCCACGGAACAACTTTACGACCTGACCGCGGATCCATGGGAAATCAAGAATCTCGCTGCCGATCCCGCATACTCCGAAAAACTCGCCATGCTCCGCCAGCGGTTGAAATCCACGATGATCGGCATCCACGACACCGGCTTCATTCCCGAACCCTTGTTCGAAAAACTAACGGCCGATTCCACCATCGCCAATCACGTCCAACACCCCGCGTTTGATATCCAAAAAATCGCCGACATCGCCTTTTCCGCCAGCGCGGGAGACCTAACGGATCTCCCCACCCTCAAAGCAGCCATCGCATCCCAAGACCTTGTCACCCGCTACTGGGGAGCCATCGGCTTCTGCGTCCTCGGCAACAAAGCCACCGCGGAATCCAACTCACTCACCCCACTTCTCAAAGACAACAACACCGCCATCCGAATCACCGCCGCCGAAGCCCTCTTCCTGTCCGGTGATCAAAAATCCGCCACCGCAGCACTTCTGGCAGAAGCGAATTCCGACATGGATGAAAGCTCTCTGCTCTATCTCCTCAACACACTCCGACACCTGAAACTGACCGACCAAATTCCCAAGGATTGCGTCAAAGAAAAATCCAAAAAAGGCGGCATCGCTCAACGCTTCATCAAGGAATGAAATTTTAAAAATTACCTGCTTTGCTTCTGCTTCTTCATTTCTACGGCTTGCTGGGACCAACCGTGGTGTGATCAACGACCTGGCTATCGGGAAAAGCATCTCAACAGAGCGGATCCTAGCGAGAACTTAGCGATTCAATGGGTTTTAGACCGTTTGCCCATTCGCGTCAAAATAGCAATGCACGACACATCACTGGTGTCTTCAAAGCTCGGAATAGTCCCGCGAAACTGTAGCCAGGCGAAAACCCCGATTGTAATAATCGTAAGGACTCCAATGAGCGCTGATCGACGAATGAACTTCTTCATAGCCGTACAGGCATCCGACGGCCACCCCGAGAACGGCAGCCACAATGAGAGTATATCGCATTGGTTTTTTCATATAGCGTCTAGCTCATCCACGGCGGGAATGGAAGCCCGAATTCAAACAGGAGCGTTACCCGCCGTTGGATGGAGCGTCTTGTTGGGCTTCTTGTTTTGTTGGTAGCGCCATCGGAATCCATGGATTCCCATGCCACATGAGACGAGGCTCATTAGCACTGCGGCAGCGGATGGCCAGAGGAAGTATTCACGGTCATATACAGCATACGACGGGTCGATTGGATCGATGAAAACCTTGATGCTCTGTCCGGTTCTCCAGGCAGTATCGAGGCTATCAAAAAACTGGCCTGTGGAGCGCCAGATGGAAATCCGGTCGCCGCTATACGCTTGCCCTTCTATCTCATATACGAAAGTTGCGCTCGTAGATGTCTTGTAGCCACGCTTGGTGGATATAAGTCGCTTCTCCACGGAGGTGAGCTTTGCGGAAACTGTAGCCTCAGTTCGTGTTCTCCACTGCCCGTATGCTGCGGGGAACACAAGGCCACCGAGCAGAGTGATCCCGAAAGTGATTAATAGTCCGAATACCACACGCTCCAGAACCAACTTCAGTGGCTTTGGATTCATTGGTCTCATATTTTGGCGAACGTTCATATCCACCGATGACCGGCGGCAGATTCGTGGTTGGAGTTGCGGTTGTGCGGTTGATCGGTCATTCGGTGCGATGTCTTGTTCGCTCTATTGGTCGAGGTTCATAAGATGAAGTAAACATACTTGGCCCGCTTCCCGAGCAGGATAAGCAGTGTCAACCATCCGCCTATACGCAGCGCAGCGTTCGCGTTGCGCGCATTCAACCAACCCCCGCTGACGCTGGTGGCCCACCTTGCTAGGTGGTCAGAATACCATATCAAAACCAATGGAAGGATAAACGTCGGTAAGCGTCCTAAAATCGACCCACTACCGCTCCGCGCGTGATGGTTTATGTTCGCGGGCATGTCCAAGCCACGCACCAAATCCCGCAGTCTGAGTTGCACCGCCGTTGACTTCGTCGAAGTCGAGTTCCCCCAATCCATCA
>CAIVKO010000074.1 GCA_903906515.1 Akkermansiaceae bacterium
CGGAAAAGCCGGGTTATGGTTACCAACTGAAACAGGGGAAAACCAGCTTGGGGGAGTTCTGGGATGGACATGGTGCGCAGGACATGTTCATGAACGGGCACATCAATGAATGGCTGTATCACGACCTCGCTGGAATCCAGGATGATCCTGCGGGGCCAGGGTTTAAGAAATTCATCATCAAGCCTGCCGTCTTAGCTTCTCTGACTTGGGTCAAGGCGAGCTACGATTCCGCTTCCGGGCCAATCGTCAGCGAGTGGAAATATGACGGCCAGAATGTGACCCTCGACGTGGTAGTTCCCGTCAATACGACAGCGACGATTTACGTGCCCACGTTGGATGCCAAGTCGGTGATTGAGAGCGGACAGCCGGTCGCGCAATCGGCGACTGTCAAGTTCCTCCAAATGGAAGGTGCCTACGCGCTATATCAAGTCGGATCGGGAAATTACACGTTCCAGTCCAAACTCACAGGAGCTCCATTATGAAAAAAATCAGATCGTTGTTTTTATCCATAAGCGCAACCGCTTTTGGGGTTTCTGTGCTGGGCGCGCAAATTCCCCCGAAAAACCTCGAAGCCTGCGATGTGGTTTGGACCTCGCTCGGTCTAGACTCGCAGGACTCCATGCCGCTGGGCAACGGCGACATCGGCCTCAATGTCTGGACCGAGCCCAACGGCGACATCGTGTTTTATATCAGTAAAAGCGACGCCTGGTCCGATTGCGGTGATCTTGTGAAAGTCGGCCGGGTGCGCGTTACCCTTTCGCCCAATCCCTTCGTCGGCACCACCGCCTTTCGTCAACACCTGAGCCTGGCAGACGGTGAAATCTGCATCAGCGGCGGGCAAGGTGCTGACGAGACCACGCTGCGCATCTGGGTGGATGCCAATCATCCGGTGATCCGCGCCGAGGCGACTGCGGCCAAACCCGTCTCGGTCAAGGTGACCCTCGATCCGTGGCGCAGCGAGCTCGTGCGTGATCCCAATGGCAAAGTGAAAGTGAGCGCAGACATCGTACTCCCGCCTGCTGGCAACCGGCTCACTTGGTATCACCGCAACGAAAAACCCTTTGGCGAAAACGCAAAGCTACTCAATGCCACCTTCGGGGCGCTCATGGAGGGTCCGGGACTGGTCAACGGCGAGGGCCGCACACTGTGCTCCACCGCGCCCGCAACCACCCACCAGTTAGCGGTTTACCCGCTCACCGCTACCACGCCCGCCGCCGCCGACTGGATCGCTGCCGTTGAGAAACAAGCCGCCTCCCTCGCTTCCGTTAACTTGGAAAAGTCCCGAGCCGAACACCGTGAGTGGTGGCATCAATTTTGGAACCGCAGTTGGGTCTTCATCCAAGGCGACGATGCCGCCGCTAAGGTCACCCAAGGATACACCCTGCAACGCTTTATAACCGCCTGCGCCGGTCGTGGGGCCCATGCCATCAAGTTCAACGGCTCGATTTTCACCGCTGACAACCCCGCAGAAAAAATCGACAGGGACAAGGCCACCGGCCAATACATCTTCGGGGCCGTTACCGCCGATTACCGAGCCTGGGGCGGGAAATACTGGTTTCAGAACACCCGCGCGATTTATTGGCCGCTTCTGGCAGCCGGTGACTTCGACCTGATGCGCCCGTTTTTTAACCAATACTTCGCTCAGCTCGCAGTCACTGGGGCGCAGGTAAAAGAATTTTACGGACACGACGGCGCCTACATCGCCGAGGGCGGGCCGTTCTGGGGCCGCATTCGCGATTTCAAACCGGAGACTCCCGACGCCTTTACCAACCGCTATTACACCCCAATCTTGGAACTGAGCGCCATGATGCTCGATTATTATGCTTATACCGGCGACGATGTTTTCGCCCGCGAAACGCTCCTGCCACTCGGCAAGGCCGGGCTGATGTTCTTCGCTCAGCACTTTCCCCGCGACGCCGCCGGCAAGCTGTTTATCGATAGGGCCAACGCCATCGAGATGTACTGGGGCGTCACCAACCCGTTGACCGACATCGCCGGTCTTCATTACGTCATCGGCCGCCTGCTGGAGTTACCCAACACCGTACTCGACGCCCCGACCCGCGCTGAGTGGACCCAACTTCAGTCCATTCTGCCCGAAATTCCCAACGGCGTAAAAGACGGCAAGCCGGTTTTGCTGCCCTATGCCGGCGAACAGACCGCCAAGTCGCACAACAGTGAAAATCCCGAGCTCTATGCCGTGCACCCATTTCGTATCTACGGAGTGGGCAAGCCCGGCCTTGAAATTGCGCTCAACACCTACGCCATTCGTAAATTCAACTACGTCTATTGCTGGCATCAGGACGTCATTGATGCTCCGTTGCTCGGTCTGACCGTTGAGGCGAAAAAGAACGTGACCACCCACTTCACCAAATTCGACACGCGTCTGCGCTTTCCCGCCTTTTGGTCTCGTGGGCACGACTATATGCCCGACCAGGACAACGGCGGCAACGGTGAGCTCGGCCTGCAAAAAATGCTGATCCAATGCGACGGGCGGAAGATACTCCTTTTACCCGCCTGGCCCTCGGAATGGAACGCCGATTTCCGCCTGCACGCCCCGCTGAACACGGTGATCACCGGACGGGTGGAAGCCGGAAAAATTATAAAACTCGACGTCACTCCGCCGGAACGCCGGGTCGATGTTGTTATGGCAAACGAAAAATAAGGAATAATACCGATTGCCGGAGTTTTAACCACGGGCAAAAAATTGCGTCGAATCGGTATTATTATGAAGCCAAAATCAAAACTCCTGATGTTATCCAATCGGCGCATCACTGGAATGTTAACCGGCATAAACGCCCAAAAAACTCTAAAAATAAAAATGAAATCCATTCCCCTCATGTTGTCCTGCCTTCGCATGGCCGGATTGTTGACCCTAACCCTGGCAAGTTCAGCAATGGCCGCCGAAGCCCCCAATGACGCCGAGTATGCATTGAGGCTCAAGCCGGTGATAATGCTCCGATTAGACGAGACGCCGTCGGCCGAGAAAG
>CAIVKO010000075.1 GCA_903906515.1 Akkermansiaceae bacterium
CAGTGTCTCTTCCGGTTGGCGCTGGAGGGCCTCCTCAAATTCATTGATGCGGGCCACCGTCGGGCGGATGCGGCGCACTTCGCGCTGGTTTTTGCTGCCGACGATTTTTTGTAGAATCCACTTGATCATGAGAGAGATGGGGTGAGGCGGACAAGCGCCGGGCCGCAGGCAATACACGGACAATCCGGCGTGTGCAAGCGCGAGACACGTCGATTTTACGATTCTTTATGGCTGTGCCTAGGGGGCTGAACTGTGGAATTCGTCGAAAAATCGAAGGCCCACCGGGTTGAAATTTCCGATCAGGTTCTGACGGCCAAGGAATTTTCATGTTTTTTAACACAATTAAAACCTGTACATTTCTGCAAGGCTTTTCAAATCAACGTTGTCTGGCATGACGGTTTCTGGTCCGATCTTTCCGTGAGCAGTCCGGATTACCAACCGCGCAGGGCAACCGCCGCTGCTTCAATGGGTTTGCGTTCATGGAGGAATGCCACCCGTGACGAACTTGAGAACTATTTCCGCAATCGGCGGTCGCCTCGCATGTTGTTCACCTCCATCCTGATGCTCACCGGCGTGGCGGGCTTTGTCCTTTGCCAGATCATGCTGAAGTTGGGATTGGTGCTGATGTGGATCCGTTATCCGCTGGCGGTGCTGGGTGCCTATGGGATTTTCTTGCTGTTGATGCGCGCTTGGGTGGCATGGGAGCATTTTCGCTTCGATCACCGGCTGGTCAGTCTGCCAGAGCCGCCGCCGGGGGCTGATGAAAATCGATTTCCCGAAAATGAAACACAGCGGTGGAGCCACGCGGATTCTGGTGACCGCGCAGGTTGGTTGGATTGGCTCGATTTCGGGTTTACGGACCTCTTCGAGGCGGAGGGCTGCCTGTTAGTCCTCCTGTTTGGATTGCTGATTGCCGTCATTGGTTTTTTGGGAGGTGCCATCGCTGATGCTCCCATACTGATCGCCGATGTGTTTCTTGATTCGGTGCTTGTTTCGGTTCTCTACCGCAGTCTCCGGCGCTCGGATTCCAAACGGTGGCTTGGCACTGCGGTCCGCAAGACCTATGGCCGTGCCTTGTGGTTGGCGGTGTTGCTCGGCGTCTTTGGTGCGATTCTTCAGATACTTGCGCCGAATTGCCATTCGATCGGGCCGGCAGTGAGAGAGTTGTCGGGCTCTGAAAACGGCCGCCATTGATACGCACGAAATGATGATACCTTCGTTTTCCTTGCCTCGGTAGCGGTGACGTGCCTTGATGGCTGTGATGAAAGCCTATTTGGATTTGATGCGTGACGTAATGGAGAACGGCGAGCGGCGTTCCGACCGTACTGGAACCGGGACCGTCTCGCTATTCGGGCGTCAGTCGCGCTACGATCTGCGGCAGGGATTTCCATGCGTGACCACGAAAAAGCTCCATCTGCGGTCGATCATCCATGAATTGCTGTGGTTCCTGCGCGGGGAGACCAATACCCGCTATCTCAAGGAAAACGGCGTGACCATCTGGGACGAATGGGCCGATTCCGAGGGCGAACTGGGCCCAGTTTACGGCAAACAATGGCGGGCATGGCCGACTCCCGAGGGCCGGACGGTGGACCAGATCCATCTCTTGATCGACGGATTGATCGGCAACCCGCATTCGCGGCGCCACATCGTTTCCGCGTGGAACGTCGGGCAGATCCATCAGATGGCGCTACCACCGTGCCATCTGTTGTTTCAATTTTACGTCCACGAGCCTGCGACAGAAGGCGGTCGTCCCGGGCTTTCCTGTCAGCTCTATCAGCGCAGCGCGGACTTGTTCCTCGGCGTGCCGTTCAACATCGCATCCTATGCTTTGCTGACGGCGTTGGTCGCACACGTTTGTGACTACGAGGCACGCGATTTCGTCCACACTTTCGGCGACGTGCATCTCTATATGAACCATCTCGAACAAACGGAACTCCAACTCTCCCGTGAGACCCGGCCGCTGCCGAAACTTTGGCTGAACCCGCAGGTCAGGGAACTTGATGCGTTCACTATCGATGACATTCGTCTGGACGCATACGATCCTCACCCGCACATCAAGGCACCCGTGGCCATCTGATTTTCTCGATCCGCCATGATTCCACGGAACATCGTCCTCGCCGCGCTTTTTCTCGCATTCGTAACTTTGGCGAAAGCGTTCGAGCTTCCTGCGAGCTCCAGCCAGTGCCTGGTCGGTGTGGCGGATGATTGGAACAGTTCCACGGTAAAACTCACACTCTATCAAAAATCCGACGGCAAATGGCAGGCGGACGGAGCGCCCTGGCAAGGGCGGTTGGGAAAGAGCGGATTGGTGTGGGGGCACGGCCTTCATCCCGTGCCTGCGGGTGCCACTAGGAAAAAAGAAGGTGACTGGCGCTCACCTGCTGGCGTGTTCTTGATCGGTGGCGTTTGGGGCTATCAGGATTCTATCCGCAAAAATCGGGGACTATTTTACCGTAAAGTCACCCCGCGGGATCTTTGGGTGGAAGACCCAGAGTCCCCGCAATACAACCGCAACGTCATTCTCGATCATGCCCCCGCGACGCCGTGGGAGAAAAAACAACAGATGAAACAAGGCGATCCGGCGCACGCGCTCAAGTTGTTCATCGCACACAACGCCCCGCCCAAGGTGGTGCCGGGGGCTGGGTCGTCGATTTTTTTCCACATCTGGCGCGGTGGCGGCACCATAACCACCGCTGGCTGCACCACCATGGATGAGGCGAAACTCCGAACACTCATCTCCAAAATCGACCCGGACAGGCGTCCGCTCTATGTTTTGCTGCCCAAGGCGGAATACTTGAAATTCCAGTCGGAATGGAAACTGCCCTAACGGGTTTCTCGCAATTTCACGGAGGGGCGGACTCCGCGCTTGTAGGGGCGTGTCTATGACCGCCGCTGATTGCCCCCGTGGGAGAGAGGTTTCATGAAAAGCCGACGAGAAGCTTCGCGCATATCATCGGCAACGACGCTCATAGAGCGCCGCTACAAGCGTCCGCTGCTCATTGAATTTTTCGACGTGCTCGCGTTTTTCACCTTGGTGGATTTCCGACCGAGTCGGGAAATCAGAAACGCACCGCACACGGCGGCGAGCGCGGCAAGCCCCGGAAGCCAGATCGTCGCAACGGTGGCGGTGATGATCTGAGCGGTGATGCAAACTCCGGCGATGAGAAAATAGGTCTTGTTGCGTGAGGACGACCGCAATTTCGAAAGCGCCGTTAGCATGACGACCACCAGCGCCAACATCCCCCCCTCCCATGCGGGTTGCAGGCGTGTGAATGACCGCTCGGGACTCAAGCCGACATTCGACGAGATGGCGGCGACGAGCGCCGGAAGCATTTGGGAAAACATCCGGGTGTTAGGCTCCGCCGCGCTGCGGTCGTCGCGGAGAATCACCGGTTGAGGGGCGGATTTGGGAATCAGATCGTCGGCTCCATCGATCAATGATGCCGCGGAGATTTCCACCAAAGCCGGGATCTGCGGCGGGGAATATCCGAGGCGGCCATATGGATCGATCGGAATGGTAGGGCCGTCGGGGCCGAGTTTGATAGATTTGCCGAGGCGCACTTGGATTCCTTGCAACGGCAGGTTCAGGCGTTGCAGGGCGACAAGCAGAGGGAAGGCAAAAACCGCGCGGTCACCCCAGCGTGCGAGCATGGGAGAACGCCCGGTGTTAGGTTCTGAATCGAGCGTTTGAAACCCGGCCATCGTATTTTCACCACCGAGGATGATACCGGGCAGCGGGACGCGGTTGACGATCGGCAGTTCTGTGATGGCACCCTGGATTTCGCTGAGCGGGATCGATGCCTTGCGGAATGACGCTGGCATCATTTCCGGGACGGCACCGCGTGAGAGCGGCGCGGCCATCACGATGGAATCAAACCGGTTGATCGCCCTGTCCACGGCAGCGAGGCCGATCGCGTCGGGCGAATCCCATGCCAGGACGACGGAGGTGGCGGCATTGTGCCCGCCCAAGCGGAGGATGTTGTTCAGCACCACTGCAAGATCGATGGGGGAGGGTGGGATCGTTTGGAATACCCCCTCGGGATCGTCGCCCAGGGAAACGACCACCGGTGCTTTCCGGAGATCCTCGGCCATGCTCTGCGTCGCGAGAGTCCGGAGTTTCCACGGACTCACACGACTGCCATTTCCCGAGATGAAATACGGCGGTTTGGCGGAAGCGCGAGAGAGAGTTAGAAAAACCGTGTGATCGACCGGTGAGCCGGGGATGTATAACCAACCGAGGACGGCGGAGGATGTCGCAACAAGCGCGACCCTCAACCGGCGTTGGAAATAGCCAGCCACAATGCGGGGGATCAGCGGATCGCTCCGAGCACCGGGGCGAGCGGGGTTTCTAGCGGAGTGCCGGCGGTGACCTCACCTAACAAACGTGCGGCAGTGGAGATGTGCGGGCGGTACCATTCGTCGCCACGGTTTTTCAGGATATTGCCGTATGCGCCGAGTGCCTGCATCAGGCGTTGCGCCGCGCACTGGTGGAACAATCCGGGCTCGGGGCGCTCGTCGGAAATTTTTTCCCAGAGGTCGAGCAAGGCCTCACGTTCTTCCTGGGTATGGTTCATGTAGGGATCGAAAATCAATGAGGCGAGGTCGTATTCCTGCCGTCCGCGGCGCAGGCCTTGGAAATCGATCATCCACACCTTGTCGTCCTTGATGAGGAG
>CAIVKO010000076.1 GCA_903906515.1 Akkermansiaceae bacterium
ACTCTGCTGGCCAACTGCCGCGCCCAAGGTCTCGATCCCGAAACCTATCTCATCGAGGTCATCAAGCGCCTACCACACGACGCGACCACAGAACAAGCCGCCGAACTCACGCCCGCCCGTATTGCCACAGAGCAAAGGGCCACCGCAGAGAAACTCGCCTGAGCATCACACGGCCACCCGCCCGCACCCGGCCCAACGCCGAGGGATGAATTTACGACGCTTACAACCGCACGACCGTTCCCTCGCTGATGAAACGCGCCGGATACACCACCGGCATCGTCGGCAAGTGGCACCTCGGTCTCGGCACCACACCCACCGACTACAACCAGGACATCAAACCCGGACCGCTGGAAATCGGCTTCGACTACGCATGGATCATACCCGCCACCGGTGACCGCGTCCCCTGCGTCTGGGTCGAAAACCACCGGGTCGTCAACCTCGACCCCGCCGATCCCATCAAACTCGATTACAGCGTGAAACGCGGTGATCCACGGTCGTTCGTCAAAGGCATCCCGCGCATCGGCCAACAAACCGGCGGCAAGGCGGCCCTCTGGGACGATGAAAACATCTCCACCGTCATCGCCGGAAAAAGCTGCAATTTCATCGAACAACACAAAGACAAACCATTCTTCCTCGAAGTAGCCACCCACAACATCCACGTCCCGCGCGTGCCAAACCCTAAATTCCAAGGTAAAAGCCAGTGTGGCGTCCGCGGTGACGCGATCGTCGAATTCGATTGGATCGTCGGCCAGGTCCTCGCCAAACTCGACGAATTGAAAATCGCCGACAACACGCTCGTCATTCTAACCAGTGACAACGGCGGCATACTCGACCAAAACGGCCCCGACAAGGTTCACGGCATCGGCTCCATCGATGCCAACAATGGCCACAAGTTCAACGGGGTCCTGCGTGGCACCAAAGGCACGCTCTGGGAAGGTGGCACCCGGCTGCCGATGATCACCCGCTGGCCTGGCCACATCCAACCCGGCGTATCCGACGCGCTGGTCTGTCAAGTGGACCTGCTGGCCAGCCTTGCCGCACTCACCGGACAACAACTCGCGCCAACCGATGGTCCGGACAGCTACAACGTCCTCCCCGCATGGCTCGGCCAAAAAACCGATAAACCGTGTCGCGATAATCTCATCGAGCAGGAGAATTCCGGCAACGTGCTGGCCCTGCGCCAGGGTCAGTGGAAATACATTCCCGGTCACGCTGGCGGTAAAGCCGCCCAACGCAAGAACGCCAAGCCCGAAAGACCCTCCGAAAAGCTTGCCAACGGCGATTTACCACCCGTCACCGCCTCACTCTACAATCTAGCCGATGACATCGGTGAAACGACAAACATCGCAGCCAAACATCCCGACATCGTTCAATCGATGACGGCCAAGGTTGCCGAAATCAAAACCACTGGCAAAAGCCGCCGATAACCCCTAAGATAACCCGTTCCGGCTTCACATTTTACCTTTGGCATCGTTGAAAAACCTGATTAAATCACGGCCATGAAGTCCTACCTCATCATGACTTTTCTCGGCACCGACCGCCCGGGACTCGTCAACTCGCTGGCAGATACCGTGATCAAACATGGCGGAAACTGGCTGGAAAGCCGCATGGCCCGCCTCGCCGGACAGTTCGCCGGGATCGTGCGCATCGAATGCGCGTCGTCCGCAGTCGATGCCCTGCTCCATGAAATCCGCACGCCCGGCATCCCGGGACTCACCGTGCAGGCCGTCCGCGAGGGCATTGAGGAACCCGAAGTCCGCCGCACACTAACGGTCGATGTCGTCGGCAACGACCGACCGGGCATCGTACGCGAACTCACCGCCGCCATCGCCAGAGCCGGTGGCAACGTCGAGGAACTCACCACCGGACTTGAAAGTGCGCCGATGAGCGGATGCCCGATGTTCAGGGCGCGCGGCGTGGTTTCCATTTTGGAAAACACCGAGCCGTCCTCACTGGCATCAGCCATCGAAAGCCTCGGCGGCGACCTCACCGTGGATCTCACTGTCTAAGAGCCTGTCTTAATATGCTGAAAGGCCGGGACCGTCTCTCCGAGCGGTCCAGAGAATGAGGTGTGAACTATCGTCCATGATTTGATTTTTAGAGCATTTTCATGGGCACTCGCGTTCTCATTCCATTCGCCGGACCGCTCGGAGAGACGGTCCCTGCCATTTTTAAGACAACCTCTAAAACGACCAAACCAGCGGGATGATGATGCAGGCCGTGACCCAGCAGATCACGTTCAGTGGAATCCCCACGCGCAGGAAGTCGGTGAAACGATAACCGCCGGGCCCGTAAATCATCATGTGGGTCTGGTAGCCCATCGGCAGCGCAAATGCGGTGGATGCCGCCACGGTCACCGCCATGATGAACGGTCGCGGATTCACGCCAATCTCGCCGGCCAGACGCACCACGATGGGAATCATCATCACGGCGGTTGCATTGTTAGACAATACTTCGGTCAGCAGCAGGGTGAGTAGGAAAATCAGCCACAACATCACCATCGCCATGTTTTCATGGGAAACGAGGTGTTCCGCGAGATTCACCATTCCCTTGGCCAGCCACACGGCGGTACCGGTGTTCTGCATGGCCATGCCAAGACCTAACAATCCATACAACATCAGCAGCACCTGCCAATCGATGCTGGCATACGCCTCGCGCGGCGACATCACCCGCAGCCAGAGCAACGCAAGCGCCCCCACCATCGCCGCGTAATGGATCGGAATCGCCGGCACCCACGGATAAATCCCGTGGAAAAAGTCCGTCAGAGTGGCCACTAGGACCACGCCCACCAGCGCCGACCAAGCGAGGATCACATGAAGCGGCCGGTGATGACGGATTTCGTCCGGTGTTTGTTGGTCCGGCGTATCAGTCATGACGAAATCCCTCGTGGCATGGAGGGATTCGAGGTTGCTGCGCGAGGTGATAACCAGCAGGGTATCACCCACTTCGAGGTCGATCTCGGCGATGCGGCTGGTGATATTGACGCCATTGCGGTGGAGAGCGAGCACCACGCTGTTGTAGCGCTGGCGGAAATCCGCGTCGGCCAGGGTGAATCCGAGCAACGACGACTCATCGCGGACCACAAGCTCGGAAACGATTCCCTCCACCGTGGACAAAAGTTCGGCACCGACCCTGGCAAACAACTCCGCAGGCTTGGCCGCCCCGCCGCGGCGACGGTGCAGAGCGATTAAAAAGCGGTCGTTCTTTTCAACAATGACCGAGGACAAGGGCAACATCAGGCGGGATCCACCGCGGCGAACCTCCATGATGTGGATCCCCTCAGAACGGTTGCCGAGCTGCGTCTGCAACAAGGGCTTGCCGATGATCGACGAGCCAGCGCCAACCAGCACATGATAGAGCGGCGTGGTCCGATAGTCGATTTCAAGGCTGCCGGTGATCGACGAGCGCGCCGGAATGAGTTTGGGACCAAAAATCGTCAGGTAGCTGATACCGGCGATGGCCAGCGGAATGCCGAGCGGTGCCAGTTCAAACATCGAAAGCGGAGGCTCCTTCAAATCGCGCAGCGCGCCGCTCACCAGCAGGTTCGTCGAGGTGCCGATCAGAGTGCAGCAACCGCCCAGAATCGAACAATAGGAAAGCGGCATCAACAGTCGCGAGGCGGGGATGTTCTTGGAGCGCGCGAAACCGAGCGTCACAGGCAGCAGGATCGCCACGATCGCGGTGTTGTTCATCCACGCGCTGAAAAACGCCGTCAGCACCGAGAAAGCCAGAATCGCCCAACGCGTGTTGCCCGGCAACTTGTTTTGCAGGACCCGGCCGATATGATCGACCGCTCCAGAGCTCTCCAGCGCGCCGCCGATCACAAACAAGGCGGCAATGGTCAACGGCGCCTCATTCTTGAAAACCTCGGTCATTTTCCCAGGGTCCACCAACCCGAGCGCCACCACGAGGCAGAGGATCGTCAAAGCCAGGACGTCGGGTGCCGCCCATTCGCGGATGAACGCGATGAGCGTGAGGGCAATGACCAGAAGCGTGAGGAAAATATCGAGTGTCATGGAAAAATCCCGCCCGGCAAGGGGGCGTGCTGCTTCCCATGAACCGCCCGGGACCGTTTGGCAAGAGCCAATGGCAAACATGGCAGGGACTCGACCTCCGGGCGGTCCAGAGCATGGGGAGGTGAATGCATCCGCACATAGGCAGGGACCCGACCTCCGGGCGGTCCAGAGCATGGGGAGCGAATGCATCCTGCGAATGAAAAGATCTACCGAACCACGCATTCTCCCTTCATTCACGCTCCATGCACTGGACCGCTCGGAGAGACGGTCCCTGCCATTCCGAGTGTGATCCACGAGCGATAGGCAGGGACCCGCCCTCCGGGCGGTCCTGCGCATGGGAGGCGAATGTTTGGCGAATGAAAAGATCTGCCGAACTATGCATTCTCCCTTCA
>CAIVKO010000077.1 GCA_903906515.1 Akkermansiaceae bacterium
ACTGGTCGGCGCCACCTACGAAGTCGCCTTGCGCAACAGCAGGGTGAGCGAACGCACCTTCCGCCTCTGGATCTCGCGTTTCAACGAACTTGGTATCGACGGCCTCATCTATCGGCCCGGATGCGGCAGGCGCAGGAAGCTCGAGCCTCACGTTGTTTCCGAGCTGATCCTTCCCCTTGTGGACGATCCGTCGCTGGCCGGCCAGACCCATTGGACACTCACAAAACTCTGTGGCTACCTCCGCGAGGAAAAACAGCTCGATCTGACTTACCGCACCCTCAACCGCTACCTCCACGAGCACCGCTATGCCCGAAAAATCCCCCGCCGCATGCCCGAGCCGCCCGACCGGGAAGCCTGGGAGAGCCAGCGCGAGGGCTTCGCTAACGAACTGTTGGATCTTCTTGCCGATCCGTCCTGCGAAGTCTTCTTCGGCGATGAAGCGGGCTTCGAGGGCGATCCCCGGCCCCGCCAGAAATGGGTGAAACGCGGCACCCGTCCCGTCCAGGGCTACCATGGCGGACATTTGCGCAGGAACGTCATCGGCGCGGTGAACCCCACAAGCGGCCAACTCGTCAGCCTCATCGTTCCGCACTGCGATACGGAAGTCTTCCAGGCGTTCCTCGACACCATGGCCAAGGAAGCCCCCAGGGAGAAAGGCAAACGGGTTCTGCTCGTTCTCGACAACGCCAGCTGGCACAAGACCAAGCGGCTGAACTGGCATCACATCGAGCCGATCTACCTCCCGCCTTACAGCCCGGACTTCAACCCCATAGAAAGGTTCTGGCAGCATCTCAAAAGTCATCACCTCGCGGGCTTCATCACCAAGGACGGGGAAGCACTTGGGGAAAAGATCTTCCAAGCCATCCGTTCACTCCTCCAAACGCCCGAAACCATCCGCTCCGTCTGCCGCACTCACTCTGAATAACGGCAATTTATTTTGGCAAAGGGTCTAGAAAACCAAAATCTACAACCCACCACCCCAACGGGCCGGATAAATTCTGTTAGCAAATCCTGCTGACGTACGTCAGCAGGATTTGTAAGACAGGAAAATGCTCCAGACCGGGAGAGAGGGGTTGCCAGCGAAGAGCTCTTCGGGGCCTCCGTCATGGATGCTGTTGAAGGGACATCGTAGAGGGCGGAGGGTTCCATGAAACCACGGGCGGTTGGATGGTAATCTCGTCCTGGTGGCTGATGCTGGCGGAGGATATTGAGTGTGGGGCATGACCAATGCTCCTCTGCTCATTGATGTTGGTTGTCTTGGGTATCGATTATATCGCAGCCACCGCAGAAGAGCGCCGAATTCTTCAACACCAGGTCTCGTATGTAGAAGTCGAATGCCACAAACGCGATTCCTATGACACCACCGAGCAAAAAGTTGATGACTCCAATAATAATCAGCTCGTTCATGTTTTCAAATGCGGCTGGAATACCTGGATCACGCGCCAGGATGTTTTTGGCCGCCCGGATTCGCGTGATTCCGGCGTAGATATTCCACGCTCCGGCAATGATTCCAATTATGGAAAGAAGTTGGAGGCTTCCGAGACAGATCCAGAAAATGCCGGAAATCTTCTCATAGTCAGCAATCCGCCTAATCAGCAGGCTCTGGTGGTCATGAATTGGAGCACCAACTTGTGGGAAAAGCGGTGGCGGTTGCGACTTCGATAGTGGAAAGAGTCCGGGAAGCGCCGCAGCTTCCATCCATCCGGCGCAGCCCTCGTACCAGATCATGTCGCTGCGTACGATTCCGCCGTTTCCCGCCGCCTCCCGGATCTGCTCAAACGAATGAGGTCCGGACTGACAGTTATCCTTGAACAGATAGATTTGCATGGCTTCGACTCGACCGGAAACATGTTGCTTGCGTCACGCCTTTTTGATTTTTGAAAACTTCATCCTCACTTTTACTCTGAAGATGATTTCAATGACCTGAGAATCGCCTCGTAGCGCTCTTTATCTTTGTTCAGTTTTTTTGCATTGTTCTCGACGCTATTGATGACGCCAACCGCTTGCGTATAAAATGCGTAGTTCCTCGCCCCCATTTTATCAACAGTCGTTACATTGTTATTCGTCACACTGTTGATGGTCGCTTTTGCGTCGAGCCACTTCTTGTGATCTGATGCCAATGTGGAATCGATGGCGGCAATTTTGCCGGTTGCTTCCTCAAAAGCAACAATGTCACTCCTGCGACGAAGCCGTTGCGCCTCGGACTCGGTGGTTCCTTCAGGTGGCGCTGCCTTCAATGACTTGATCACGGCCTCCTGATGGATTTTCTCGTCCTTCAAGCTAGCCGCACCTTCTGTGACTTCGTTTATGATGTTCGATGCCTGTACGCACCGCGCATGTGCCGCAGTGCCCTGTTGAACCGTCATCGTATTGTTACTGGTTTCTTTGTTGTAGATGGCAGTGGCGTCGGCCCACCGTTTGCGCTCACTTGCTATCTTTTCATCCACCGCAGCCAGCGCTTTGGTTGCCGTCTCCAGATCTATGGCGTCTTGCTTCTTTCGGCGCTCCTGATCCGCCGATTGTCTTGCCGACGACCCTGCATTTCCCGAGTTTGTTTGAGTCGGCGTCCCCCCATCCGCCACGTCCTTGGCACGGGTGTCCGCCCTCAAAGGGGTTGAGGTATTAATCTCGATGGTGGTCTTCATGCTTTCGACGCACACCACCCATACCCCGAATTCATTTTGACTGAAGTAGAAGGGCAAGGGGAAATCCTTAACTTTGATCGGGTAAATCAAAGTCCCGGCGGGAAGTCCTTTTGCCCCTTGCGAGACGAGCGTATTTCCTCTTTGAAAGTCATTGTGCGTGTAATCATTGTTTATTATGTCGATTCCGGACCTAACGACATTTTCCGGCGGACCAACGACCGGGGTTGACGCAGGCGGGCTGGACCCCTCCGCTGACCCTCCTTCTGCGCCCATGCTTTTAGTTGATTTCGTTGGTGTTTCCTTGTCCGGCTCCGTCGTCTCTTTTGGCTCCCAGTTGCATAACGAGCGTTGGAGCCGGAGTCCCGTCTCGGTGAATTGTCCGGGATGGTCCAACTCATCCATCGATTTAAGCGTTTGCACGGAGGACCCGGGAACGTGAACGAATCCGTTCCCTCCAGTCGTCTTGAATACGCATAGGAAGCTGGCGCGGACCATCGCACCGTAGGTATTCTGCGCATCAACGTTGATCGCGGTCTGGTAAAAAGGTGAATTGGCCTTAACGATGCGAAAACTGGAAAATTGAGCTGTCGAGGGAGATTTGAGTTCTTTCAGGATCATTGTTGTCGTTATGTCCTCAATCAAACTGGAATCATTATCTTGATTTGTCCTCTCATCGCTCCGGTTTGGCGATGATGTTCCAGCTCCACCCGCCCCGTCTCTCCAGCTTGACAACCTCATGGCCACGATGAAGAAAATTCCAGCGCAACCGCAGTAAATTAACAGTGCCTTACCCAGTGGTCTCCGAGGATAAGACTTACCGTATGCTTGCTTAACGAAGGATGCTTGCTTTCTTGCGACTAAAAAATACCAAGCAAACAGGAGTATCACCATGGCCGAACGCCATTCCCGGCTGTCGCTTGATAGCTGGCTGATGCTTGGAACCAAAATCCCCACTAAAGAAAGGGCGAGGATGAAAAGCGAGCCATAGAACCATTTCATGTTGGCACGCTTTTCATCCGTTCTCCCGAGAGCCTCGGCATTCTTGGCGTGTAGATAAGTCCCGAAAGCAGGAGATAGCAGCCAACTCCAACATGCAGCGGCATCTGGATTCCAAAGGGGAGGCGGCGAGGCGGAGGGAAAGGTAGGAGGACTGGGGTGGTGACGAGGCTGCGGCTGCTGCGGTGGTGGCGGCGGGCTGGCCTCAGCCTTTGCAACTCCGCTGTGCATGATAGCGGGAAACGGTATCGCTAACGCAGCGTTGCAGGCGGGACACTCGGTTGTTTTTCCATACAGCTCGGGTGTAGCAGTCAAATCTTGACCACAAGAAGAGCAGGAAAAGTATATCAGTTCTTCGTTTTGCATGGTCGCACTACATCACAACCGTGAAGTATTTGTCAAGATAGGGGTTTGGTAAGCTCGCCGCTTGATGGAGAAAGACTGGTCCGAGCGCCTGACTGTTGAAGTTTGCGAAGTGTTGAAAGAAAGACGCTTGAAGCTTGGCGTGTCCATCTACCATGTCTCACAGGCAAGTGGCGTTTCGCAACAGGCGATTGCTTACTATGAGAAGCTCCACCGCAGGCCCACGCTAGACTGCCTGGCCAAGGTAGCGGTCGCCCTTGGCTTGATGCCGTCTGAGCTCCTTGCGGAGGCAGAAGCTCGCCTCGGCGGACAGAAAGTCATTCGAAAGCTTGGCGGGCAGGCGTGACCTGCAGGAGGGCTTCTTCAGCCCTGCCCTTTCGAGGGCCGATGGTTTATTCTGTTAGCAAATCCTGCTGACGTACGTCAGCAGGATTTGTAAGACAGGAAAACGCTCCAGATCGGGAGAGAGGGGTGGGGGAGTTGGGCGTGGCGGAGCGGGATGGTCGCTGCGTCTGGCGGTCAGCGGGATGCTGCGTGGAAGCGGGTGGAGATCCCCTTGCCTGCGACGATTCCGGCCAAGCGGTCTGGGTGGCGGCCGTGGGCGATGTGAGTTTCGATTCCGGCGTCGACGGCGAATTTGATGGCGCTGAGTTTTGAGGCCATGCCGCCCATCGAGAAGCGTCCCTTGTCCTCGCGGACGTGGCGGAACACGTGATCGATATCGTCCACTTCCGGGATGAGCTCGTTGGTTACGGGATCCAGAAGTCCATCCACGCTGGTGAGTAGGATCAGACGCTTCGCGCCGATGAGTTTGGCGACGTGCACGGAAAGCATATCGTTGTCGCCGAATTTGAGTTCCTCGACGGCCACCGAGTCGTTTTCATTGATGATGGGCAGGATGCGCGGTTCGGAAAGCAGTCGGTTGAGTGTGTCTGAAATATAACCCGCGCGTTCTGTGGTGCCGAGGTCCGCGGCTGTGAGCAGGACTTGGGCGACGGTGATGTCGAAGTTGGAAAATAAGCTGCTGTAAGTTTGCATTAGCCGGGCTTGGCCGACCGCCGCGCAGGCCTGACGGGTGGCGGTGTCTTTCGGGTATTCCTCCAGGCCGAAGGCGGAAACCCCGGAGCCAACCGCGCCGGATGAAACGAACAAACAACGGTGCCCGGCATTGACCAACCCAGAGATGGCTGAAACCAGATAGACCAAGGCAGCGCGGTCAAGCGTGCCATCGGCGGATTTTGTGAGCACACCGGTGCCGGCTTTGATGACTGTGAGATCGGGAATCATGACGATGGAGCGCTGCAAGCGCGGGACGGGACATAACGGGTTTGGCGGGGTTGTGCCAGCGCAAGCTTCCAAAAAAGTTCCATGGATGCGGGCTTTTCATCGGTGTGCCAGTGGTTCACAGTCGCTCCATGCAATCAATGACAGGATTTGGCCGGGGTTCCGCTACGATGGACGTTTGGCACGCCACCGTGGAAATTGTTTCGGTGAACCGCAAGCAGGCTGAGGTGGTCGTGCAGGTGGCGCGCGAGCTTGCCGAGCTCGATGGGCCCGTCCGCAAGGCTGTGCTCGCCGCCGTTTCGCGTGGGCGAGTCCAGGTTTCCATCAATATCGAGCGCACTCAGGGTTCCGCATCAGCCATCCGTGTGGACGCGGCCTTGGCCAAGGCGTTTCACCAGGCATTTCTGGAACTCGGCGAATGCGTTGGCCACCCGGTGCTTCCCGCTGCGTCCGATTACCTTCGCCAACCCGGGCTCATTGCGACCGGCGATGGGGAAATCGACGCACAAGAAGCCTGGAAAACCATCCAGCCCGCCCTGAACGACGCGCTTGCCTCACTCGCCGCGATGCGGGAAACCGAAGGTGCCCACCTCAAGGCGGATTTCCTCGCCCGCTTGGAAACCTTGGCGTCCTTCGCGGGAAAAATCGCAGCAGAGGCCCCGGCCCGCCTGGTTCGTCAGCGCGAGTTGTTGGCCAAGCGCTTGCGCGATGCGGGTCTGGATCTCGACCCTGCGGACGAGCGTGTCGCCAAGGAGCTCGCATTGTTCGCCGACCGCTGCGACGTGAGCGAGGAACTCACCCGTCTTGACTCGCATTTTTCCAAGTTCCGCGAATATCTGGACGCCGCCGAGCCGCCCGGCCGTGCGCTTGACTTCCTCTGCCAGGAGCTCTTCCGCGAATTCAACACCATTGGCTCGAAAGCCAACGATGCCGGCATCGCCCAGACCATCGTTGAAGCGAAAACCGAGCTCGAAAAAATCCGCGAGCAGGTGCAAAACGTCGAGTAATCACTCCGTTTTTTACTGGTCATCAGGGTGGGCATCCGCATGATCCGCCGCATGCCGTATCTATTGGATATCCTTGTAATTCTGGCTTATTTCGGCGTTGTATTGGGCGTGGGTTTGTCCCAGCGCAGCAAGAGCGGCAGCGTGGAAGGGTTCACGCTGGGGGATCGGCAGATGCCGTGGTGGGCGGTTCTGGCATCGATCATTGCTGCGGAGATCAGCGCCGCCACCTTTCTTGGTGCGCCGGGCGAGGGTTTTGAAAAACGCAACTGGACCTACGTGCAATTGGCGATCGGCACGATTCTCGCGCGGGTGTTTGTGAGCGTGGTTTTCATCCCGATTTATTACAAACATGGGGTCATCTCGATTTATGAGTTTCTCCAGACCCGCTTTGGGGTGGTGACCCGCAAGGCGGCCTCCATCACATTCATGGTCACCCGTGTGCTGGCCATGGGAACCCGCTTGTATGTCTCCGCGATCATCGTGGTGCTGGCTTTTGAAATGTTTGCCAACCGCGCGGTCCTACCGATGGAGAAATTCTGGCTCTTCAGCGGTGCCTTGGTGTTGGTGAGCCTGCTCACCGCGCTTTACACATCGATCGGTGGCATCCGGGCGGTGATTTGGACCGACTTCATCCAGGTCGGCGTGTTGGTCACGGCGGTGGGTTTTGCCATCGTATTTCTCATTGGTCGGATCGACGGCGGCTGGGGGGCTATCACGCAACACATCCAGGCTCCGGTGTTTTTCGACTGGGGGACTCCGCGCGGAGTGGTGGATTTCGCCTACATTCTCACTCATGAATACACGATGTGGGCGGCCTTCATCGCGTCCACCTTTGTGACCATGGCCACGCATGGCATCGACCAGGACACGGTGCAGCGCATGTTGACCGCTAAAAACCGCCGGCAGAGCGCGTTTGCGACCATCTTGTCCGGTATTGTCGATGTTCCCATCGTGAGTGCGTTTGTCTTCATCGGCTTGTTGTTGTCGCTTTATTACCAGCAGCACCCAGGCACGGGCGTTCCGGACGGGGATTCGCGCGAGGTTTTTCCGTATTTCATTCTGCATGTGATGCCGGCCGGTCTGCGTGGATTGGTTGCGGCGGGCATCCTGGCGACGGCCATGGGCTCGCTGAGTACGGCTCTCAACGCGTTGTCCACCAGCTTCGCTCGCGATTTCATTTTGCCGCGCATGGGAGAAAATGCGGATGATGCGGCGAAGATGCGGGTGTTGCGCTGGAGCACCCTGTTTTTCGCCACGGCTATCATCGCGGTGGGGATCGTCACCGCGTGGTATGTCACCTGGCATCCGGAAACGCGGATCATTCCGCTGGTGTTGGGTGTGCTGGGTTACACCTTCGGTTCGATTCTCGGAATTTTCCTTGTCGCTCTGTTCACCAAAACGCGCGGCAACGACACCGGTAATCTGCTGGCCATGGTGGCCGGCTTCTTGGCGGTCTTGTGCTTCAGCGTCAAGGAAGCGCAAACCGTCATCGGCATCGCGGAACCGTTCGTCATCGCCTTTCCCTGGCGCATCACGCTGGGCACTCTGGTGACCGTTTCGGTGGCCCTGTGTTTCAGGACCGCGCCGGTTCAAGGCGAGAGGTGAGCGTGGAATGCGGGTATTTTTTAGATCTTCGGAGCGCAAAAACCGGGGTGCGGCAAAAGGCTATCCGCTCGATGCGACGCGAGTGCTTCTTTTTCAACAGAATGCGATCATTCCTCATTCTGGGAGAGTGAAAAATTACAGAAAAGCGAAATGATTTTTTATAGATGCGAATTAAATTTTTATCCTGTGGAACGCTTGTGGAATAGGCAGTGCGGCGCATGATGGTTAGGGTTTCCGAGAAAAAATTTTTCCTCTGTGACAATCTCGACACAAAGTTCGTTCCGCAACGCATCACACCACTCGGACGAGTGGGTGGGTTGCCGGATGAAACCTTTTTAAACCAGACTGAAAAAATGGAATCGGTGGACGTGGCAATACACGAAGTGGATGATGAAGTGGTGACAAGCCCTGCGGAAAGCGGTGGGTGGATCGGTGTCTGCGGGGAGTTGCGCGGGATTGTCGGTGAAGACGCCTATCAGCGATGGTTCCGTGCTGCCGGATGGTCGGGCGCGGAGGATGGAGTGGGAACGATCACCGTTCCCGGTGAGATGCACCAAGTGTGGATTGAAACCAACTATCTGCCAGAACTCGCGATGGCCGCCAACCGGGTTTTTCCCGAAGTGCGCGAGGTGCGCGTGGCGGTGGGTGGTGGTGGCAAGGATGCGCCGGGCATGAAATCTAACGGCCCTTCGCGACATCCCGTTCCGCACGCGCAATCTACCAGAGCGGCGACGCTCGAGGGCGAGGCGTTGGACAGGCGGATCAAGAGCTCGGGTCTCAATCCGGCATACACTTTCGAGAGTTTCGTGGTCGGTGCTAACAGCCAGTTCGCCCATGCCGCGTGCGAGGCGGTCGCCAAAAAATCCGGTATTGGATACAATCCGTTGTTCATCCACGGCGGGCCGGGTCTCGGCAAGACCCACCTGATGCATTCGATCGGCCAGGAGATTCTCCGCCGTCGGCCGGGGTCCCGCGTGATTTATCTGACCTGCGAGAAATTCATCAACGAATACATCGATTCCGTGCGCCGCGGAGACATTGAGAAATTCCGCCGCCGCTATCGCAGTTCGGACGTGTTGTTGATCGATGACGTGCAATTTCTAGCAGGCAAGGAACGCTCGCAGGAGGAGTTTTTCCACACCTTCAACACCCTGCTCGACGGACGCAACCAGGTGGTTCTCACCTGTGATCGCCCGGCTTGCGAAATCAAAAGCCTGGAACCCCGGTTGGTGTCCCGTTTCGAATGCGGACTCACCGTGGAAATGCAGGTGCCGCAGATGGAGACGCGCCTCGCCATCCTGCGCAAGAAATCCATCGACTGGAAAGTCCGGGTGGACGAATCCATCCTGAATTTCCTCGCCGAGAAAATCCGCACCAACGTCCGCCGTCTCGAAGGTGCACTGATGCGGGTGGCGACCTTCGCCTCGCTGGCCGGTGAAAGCGTGACCGTGGACAAAGTGGAGCACCTGCTGCGCGATCTCATCCGCGAGGAGGCCAGTCGTCAGGTGACCATCGATGCCATCCAGAAGGTCGTGGCCGAGCATTTTGACGTGCGTTTGGCCGATATGACCAGCCGCCGCCGTCCGGCCAGCATCGCCGGGCCAAGGCAGATTGCGATGTATCTGAGTCGCTCGATGACAAAGGGTTCGTTGATGGAGATTGGCGAGGCTTTTGGCGGTCGGGATCACGGCACGGTCATTCATGCCTGCAAGAAAGTGAGTGAGCGGATCGAGATGGAACCCTCGATCAAGGAGTCGATCGCCCGGATTGAGTCACAATTGCGCCGTTGATTATTAAAGAATTGCGAGATTCTTCACAGAAGTTCACAGAAGGCTTGCCAAACAGGGTTGAAAACGGAAACTGTTCTCCGTCAACCCCAAAGGTTCCCAACCATGAAGTTCCGTATTTCCAAGGAAGCATTTCTCGACGGCCTGCAAAAGGTCCAGCATGTGGTCAGCTCACGCACCACATTACCGATCCTCTCCAACGTGCTGTTGGTGGCCAAGGATGGTCGCCTGCAGTTCACGACGACCGACCTGGATGTGGGTATTACCGGATCCGTTGAGGCCCAGATCGAGAAGGAAGGGGCTACCACGCTTCCTGCCAAGCGCCTGGTCAGCATTGTGCGCGAACTGCCTTCCAGCGAAGTCGAGGTCTCCGTGGATTCTAAAAACCACGCCTCGATCCGCAGTGGTCCATCGTTTTTCAAAATCATCGGTCTCGGTGAAGCCGAGTTTCCACCGCTGCCGAACTTTGCGGATGCCAAGGAATTCAAAATCCCGCAGAATGTTCTGCGTGATGGGTTGAAGAAAACTTCTTACGCCATCTCCACTGATGAGACGCGCTACGTGCTCAACGGCATTTTCACCTCGTTCCGCGATGGCAAGATGACCCTCGTGGCCACCGATGGACGCCGTCTCGCCATGGTCGATGCGGATCTCGAATTCCCCGCATCCCACGAAACCGACGTCATCATCCCGACCAAGGCCGTCCAGGAACTCCAGCGTTTGCTGGGTGACTCCGGCGACGTGATCGTGAAACTCAGCGAAAGCCAAGTGTCCTTCGCCATCGGAGACAGCCTGCTTTGCAGCAAGCTCATCGAGGGCAATTATCCGAACTACCGCCAGGTCATCCCCGGCGATAGCAACGAACGCGTTGTCATCGGTCGCGAGGCGCTGCTTGAAACCGCCCGCCGCGTTTCCCTGCTCTCTTCCGAGAAATCGAATTCGATCAAGCTCGTCTTCAGCGAAAACCGCATCGAAGTCACGGCCAACTCACCGGACGTCGGTGAGGCGCAGGAATCGATGGACGTGATTTACCAAGGTCCGCCGATGCAGATCGCCTTCAATCCGGATTTCCTTCAAGCACCGCTGCGTGCGCTCGATACGGACGATGTCTATCTCGACCTCATCGATGAAATGAGCCCCGGCGTGCTGCGCATCGAGGGCACATTCCTCTACGTGCTCATGCCGATGCGCGTGACGAACTGAGCGTGGGTTATGTGAATCCGAACAAGCCCTCAAGTCTGTGCTTTACCGCACGCTGCGCTGGGAGATGCCGTCGTTCATGGCGTTGTTCGTCTTGACCCCCTCCAGACGTGGGAGCGGGATTGGTCTTCGGTGACTTGATCGGTGTGGTATCAAAAAACGGGAAACCGTGCTCAAGGATCAGTATCCCGACGAACCATGGAAATGGACATCGCAATGGGCGAAATCCGCGATCCCCGAAACCCGAACGATTTGGGCCAAGCCCCTGCACCTCTACACGCTCCTTTCAATCAAATCCAATTGAGCGCCGCCGCGTGGGTTGGAGTCGATAGCGCCCGCCCGCCGCCCGGCGCAGCGGATCGAAGACGGAATCCATGCCCACCTCCTTGATCTCGCAAACCTGGGCCATCAACTCGCCGAGTCGGCCTTTGGGAAAGCCGCGCTCCTTGAACCATGAGAGATATTCCTCCGGAAGATCGATGATCGGCACGCCGGACGGTGGATACGCCTTGATGCCGAATTTTCCGAATGGCATCCGGGTCTTGCCGATCTCTTCGAGCAGGTTGCGGAAGTCATCGCGATCGATGGTGGTGAAGTCGGACATGGGCAGGCGAGAGTTGCACAGGGAGCCGCGGATGGGAAGCTTCAGCCCGTCCTGTCACTGGGCCTGATGAGGATTTTCGTCTTTATTTCGGCTGTCATAGCCATGTGTCAATTGGTTTGGGGTGAGCGTCCGAGGTGTGAAGCCGGGTGTCTGCGGTGCGAATATCAGACCGAACCCTTGACCTCACTCACTCCGGCATTTCGACGCGTTCGCCCAGATGTTGGGGGCGGGTGTTGAGGAAATTGACGTCCAGCCACATTTTGACGCGTGCGCCGACCTCCCGCAGTTTGGTTTTAGCTCCGGCCTGGGTATCGACGTCCTGCGCGTTGTAGCCGTAGGCCTGGATGCCGTTGGCTTTGGCTAGATAGATGGCGCGTTCGTTCTGAAAACGCTGACTGATGAAAAGAATGGGATCCGCGTTGAAAATCTCCTTGGCGCGGACGACCGAATCCAAGGTGCGCAGGCCGGCATAGTCGCAGACGATGCGGTCGGCGGGAATCCCCCGTTTGACGAGCGCCCGTTTCATTTTTTCCGGCTCGTTGTAGTCGCGCTTTCGGTTGTCGCCGGAAACGATGAGGGTCTCGATCCGACCGGCGTTCCAGACGGCGGTGGCCGCATCGATGCGGTAACGGAAGTAGAGATTTTCACGGCCGCTCACCAGGTCGGTGGTGCCGAAGACGAGGCCAACCTTGGTTTTCGGGACCTTGTTAGGATCCGTGAAAATCCTACCACGTGACGCCCATACGGCGGTGACATTCGCATAGACGACGATGGAGATACCGAGCAGCAGCACGGCGAGGATCAGGCGACGGAGGCGCTTGATCCAGGTGAGCCAGAGGGTCCTGGTGGCCGGTTTCACCGGGTGCGTGTGGTTTGAAGCTCGGGTTTCGGCTGACGGCGCGGCCATTGCAGCAGGGATTTGAAGGCATCGGCAAAACTGCCGGTCAACGGGCTATCCGGATCGGGCGCGATGACTTTGAGGTTGCAGGAGGACTCGCGGAATTCCACTTCGGAAAACCTGCCGATCCACTCGCCATCGACTTCCACGGGCATCTCGTCATCGGCGCGCACGGTGAAGGATTCGGTTTGGAAATAGCTGGTGGAGGCGCTCAGATCGACCCCTCCGCAGGCGATGCCGCGCAGTGAATCGAGCACGAGTCGGTATCCTGCCTCCTTGTAAACGATCACGTCGATTTTCGAGTCGTGGTTGTGCGCGTTTCGGAAAAACCGGAAGGGTCCGCCGTAGAGCGAGCCGTTGCCGGCGAGAACCGCCACTCCTTTATCGGTGCTTCCGTCGGCGAGAGTGATGGTCATATCCGGTGGTTTTTTCCCCAGCACCTTGACAGCGGCAAGCAGATAGGCCAGCGGGCCTAACAATTTTTTTGATTCCCAGGTTGTTTCCTCGATGACCTTGGCGTCGAAGCCGACGCCGGCCATTTGAATGAAGGGAAATCCGTTGGCGAGGAAGACATCCACCTCGCGGATGAGGCCGCGTTCGATCACCTCGAAGGCGCGTTCGAACGAGTCGCAGGGGATCCCCAATTCCCTGGCAAAAACATTCATTGTCCCGGCGGGCAGGATGCCGAGGGTGGTGGAAGATCCGGATAGGCCGTTGACCACCTCGTTGATCGTGCCATCACCGCCGGCGGCGATGACGACCGATTCCCCCTGCGCGGCGAAGCGTGCGGCGAGTTCGCGGGCTTCATTGGCGTGGTTGGTGGCGTGCATGGCGAATCGCCCGCCGTGAGCCATGAGAAACTTCATCATCTTCCCTCCCTTTTGGCTGCGTGCCCGAGGGTTGAAGATGAGGGGATAGCGGCGCGGCGTCTCCATGCCGCATTCTTCACTCATCCACACGTGTTTCGCAACTCGATTCCGTAGCAAGCGCGGCGATCACCTTGTCCACCGGTAGGCCCATGACGTTTTCGTAGCTGCCGGAAATGCGGGCGATGATCATTTCCCCGGATTCCTGGATCCCGTAGGCTCCGGCCTTGTCCAAGGGATTGGCAACGCGTAGGTAATTCTCGATGGCCACCTCATCGAGCGGCAGGAAATCGACTTCCGTGGTATCGTGAAAGACCCTGCGTCCACCGTCCGGAAAAATCACGCAGACGCCAGTGCAGACACGGTGCGTGCGGCCCGCGAGACGCCGCAACATGCCGCGCGCTTCATCGAGGTCCGCCGGTTTGCCCAGCGGAGTGTCATCGATGAACACCAACGTGTCCGATCCGATCACCACCGCATCCGGTCGCAGCGCGGCCACCGCCTCCGCCTTGAGGCTGGCATTCAACTCGCACAGGAGTTCCGGTTTCATCGAGGCATCGTGGATTTCCTCCGCAGGGGAAACCGAGATTTCGAAAATCACACCCGCCCGCTCTAACAATTCGCGGCGACGGGGGGAGGCGGAGGCAAGCACGATCTGCATCGGCAGACACTGGCGCGGATACGCCGGACGGGCAAGCATCGCGTCACGCCACGGGTGGTGGTGCGAAGCCGTCGCGGCAGCTGCGGCGGTCGACCTCGACTCACGTTCATTTGGAATTAGGCGGCGCTATCAGGAATCCCTCGTCATCGAGCGAGCATCCCGCAGGCAGTCGCAGTCCTTCAGCGGGTGCCGCCGGACCATGGGCGAAGACAGCTCCGTCTTGTGCATGGATGAGATGCCAACCGGGAAGAAGCTTGCCCCAGGAATGAATCATCCGTCCATTTTGTGGCGAAAAGTTATCTGCTGGCGGCGGAGGATCCGGCATCGACATCGACACCACCACGCCATCCACCGCGAGGCACGGGCAATGGCAGACACCGGACTGTTCGAAGGGTTTCAAACCATCCGCGCCGAAGTCGTAGAAAACCAGGTTTTCGCAGGTGACCTTGCTGCATTGCAGGGCGTCGCGGAGGACATCTCCACCCACCCAAGCGTCGTGATTCCCATCGAAGACATCATGAAGGCGCACCATGGCATGATATAACTCAGGAAACGCCGCGTTCAGTCCCGGCAACTCCGCCACGATCGGATCCCCTTTCAACACATGGAAGGCGCGCCGCCGTTGCAGCCCGTTGACCATGCCGATCTGGTGTCCGTTGATCCACATCCGGATGCGCGCTTCTTCATTCAACTGGCGGAATGCAGCGACTGCCTGATTTTGCGCATGCGACATGCGCCGCAGCCAACGACGTGCTTCAAATCTCCGGCCGACCGCATCGGTAGATGTGGCTAGAATTCCGTCGCGCACGCTTTCAATGGTGGCGTCCTTTGGATCCATCGGTTTACCGAAAGCCACCGTAATGCCGTGACCAAAACGGCGCGGAATCTTGCGGAAAAACCGATTGCGCTCGAACGAGAAGATCGAGCCCCACGAACCGTCGCTCCACACCGGAATCAATGGATGCCCGGATTTTCTCGCAATCACCTCGAAGCCGCGCTGCAACCGGCACAGCGTGCCCGTGCGCGTCAATTGGCCTTCCGGAAACAGGCAAACGACATCGCCCTGTTTCAAGGCATGGATGATTTTCCGGATCGCCTCGAGCGGTTGATCACGGCGGATGGTCATGGTATCGAAGATGCCGGTGAATACCCGGATGGTGCGCCGGGCCATGAAAACCTCGTCCATCACGAAGCGCACCGGCCGTGGACAGGCGGCAGCTAGAAAAAACGAGTCCGCGAAGGTCACGTGATTGGGTAGCATCAGCACGCCGCCGGTGGATGGCACGCGGTGGCTGTTGATCGCGCGGATCCGATAGACAACGCGCACCAGCGAAGTGCCTATTAATCGGATGAGGTCTGCGGGCAGAAAGCGGATGATGAGCACGGTGGCCAGCATGGTGGCCACGCTCACAAAAACCATCTGGAGTTGAAGGCCGTGTTTGGCCTCCATCCCGAGAGCCCGCGCGCCAAGCTCAAATCCGGTGATGATGACAACAGCGATGGAACCCGCCAGGCAGTCCTGGAGGTTCACCGCAGACTGGAGTTCGCCGCGTTTGGCCGCCGGGTAGTGGTCCTGCATCCAGGCATTGAGCGGCGCGAGAAAAAGCGCGGAGACGTATGCCAACAGCGCAAGGATGGTTAGGAAAAGCGCACCGCATGGAGAATGGCTGACGAACACCAGCGGTCCATCGCTCAGCAAATGCAGAAACTCCTCCGCGTTTCCAGGGGGAGTGAACACCAGAGCAATGGAAAGAACGGTCATCAGGACGCCCGCCAGCGGCACCCAGCCGAGCTCGATGCGCTTGCGCAGCAAATAAGAGGCGTGGCCGAACCCCGCCGCCATGCCCAACGAGGCGGATGCCATGAAAATCGCGGAGAGCGAACCGAAGCCATCGCCACCCTGTGTCATGACTTTGGCGAGCTTCACCGACCACAAATTCAGATAGGTTACGAATCCCCAGAAAAAAGCCACGCCGAATGATGCCCGCCGCAAGGGAGCGTCCCGCCAGAGATCCGCGAGATTTGCAAAATGCCTGTAGCTGAGCTTCCAAGTGAATTTCACGCCGCCCTGCGCCGGCACGCGTGGAATGATCCAGGCCATCACCAGTGCCGAAACCGCGCAGAGCGTGAGAAATAACAACGGCCCGAGTGCAGCCCGCCACGCAGTATCCGCAGTCCCGCCGAGCGCATGGTTGCGGTGGTCGAACAACCAGGCTGCGACGATCTGCCCGGCCAGCATCGCTAGCATCGCCGTCATTTGCTGGATGCCGGTGGCGAACCCGAGGTGCTTGGAACCCACCAACTCCTTGTTGATCCCGAGCTTGGCTGGACTAAAAAACGCGGATTGCACGGCCAACGCGAAAAACCCACAGAGCGCCAGCGGCAGGTTTTTCATCGCGACGGAACCGCAAATCCATATCAACACCAACAATTGCAGCACCGCAGAACCCAACAAAACATCCCTCTTGGAAAATCTGTCGCTGACCCAGCCCGCGAAGGGCGCGAATAGCACGAACGGCAGCGCAATGAGCAGCCCTGCCTCAGACTCCACCGACAGCCCGACCGCGCCACCCAGCGGAATCAGGATGAACTGCGCCATCTTGTCATTGAACGCATTCTGCGTCTGCTGCACGATCATACTCCAGAAACCGACCCACTGGCGGACAGTCGGCTCAAGTCCGGGAGTTTCATCACTCATCAGCCGACACCTTAGATCGTTGCAGGGCATCCGGCAAGATTGACGTGACGAGTCATCACAGTTCGTCAAAACGCTCGTGGATCTCCTCGATTTTTCCTCAGCAGGAATCAGGTACCCCGTCTTGTTTTCAGCGGTATTCGATAACCCGCGTGTGGTCGAAACGCGCTTTCGGGGTGGTGGCGTATTTATCGGATTCCGCACGATAGCCTAGGGCGCAGGCGACCACTGTGGCGTAGCCGGATCTTTCCAAACCGAGAATGCGGTCGTAGCTGGACGCGCTGATGCCTTCCATCGGGCAGGTGTCGATGTCTAACAATGCTGCGGTAGTCATCAACTGGCCGAGGGCGATATACACCTGGCGGACATTCCATTGGTGGCGTTCCTCACAGCTTTTGGCTTCGGCGAATCCGGCGATCATCCCGCGCAACGGGGCGACCGCATCCGTGGTTTTTCCCTGTACCTCCGCCATGCGGGTGACCCATGCATCGATATCGGCGGCGGTCAGGTCGGTGCGGGCTGCGAGAACGATGAAGTGAGAGGCTTCGGTGACCTGTGACTGGCCCCATGACTCGGGTTGGAGTTCGGCGCGGATCGCGGGATCATTCACCACAAGGAACTTCCAGGGTTGGAGCCCGAAGGATGATGGAGTGAGGACAAGCGATTGCTCGATAATGTCCCAGTCTCCTTTGGAAATGGAGCGGGAGGCATCGAATTGTTTGGTGGCGTAACGCCGGTTCAGGGCGGTGAGAATGGGGGATGTGTCTGAAGGCATGGTTGGCCCAGACTATTGCCCATCAATTCTGAAAGGCAAGGACGCGGATGGGAAATCTTTCAGAGTGAGAGTGAACACTGCACCGTATTCGCTCTTGAAGCGGTTGTCGCGACTGCTCACGCCCATGCCCACTACCCAGTTGCCGAGATCACGGTTGAGTGTGTATTGCTGGAGTTCGAGCGTGGCATCGTCGAATTCAAAGATATGGTGAGTCCCAATGCCCCAGTTATCATTGATGCGGGTGTAGGTTTGGACGTCAAAGCGATTGGAATCGGTGAGCACCGGATGGCTATTCAACCAACGGTATCCGAGGGAAACCTCGAATGAATCGGTCGGCATGAAACGCAGACGAGTGGCAAACTCGCTGAATCCCGACCCACCGCTAGAGATCGGAAACTGGGTTTCCAAATCAACTCCCATCCACGGTAGCGGCTGCCAACGGACGTCATTGTAGAGATTGGAAAAATTCCTTTTTCCCTCGGGGTCCTCGATGAACGAATCGACATAGGTATCCATGAAAAGCCACTCATAGCTCTGGTTGTCTCGCTTGGTAATTAGGCGATTGCGCGCCCCGAGTCGGACGACGTTCCAGCTCTGCAGTTCATCAACAGCGGTGAAGCGCGTGGGGTCAAGCGGCCGCGGCCGGGTGGTGGGGGTGAGACGATCCACCGCAGGGTCTCCCGGCTCGAAATCATTGGTAGAAACCACCGACCATGTGGCATACGGTTGGAGCACATGCAGTAGCCCGTCGATTCCCCAGCGGGAATTTCGGTAGCTGCCGTAGTCTTTGGAAAACTTCACGGACGCCTCCATGCCGGCGTGAAGCAGAGTGCGGCTCAGTCCACTTTCAGGACCTTCCACCACACCGTATCGGCTATATCCGAACCCCGCCTGCGGCGTAAGGCTCACCAATCCACCGAGCATCATTGGCATCGAGAATTCCTGATAGGTATGGAACCGGGCGTAACTCGAATCCAGAAGCTGCGAGCGGATCGAGTCGCGTTTGCGATCCCCGAGGGGTAATGCCAGCATACTCTCGGCAAGACGTCGTTCATAGCCGCCGAGCTGCTGGAGCAGCGGGAGAGCTGCGGGGTTTCCGGCTACCATTCCCATCAGCGGATTGATGATCGCATTGCGTGTAATGTCCGGTGCCTGTTCACCAATGATGCCCACCGAGGTGGAGCCCTCATGCAGCACAGGCAATCCGAAAAACGGCGCGCGTGCTTGGTCGAAAGATACTTCCGGAAGACGTGTGTCCGATCGATAGAAATCATTAAGCCTCAATCTCATGTAGAGAGAGAGCAGCGACGCGTCGTCGCGCCGGTAAATTCCCACAGTGTTGTCCGGCGCGGGATCGGTCCGGTATTTCTCCATCTGGAAATCCTCAAGGTAGTATGCGTCGCTCAGCAAGGTGAGGTTCGAGTCGATCCTCCAATCCGCACCATCGGAAAATTTGGGAGTGATCCGGTGTTTCAGTTCGATTCTATAGCGGTCCTCGTTGACAAACCCACGAGGAATTCCGGTGCGGGAGTTGTTCGGGTCGAGGTCGTTGAGATAATACATGCTGAGGCCGCTGATTTCCTCGGAGTTTTTAATCCGGGTATCCTTCAGGTCCACACCAGCGGCAAGCCCGCGGGCCGAGCGGAGGTCGAGGTGCCAGCGTGAGAGCAACCAGGGTTTATTTTCCTCTCCGCCCGGGGTTTCGGCATCCCCGCCGAGCATGATGCCATAGGTGTTGAGCAGGAAGGCTCCCCAGTTGGAACGCCCGCCTGGGATGATGTGATATCCAAGTTCACCATCAAGCGGTTGACTCAGGTAAGGCAGCCAGAAAATAGGGGTGTCTCCGGCATACAGTTTGAGGTCGTTAAAAACAATTTTTTCACCCGGATAGATGGAGGTCTTGCGCGAGCGCACC
>CAIVKO010000078.1 GCA_903906515.1 Akkermansiaceae bacterium
CCGGATGGCCGCACGCGGGTCTCACTCGCACGCAGCGTAAAATAATGCATCCGCCATGCTGACTGCGCATGGGTTGCCCCGGAATCATTCAACGCTTTTCAAATCATGAGCACCATTCACAATCCCGTTCTAACCGGCTTTAATCCGGACCCGTCGATCTGCCGGGTTGGCGATGATTATTACATCGCCACCTCGACCTTCGAGTGGTTTCCCGGCGTGCAGATCCACCACTCGCGCGACCTGGCGCACTGGCGGTTACTGGGCCGTGCGCTCGACCGCGTCTCGCAGCTCGACCTGCGCGGCTGCCAGAATTCCGGTGGCATCTGGGCCCCGTGCCTGACCCATGCTGATGGGAAATTCTGGCTGCTCTACACCAATGTCCATCACCACATGAGCGGCGTGGTCATGGACACTCCGAACTATCTGGTCACTGCGGAGCGCATCGAAGGCCCGTGGAGCGAGCCTGTCTTCCTCAATGCCAGCGGCTTTGATCCCAGCCTGTTTCACGATGCTGACGGCAGAAAATATGTCGTCCAGATGCAGATGGGTGAGGCCCTCACCTCCACCCGTTTCGACGGGATCTGGCTGCGCGAATACGACGCGGCGACGGCGCGGTTCATCGGCAGGCCGCAAAAGGTTTGGGCAGGCAGTCCCATCGGGATCACGGAAGGCCCGCATCTTCTGAAGAAGGACGGTTGGTATTATCTCATCACCGCCGAGGGAGGCACCTCGATGCGTCACGCCATCAGCGTTTGCCGCAGCCGCGAGCTGCGGGGGCCTTACGAAACCCATCCGCAAAACCCGCTGCTCACGTCGTTCCAGAAGGACCACCTCGCGCTCAAGTCCGCCGGCCATGGCTGCTTCGTGGAATCCCAAACCGGCGAGTGGTTCACGGTCCATCTGAGCCAGCGGCCGCTGCAACGCCCTGCACGGGTGGTCCTCGATCGCGAGGGCAACAAATCCGTGCCGCTGGGCCGCGAAACCTCAATCCAACAACTTCGCTGGGACTCTGATGGCTGGCCACGGCTTGC
Source organism: Akkermansiaceae bacterium (assembly GCA_903906515.1). Taxonomy (GTDB): domain Bacteria; phylum Verrucomicrobiota; class Verrucomicrobiia; order Verrucomicrobiales; family Akkermansiaceae; genus Luteolibacter. The sequence goes on from CAIVKO010000078.1 coordinate 1,032, forward strand.
CCATGGCGACAACTCCCCGCGTGAAACCGTGGCGGTCGATCTAACGTCACAGCCGTGGCTGTTAGATGAACTGCGCGATGACTTCGACGGCCCGGACCTCAACCTGCATTTCCAAACATTGCGCGAACCGGTGGATAGCGCGTGGTGCTCGCTCAGGCGGCGCCCTGGCTGGCTGAGCCTGCGCGGCCGCGATTCGCTTGCCTCGACCTTCGACCAGAGTCTGGTGGCGCGGCGCTTGCAGCACTTCCAGGCCAGCGCGGAAACCTGCCTGTCCTTCCATCCATGGAATTTCAAACAATCGGCCGGTCTGATTGCTTACTACGACCGGTTCTACTACCACTACTTTCGTGTCACCGCAGCGGGGGAGGGGCGGGTCAAACTCGGCGTGATCTCATCGGACAACACCCAGGCCGGCCATGTCCATGCCGCAGACCTCCCGCTCGCCGCCGCACAGAAGCTTTTCCTGCGAATGGCCATCGACTTCGCCGAGTTGCGTTTCTCATGGTCCACCGACGGCACCGCGTGGCACGCCGTAACTCAGGTCTTTGATGCCACCCTGCTTGGCGACTGGGTCTCGCCACACAGCAACTTCACCGGCACGTTCTGGGGCGTTTGCTGCCAGGATCTATCCGACCGGTCCGCCTGGGCGGACTTCGATTACTTCGACTACTCGTCCCAGCCGGCCATCGAAACGGGTGATCGGTGCGATGTTGCGGGTGGTTGAAGCGCATGCCAGGCGACGCAAATCACCCCGCCAGCGCCGCAATATAACCCCCTCGCGCCCGATAAAACCCGTGTTGTAATGCGTATGAGATGAAGTGACCCGCCCGACACTTACTAACTACAAACAGCGGTTACCTGCAGATGAAATTACCCACACCCATCTCGATTGTCCCATAATATTCCCATGAAAAGACTGCTCCTCACCAGCCTCGTGTTGGCAACCAGCCTGAGTGCTCGCGCCGAAACTGTAACGCGTGCTAAACCCTCTACGGCTTCGGTTGCCGCCGCTGCTGATCGTACCGAATGGTTTCACAAAGCCCGCTTCGGCATGTTCATCCACTGGGGTCTCTACGCCATTCCCGCGGGTGGAGAGTGGCACATGAACAAGAAAAAAATGCCCATTGACGAATACAAAAAGTTCGCCGGGCAGTTTAACCCGACGCGGTTCAACGCCGACGAGTGGGCATCGCTCGCACATGATGCCGGAATGAAGTACATGGTGCTGACGGCAAAGCATCATGATGGTTTCGCGATGTTTCAATCGAAGGCGAGCGATTACAACATTGCCGATGCCACGCCCTTCAAGCGTGATCCGCTCAAAGAACTGTCTCTGGCGTGCCCGAAGCATGACGTGAAACTCGGCACTTATTACTCGATTCTTGCCGACTGGGGTCATCCGGGCGGCGGTTCGGGTGGACAGAAATGGGATAAGGCTCAAGAGGGTGATTTCGACGACTACCTTGACAAGGTGGCTGTTCCACAGGTGAGGGAACTCCTCACCAACTATGGCCCCATCGGCGTCATGTGGTTAGACAATGACGGGACTGCACGCGCCACTGCGGCGCAGGTTGCTCGGATCGGCGAGGCTCTGAAACTCCAGCCACAGACCCTCGTCAGCCCGCGCCTGCTTGGCTACCCTGGAGATTTTGAGACCGCTGAAGGCCACATTCCGATACTGCCCCCCCAAAAGGACTGGGAGCTTTGCACCCGCACCAACGGCTCATGGGGTTATGTTGCCACCCCTGCCCGTCCTCTCAAGAGCCTGCTCCATGAACTCATCGAAGCATGGGGCAAGGGAGGCAATGTTCTCCTCAACGTCGGCCCCGACCGCACCGGCATCATCCCCGCCGACTCCGCCGTCCGCCTGCGCGAGATCGGCGCATGGCTGAAAGTCAATGGCGAGGCGGTCTATGGCAGCACTCGCGGCCCGTTCGATTACCTGCCGTGGGGTTGGACGACACGCAAGGGCGACATGCTTTACCTCTTTGTTTTGGACTGGCCCAAGGACGGCACGCTCAAGGTTCCCATGAGCACGCCGGTCGAGCGCGCCTGGCTTCTCGCCGATACCAGGCAGACCATCCCGGCTGAGGCGACCGCATCCGCCACCGTGTTCAAGCTGCCGCCCGTTGCGCCCGACGCGAATGCCAGCGTGATCGCGGTAAAGCTGAAAGGAGACGTCCCGCGCACCCGTTCCCTCATTTTCAACAAGCCGGTCACCGCCTCGGAAAATCAGCGCAACGCAGGCACGGTGGTCAATGGCGGCGCGGGTGGCGACTGGCGCATCAAAAGCGCAACCGGCACGATCGAGGTTGATATGGGCCAGGCACAGACATTTTCCGTCCTGCGTCTGACCATTCCTTATACCGAGGCCACGAAGCTTCTGCTCGAGGTCAAGGACGGCGAAACATGGAAGCCCGTCTGGTCGGAAGAAAACCCCAAGGGCACGACCTTCGTGAAAACCTTCCCGCCCGTCACCGGTCAGCTTGTTCGTATTTCCGTAGCCAGTCTGAAACCAGAACTGCGCATCGGCCTATTTGAACTTTTCCCGCCGCTCTAGGCTCAACCTGCGAATGCCCATTGGAACGTCCAAAAGAGTAAACCATGAGAAATCTTATTATGAAACCAGAATCCAAACTCCTGGTGATTTCCAACCTGCGCATGGTTGGAATTTTAACCCTTGCTCTGACCAGCTTGGCGATGGCGGTTGATGATTTCACACCCACTTCGTCAACCACCACGACGCAGTCGCCTCCCGTCGCTCAGCTTTCGACTCAACCTGACGGCACTCGATACAAAGGCGATTCCTATGCAGTCATGGGAAAACGCATCGCCAAACTCAATGGGCAGTGCGATGTCATCTTTATCGGCGACTCCATTACACAGGGTTGGAAGGGCGCCGTTTGGGCAAAATACTACGCTGGTCGCCATGCGCTTAACTACGGCGTTGCCGGTGATACCACCCAGAACGTGCTTTTCCGGCTCAACTGCGACGGCCTGAAAACGCTCAAGCCCAAGGTGGCCGTCATTCTCATCGGCACCAACAACACCGGCCATTATTCCCCCTTCGAGATCGCCGCCGGCGTCAAGGCCGTGATCGACAAAGCCCTCAGCCTGTTTCCCGCCAGCAAGATCATCCTGCTCGATATTCTTCCCACCGCCCGCAAGACCCAGACCGTCGTGGAGGCCAACGAACTCATCGCCAAACTGTCCGACGAAAAGACGGTTTTCCGCCTGAATCTGGGCGAAAAAATGATCCAAGAAGGCGACTCATGGAAGGGACTTGGCAAGGATCGCCTGCATTTAACCGAGGAGGGTTATCTCATCTGGGCCGAAACCATGGAACCCCTGCTCGCCCGTCTCCTCGATGAAAAGAAATCGTAATGTTTCTCTCTCATTCAATTAATCTATAAAATCTCTAATCTGATTCCACCCCCTTATGAACACACGCTCTGCCGTCATCTGCACCGCTCTTTGCTTAACTGCGTTCGCGGTCGTCGACCCGGCCTTCGCCGCAACAGGAGACCAGCAGGACACCCCAGCACTCACCGCCAAAGACATGACCGAACCGTTGCGATATCCCTTCGCCAACGAAACCCCCGCCCAGCGCGAGGCCCGCATGGCCTGGTGGAGCGAGGCCAAATTCGGCCTATTTATCCACTGGGGGCTCTACGCCGCCTCTGGCGACAGCGAGTGGCATATGCGCAACCAAAAAAAATCCTTCGCCGACTACTCCCGCTTGGCTACCACGTTTAATCCTGTGAAATTCGACGCCGACCAGTGGATGGCCGTCGCTCAGGATGCCGGCATGAAATATCTGGTGATTACCGCCAAGCACCACGACGGCTTCGCCATGTATGACTCCAAAGCCAGTGACTACAACATTGTCAAAGCAACGCCCTTCAAACGCGACCCCCTCAAGGAGCTGTCGGTGGCCGCACCCAAGCATGGAGTCAAGTTTGGCGTTTATTACTCGTTCCTTGCCGATTGGGGGCACCCCGGCGGTCAGGCCGGTGCGCCACACTGGGATCCCGCCCATCAGGACGGCGACGTTGACGAATATATTAACAAAATCGCCGTGCCCCAAGTCAAAGAGCTGCTGGAAAACTATGGGCCGATTGGCGAATTTTGGTTCGATAACGACGGCTCCAAGGGGATGACCACTGCGCGAGCCAACCGCTATTTTGACCTGTTCAAAGTTCAGCCGCAAATCGTGATTAACCCCCGTCTCGTCCAAGGTGATTTCGAGACCCAGGAACAACATATCTCCCCCTTGCGCCCGCACGGAGCCTGGGAAGCCTGCCTGACCCTCAACGGCAGCTGGGGCTATCGCGGTGTGACCGCTAAGCCCACCAAAGCCTTGATCCAAAAGATGGTCGATGTCTGGGGCAAGGGCGGGAACGTGCTCATGAACATCGGTCCCAAACCTGACGGCGAATTGCCCGCTGATTCGGTCGAGCGGCTGCGCGACATTGGTGCGTGGATGAAGGTCAACGGCGAGTCGATCTATGGCACTACTCAGGGGGCGTTCGCCTTTGTGCCGTGGGGTCGGACCACCTGCAAAGGCACCACTGTTTACCTTCACGTATTTAACTGGCCGACCACGGGTCTGCTCAGCATTCCTCTGGCCACCCCGGTCAAACGCGCCTACCTTCTGGCCTCCCGTGATCAGGCTCTCACCACTTCGGTCAAAGACGGCCGCCTGCTGATCCAGTTGCCTGCTACCGCGCCGGACGCCAACGACAGCGTGATTGCAGTCGAGTTGACCGCGGTACCTCCCCGCGTGGATTCGCTCGCCCTAAACAAACCCGTGACGGCCGATTCCGGTTCCAACAGTGCCGCTCTTGCGGTGGACAATAATCCGGCAACCTCATGGCGTTTGGCCAAAGGCGCGACCAGTGGCAGCCTCACGGTGGATCTCCAGTGCCCGCAAGCGATCGCTGCCCTTCGGGTGGGTCACCCCCAATACGCCAAAATCGCCGCCTTCGCCCTCGAATACCGTGATGGGGAGATCTGGAAAACCATATTTACGGATGTGAATATGGCTCCTGACGAGTACGTAAAAACATTCCCGGAGGTGACCGCGCAGCATGTCCGACTGCGTATCACCGAGGGGGGCGGCGACCTCAAAATCGGCAGCCTCGAACTCTTCGCACCGTAAACCCTGCAAAAGAGGAGATCTATGGTTAATAAATATTGGCGGATGTTTTTGGGAATGTTAATGATTGCCTGTCATCTGCAGCTTGCACAAGCGGCAGAGGGGGCGAAGGTTTGGAAAATCATGCCTGTTGGCGATTCGATAACGGAGGGAGGAAGTACATTCAAAGTGTACAGACCGCTGCTCTGGAAAAAGCTTACGGATGCGGGATATGCTTTTGAATTTGTCGGCTCACGATCCTCAACGTCAACTTATGGCCCATTGAAACATGAGGGGTACGGAGGAAAAAACGCGACATTTCTGGCTGTGGCAGTCCCTAAAAATTTTGAGACCTTTCCCGCTGATATCGTTTTGCTGCATAGCGGGCATAACTACAGTGCTGAAACCCAGCCGGTTCCAAAAATTATTGCAGCAACGGAGTTGATGATTTCTGGATTTCGGAAAGTGAATCCGCACGTTATCGTCATTGTCGCAAAGGTTATTCCCAGTGCTAAGTTACCAAAATATTCTTACCTGCCGGAATTGAATAATGAGCTTGAAAAGTTGGCTGAAAAGCTGAATCGGCCGGATCAACCGGTAATTGTCGTCGATCAAGCCAAGGGGTTTGATCCCCTGACGGATACGGTTGCCGATCAGGTGCATCCCAACGAAGGTGGCGCAGAAAAAATGGCAGCCCGATGGATGGAGGCACTCCGGCCTGTTCTGGGCGAAACCGTCAAGGAAAAAGGCGGTACTCAGCCTGTGAGCACCATTGTCCCCTCGCGAGCAAAGCGGACGGTTGCACCTGTTTCGGAGCCTGCTTCCGTCTCGAAAGCGCAGATTCTTTGGTATGAAAAGCCGGCCGTGGAGTGGGTGCATGCCCTTCCCATCGGCAACGGGAGTCTGGGGGGGATGATCTTTGGCGGCGTGGAAAAGGAGCAAATCCAATTCAACGAGCAAACTCTCTGGACCGGGGATCAGACTCAAATGGGGGCCTATCAGCCGTTCGGTGAGGTTATCATTGAATCCGCGCCCGGAGCATTCACCGGATATCGCCGGGAGCTCTCCCTTGAGACCGCTGTGCATCGGGTAACGTACGAGCGTGATGGCGTCCGTCATACACGCGAAACGTTTTCCAGTTATCCGGACCAGGTGATGGTGATGCGGTGGACGGCGGATAAACCGGGTTTGGTGAGCGCCACTTTCCGGTTGACCGATGCCCACAAGGCTTCGATAAGCGCCGCAGGAAATACCATCATCTCCGCGGGGAAACTAGATAACGGTCTTGATTACGAAGCGCGGCTCAGAGTGCTGGTGAACTCGGGATCTGTCAAAATATCAGGATCCGATCTCGTGGTAGAGGGGGCTGATGGGTTGACTCTTTATCTGGTGGCCGGAACCAGTTTTTTCAATAGCCCTGACAAAGGATGGCGTGGAGATCATCCTGCCGCTCGGCTGGAGCAGCGGCTGTCAGCTCTCACAACCAAGCCGTATGATGAACTTAAGGCGGCACATGTCGCCGATTACGAAAAGCTCTATAAGCGGGTGACTCTTGATCTGGGGGGAGTGAAGGAAGACCGTCCGACGGATGCGCGTCACCGAGCCTACGCAGAGGCTCCGGATCCCTCGATGGAAAGTTTGGTGTTTCAGTATGGCCGCTATTTAATGATCAGCAGTTCCCGCCCGGGAGGTCTTCCCGCCAATCTGCAGGGAATATGGAACAAGGATATCAAGCCAGCCTGGTATTCGGGCTACACCACCAATATTAATATTGAGATGAATTACTGGATTGCTGAGCCGGGCAATCTGGCGGAGTGCATGGAGCCGTATATCGCGTGGCTCAAAAATCTGGCCGCTGTGCGCAAAAAAAATCAGCAGCCGGCCATCGCCGCTAAACGGGGATGGATCGCCTACAGCACGAACAACCCGATGGGGGGGAACTCGACTTGGGGAATTCACCGCCCCGGCAGTGCTTGGATGACGCAGCACTTGTGGACCCGCTATGCCTTTGGACTGGATCGAGAGTTTCTCAAAAGGACCGTCTATCCTGCGCTTAAGGAAATATGCGAGTATTGGGAAGATTTTCTGGTGGAAGGGCCGGATGGGAAATTAATCACTCCGAAAGGCTGGTCGCCCGAGCATGGGCCTGTCCGGGACAAGAGCGGCAAGTTGACTTTGAAAGAGGGCGACAAGAGCCCCCAGCCGGGCGCCTCATACGATCAGCAGATTGTTTGGGATCTGTTCACTAATTATATTGAGGCGGCTGATGAGCTTGGAGTGGATCAAGATTATAGGAAAAAAGTTGCGGCCATGAGGGAGCGGCTTTTGGGGCCTAAGATCGGCCGCTGGGGTCAGCTTCAGGAGTGGATGGAAGATGTGGATAGCCCGGAGGACAAGCACCGTCACGTCTCACATCTATTTGCGGTTCACCCCGGGAGGCAGATCAGCGTTCTGGCCACACCCGAATTGGCGAAAGCGGCGATGATTTCCCTCAACGCCCGTGGAGATGCAGGCACTGGCTGGAGCAAGGCATGGAAGATCAATTTCTGGGCGCGCCTTCAGGATGGCGATCACGCACACAACGTCCTGAAGGGCCTTCTCAAACCGAAGAACAAGGGGGGCAGTTTTTATTTAAATCTTTTTGACACCCATCCTCCGTTTCAAATTGATGGCAACTTCGGCGCAGCAGCCGGCATGGCGGAGATGCTGCTGCAAAGCCATGTTCGCAAGGAAGGATTATACGTTCTGGATGTTCTTCCTGCACTACCTTCGGAATGGCCATCAGGAAAGGTTACCGGACTCTGCGCCCGAGGTGGTTTTGAGGTCTCTTTTGAATGGAAAGATAAAAAAGTGATAGCTCTCTCTATTCTTTCCAAGGCGGACGCGGAATTTTATCTCCATGTGAATGGCAAAGAGGAGCGGGTGACGTTGCACAAAGGAGAGACAAAAAAATGGGATTCCCCATGAAAAAAACACTAATGATGATTTTGCTGGCAATCGTTCATGCGGCTAATGCGATTGAGCCTTTACATGTGATGCAGGCGGTTGCGAGCTCATCAGCTCCCGCCTATCCCGCCGCAATGGCTGTAGATGGCGAGATCGGCGACAAGTCGCGCTGGGTAGGCGAAAAGGGAATGCCGGCATGGATTGAGCTGAAGTTGGATTCGACTTCTAAAATTGCCGGCGTCCATATTTACAGCGGCTATCAGGAGAAAAATCCACTCGGGGATTTTGTTGTCCAGTTTTGGAAAGACGGAAAGTGGGAAGATATTCCATCGGCCCATATCAGCGGCAATCAGAAAGCTGCGTTGGCCATCCCGTTTGACGACACCGTTGAGGTCAATACCGATAAAATTCGACTCTTTATTACAGCAAGCCCGGGCGATGTGGTGCGGTTGTTGGAGGTCGTTCTCTGGCCAGCTGGACAAGGTGATCTTCCGGAGTTACGAGGGAAAACAACTTCAGCGGCAGCGCTTGCGTCAACAGCTCATAAGACGGAGAGCGTTCAGGCCTTGATTCCTCTGATTTATCTCAACCAGAGTGGTTTTAATATCGGCAAACCCAAGCGCTTCACCACGCCTAAACTGGCGGATGGAACGAAATTTATTGTGCGGGCTGCGAAGGGCGGTTCAGCGCTCTTTGAGGGAACTCTTCAGGGGAATGTCGGTGCTTTCTCGAAATTTAATCCTGCAGGTGAAGAGGAGTTTGTGGTGGAAGCGGGCGGAGTTGTCTCGGTTCCTTTCCGCATTGGTAACAATTGGCTGGAGCGGGTGAGCTATCAGGGAATGGTCGATTTCATGATCGATAGCCGGCACTATCTCGGCACTTGGAAAGAGAGATGCGGCGGATCGTATGGCTGGCGCGACGATCATCATTTCGGTTGGGAGTTGACGACGTTGGTGCCTCAGTATTTATCGAATCCATCTGCCTATGATCGGATGCCACATCAGATCAAATACGAAAAACCATTCAATCCTGCGCTGTGGGGAAAACTAGAGCCTTACTCCGAGGATGCGCCCGACATCGTTAAGCTGATTCACTGGGGGGCGGATGTGCTGGTGACTCAGGGTTGCAAACATGAGTTTCTCAAGGCACAGCTTGCCTATTTTATCTATGCCTGGCCGCAACTGAAAAAATGGCTGCCAGCGCAAAATTATAGTGTGGTTTTGAATTATACGTTTGGCTGCTGGGCGGAGGCAAAAGCTGACCGCAAATATCCTTATGACGCAAGCCCAGAGCATAATCTGCTGGATCTGAAAACCAAGATAGGATCAACCAAGGGAGAACTTCCTCCCGGCTTTTCTGTTGAGCCGAATCTTCTGATGTATAAAGTGGCACTCAGGGAAAAACGTCCTGATTCAGAGTTGTATCTTCAGGCGGCGGTGAAGCAGGCGGAATGGATGGTGAAAAATCTGGATTGGAACGATCCGTTGACAACAAAAGGTCAACGCATGAGCGAGTTTGTGACCATGACCGGACTGGCTCATTTGCTGCGGCAATATCCGGACCGAGCCCCGGCCGGCTTGGCGGATAAAATAAACGAGTGGGCGAAAGTGGTCATCAGGCGCTCGGCCAACTTGTGGGATTTTCGGAAATTGGATGATGGTGAAAAATGGACTCCGATGGGAGAAAAGGCAACTATGTGGAACGAGCCTGGAAATGTGGTAGGGCTTCCCTCGGCAATTCTTGCCGCGCAATCCTTTGTGAAGGATGCGGCCATGCGAGAACGACTGGAGGAGCTTATTTATTCTCATTTTGATAATTGCTTCGGGCGGAACCCGACAGGGCGGCACTTTTCCGCGTGTGCTAGCAAAGAGATTGAAGGTGTGGAGTTCGATTGGTACAAGCGGCATCCAGGGGGTATTGGCAAGCTTGAAAATGCCCGCTTTGTATTGGATGGCAGTCCAAAGAACCCGGCGTATCCGTATGCACCTGAGAAAGGGGCAATTGGATGGACGGAAGGCTGGATTCAATTCAATGCCGCTTATGATATTAGCATGGCCTATCTGGCTTATGCCAATACGTCAATTCGAGTGGAAATCAAAGGGGGGAATTTAGAAATTTCGCTCCAAGCGCCCCTTAACTTTGACTACAAAAAGGCTGAAACGGGAGTGGTTCAGGTTGTTACGGATTCAGGAGATTTAGAAGAGGTGACGGTGACAGAAACATCAGCCGATTCCAATGAATTTACTGGTGTAATCCATCTGCAAAGAGGGGCCGCCGCTGTTAAAATTAATGGAATGGTTGAGGTGTCAGCGGGTGAATGCGTCACGGTTTCCTATGGCTATGGTTATCTCTCGCGAGCGATACAGGTCAAGGTGGAGAAATGAAAATTAGCGACGCTCAATACGCAACCGTTAAAATCAAGAATATAGAAATCGAATATATAAACCCAAATCCAGCAATTAGAAACCTGTGAAACAACTCCAGCGCATCGCTACAACCATCCGCCAAACCATTCCTCTAATTGGTTTGCTCTTAGTCCCCCTGCTTGCCACGACGCATGCCGCCCTTGCCGTGGACCTACGCGTGGACTGGCCGGAATTCATGGCCCGACACGACCTGATTTGGGATCGTCTCCCGGAGAATTATTACGAAGGCCCGTTTGTCGGCAACGGTCTGCTCGGCACGGTGATTTTTAAAGATGACCAGCAGCCGAATACACTCCGCTTTGAAATCGGCCGCGTCGATGTCTATGACCACCGCACCAAGGGAGTCAACTCGGTCGGCCGCCTGCCCATCGGTCAGTTGTTACTGACCCCTGTTGGCGAAATCCAAAAAATAAACCTCCGCACCGATCTCTGGAATGCGGAAATCCGCGGAGAAATCACCACCGCTGCCGGCACCTTGACGCTCCGTTGCTTTGTGCCTTCCGGCAGCCAGTTGATCGTCCTGAGTCTCAAGGGCACAGGACAGGAAAAGGATGCAAAAGTGGCTCTTCGTCCCGAACAAGGCAACCATCCGCGTTCTGCGCTCTCCAATAATGCCAATGATAAACTTTATGAGCCCAATCCGCCGTTCAATGTCGCCAAAATCGACGGCATCGAAGTGGTGACCCAACCGCTCCTGGTCGGCGACGATTACGCCACCGCCTGGAGCGATGTCGCCAAACCCGACGGCACCCGCACGGTGCTGGTGACGGTGGCCAATCGCTGGGCCAAAAACCGCCAGCCCGCGACCGGTTCAGCCGAGGATGCGGTCGCCACGATCAAAGCCGCCAAAACCTTGGATTTCGCCGCGTTTGAAAAAGCCCACCGCGACTGGTGGCATCAATTTTACCCGGCCAGCTTTGTCAGTATCCCCGATGCGCGCACCGAGAGTTTTTACTGGATTCAGCTTTATAAACTGGCCAGCGCCACCCGTGAAAACCGGCCGGCCATCGACTTGATGGGCCCTTGGTTTAAAAAGACGATCTGGGCCTCCTATTGGGTCAACCTCAACATCCAGCTCGCTTACTATACCATGGGCATCACCAATCACCTGGAGCTGGGCGAGCCTTTGTATCAACTCATGGAGCGGTCCAAGGAGCAATTGATCAACAATGTGAATCAGGAATTCCGTAACGACTGCGCCACTCTGGGCAATCCGGTCGGCTACGATGTGCTGAATACTGGATGTGGTTTAAAAACTGATCCCGCCGATCCAAAATCCCGCCTCAATATCATCGCCCTGCCCTGGCTGGTGCAGATGTATTATATCCACAACCAGATGTCGATTAACGACACCCGGCTGCGCGAGAATATTTATCCCCTGATGAAACGGGCCTACCAGGTGTATATTCGCAAGCTGGTGCGCGGCGCGGACGGCAAGTATCGCATGCCCTACGCGTTTTCCGATGAATATGGCAACGCCGAAGAGGTGAGCCTGCACATCGGCATGGCGCGCTGGGGTTTTGCCACCTTGATCGCCATCGCCGAGCGGCTGAAAATCGATGATCCGCAAATTCCCCAGTGGAAGGAGTATCTGGCCAACATGGCAGACTACAACATCGACGAAAACGGCATCATGATCGGCAAGGACACGCCATTTGCGAAACCGCACCGCCATTACAGCCACCTCTTCGGCATCTTCCCGTTCTACAGCCTGAACATCGAGCAAGACCCGGAACGCATCCCGATGATGAAAAAATCGGTGCAGCACTTCACCGATCTGGATGGTGACAACAAAATGTTCAAATTCACCGGAGCGGCCTCCCTGTGGGCGTCGCTCGGCGATGGGGATCAGGCGCTGAAATGGCTGGATCGTTCCATTGCCCTCATCACCCCGGCCAAGGGGCAGCCATTGCTCGGGGTGGGACTCAACACCCTTTACAGTGAGAACGCCATGCCCACTTTCGAGTCGCCCATCGCCGCGACACGGGCGATGCTCGATATGCTCATCCAAAGTTGGGGCGGCACGATCCGGGTCTTCCCGGCAGTGCCGACCGCGTGGAAGGATGCGGTTTACCACAATTTGCGGGCCGAGGGCGGCTTCCTGGTGAGCGCTGAACGCAAGAACGGCAAAACCGCCTGGGTGCGGATAAAGAGCCTGGCCGGTGAACCTTGCCGGGTGATGATCGATGGGAAACTACACGAGCCGAAGCTGGCCAAGGGCGAGGAGATCGTGCTGGGCGACGGCAAACCCGTGGTCGCTCCGCTGCCGATGGAGGCCGCCGCGCAAAATGCTTGGGGGGTGCACGGTTTATGAAATTCCCCACGCCTATTCATTTGAAAAAAACAACCTGCTTAAATCAACACGACCAAATCACTATGATCAGCAAGCTTAACCGCCCAACATCCCATACCACTCATGCCCTGCTTGCGTGCCTGGTCGCTCTCGTCCTCCCGGCTGCCTCCGCGCTGACCGCTGCCCCCGCCGCCCCCGCTGCGGAGCCCCGGCTCAATGGGCATCTTCAGGAAATCCCGATGGCCGCGGGATGGCGCTTCCACCTCGGCGACGCGCCCGGGGCCGAGGCCAAAACGTTTGCCGACAGCGCCTGGAAGTCGGTCAACGTTCCCCACGACTGGTCGATCCTTGGACCGGTGGCCGAGAAAAACCCCAGCGGCTGCCCTGGCGGGTTTTTCCCCAACGGTCTCGGCTGGTACCGCACCACCCTGCGCCTCACCCCCGAGTTGCGCGGCAAGGCGGTCTGGATCGAATTCGACGGCGTCATGCTCAAGAGCGAGGTGTTTTGCAACGGCCACTCCCTAGGTTTCCGCCCCAGCGGCCACAGCACCTTCCGCTACGACCTGACTCCGTATTTGGTGGACGGCGACAACATCATCGCCGTGAAAGTGGACAACTCGGTCGAGCCCGCCCACCGTTGGTACACCGGCTCTGGCATCAACCGCCAGGTGCGCCTGGTGGTGCTTAACCCCGTGCATCTCGCCTTCGACGGCCTGCACGTCCTCACCCCGGTGGCCACCGCCGAACGCGCCGAGGTCACCGTGCAAGCCCGGGTGGTCAACGACCGCACCGCCGCCCAACCCGCCACCCTCACCTTGATCGTGCGCGCCCCCGACGGCCGCGAGCTCAGCCGCACCGCCACCCCGGCCAGCCTCGCCCCCGGTGAGAACCTCCTGCCGGTCATCGCTTTGCCGCCGATCGCTAAACCCAACCGCTGGTCGCCGGAAACCCCGTCGCTTTACACCTTGGTCACCGAGGTGACGACCCCCGCCGGCCTGCAAGACCGCAAGGTTCTGCGTTTCGGCGTGCGCGAGTTCGGCTTCGAGGCTGCGACCGGTTTCTGGATCAACGGCCACAACGTCAAAATGCGCGGGGTTTGCCTCCACCAGGACGGTGGCGCGGTCGGTGCCGCCGTGCCGATGAGCATCTGGGAGCGCCGCCTGCTCCAGCTCAAGGCCATCGGTTGCAACGCCATCCGCACCAGCCACACCGGCGTCGACCCCGAGTTCCTCGACCTCTGCGACCAGCTCGGCTTTTTGGTGATGAGCGAGTATTTCGACACTTGGGAAAAGAGCAAAACCAAGGGCGATTTCTCCCGGTTTTTCAAAGAGTGGTGGAAGCGTGACCTGACCGACTACATACTCCGCGACCGTAACCATCCGAGCATCGTCCTCTGGAGCGCCGGCAACGAGATGCGCGAGTTCACCGCCCCGGACAACCAGGTCGACAGCCAGCGCATCTACCGCGAACTGGCGGCGGTTTTCCACGAGCTCGACCCGTCCCGTTCGGTCACTTGCGGCGTCAACCTGGCGTATAAGTATCGGGTCCTCGAAAGCGGCTTTGCCAAGCTGATGGATGTGGCCGGTTTTAACTATGCCGAGGCCTATGCCGACCAGTGCCGGGAGGCCGATCCGTCGATCAAGATCATCTCTGCCGAGACCCGCAAGGGGAGTGGGAATTGGAAGATGATTAAATCCCCGGCCAACGCCGGCCAGTTCATCTGGACCGGATTCGACTACCTCGGTGAATGCCCCGGCTGGCCGTATATCTCCCGTGATTTCGGTCTGTTTGACCGCTGCGGCGTGCCTTACCCGGTGGCCACCGAGCAGGCGCTGTGCTGGTCGCCGCGTCCCCGTGTGACCGTGCTCCGCGTGGAAAAGCAACCCGACGGTAAAAACCGCCGCGTGGCCGATTGGAACGTGCCCGCCGGAGTGACCACCACGAACGCTTACATCATGACCCACTGCCCCGAGGTCGAAGTGCGCCTCAATGGGAAAACCCTTGGCGTCCACAAGGTTTCGGCCGCCCGGAGGGAAATCTCCGTCGGTGTGCCCGCTACCCCCGGCACGCTGGAAGTGATCGGTCTGCGCGACGGCAAGCCGGTGTGCAGTGACCGCCTGGTGACCTCCGGTCCGGCCAGCCGCCTCACCGTAAGCCCCGACCGCCTCACCGCGACGACCAGTTGGAATGACGTGGTGGTTTGCCCGATCAATGTCGCCGATGAGGCCGGGATCCGGGTGCCTGCCAAGGCCCTGCCGGTCACCGTAACCGTCACCGGCCCCGGCCGCCTGGTCAGTTTGGACAACGGCGACCTCCAATGCCACGAAAGTTTTACCGGCCCGACCCTGACCTCCTACGACGGCCGCTGTTTTGCCCTGGTCCGCGCCACCGGCCTGGGCGCGATCACCGTCACCGCCACCACGCCAGGACTGAAGCCGGCCACCGTCACGCTGCAGGGCGTCGCCGGCACCTGGGCCCCGGCTCCGGCGGTGTTCACCGAGATCGAAGACCCGCTGCCCGTGGTGGACGACGAGCCGAAGAAAAACGCCGCGCCCGCAACCGCGTCGCCCGCCAAACCGGTCGCGCCAGCCGCCGCCGCCGCGACCGCGCAAACCGTAACCTTAACCCAAGCCGGTCAGCCGCTGCTCACCGCTTCGCTGCCGCCCGGCTGGAAAGGTCAGGCCAGCGACGGCCGAATCACCATCGTCCCGACCGAACCCGGAATGAGCGTGGACCTGCGCGTGCTCCCTGCCGACACCACCGTTGCTAAAGCCGCAGGTGACTTGGAACGCCTGCTGGCAAAGGATTTGATCACCGTGCGCATCAACAGCGAAAAGCCGCTGACGGTCGCCGGGGCGCCAGGCAAACAGCTCGACCTGTTCGCCTGCGCGGTGTCCGACGGGTTCAACTCGGCGGGCTTCGCCGGGCTGTTCACGGTGGACGGGCGGACCTACCTGCTGCTCGCCCACAGCCACGAAGACCTCGCCACCCAGCGTAACGAAAAGGCCCTGCTGGGGATTTTATCCTCGGTCGCCGCCGCCGCCCAGAAGACATCGAAATGAAAATAAAGACCCTAAAATAAAGACCCTAAAATGAAGTCATCGAAAATGAAAACCACACCCCTATCGTTGCCCCGCCTTCGCCTGGCTGGATTTTTGACCCTAGCTCTGGCCGGTTCGGCTATGGCCGCCGAGGAGGAACTCACCGGGACGTCCGGCGACCGCTGCATCAGCGGCGTTTACCCCCACCTGACCGCCTACAGCATGAGCCTGAAAAGCGGTGCGTTCACCAATCCGGGCCTGGGGGAATGTGGGATCGGCGCGGTCATCCCCTGGGCCGGGAAGTTGTGGATGATGACCTATGCTGCCCACAAGCCCGGGGGAAGTTCGCATAAACTGTATTCCATCGACGAGCAGATGAAC
>CAIVKO010000079.1 GCA_903906515.1 Akkermansiaceae bacterium
ATTTGAATGGAAAAAATCTGCATCTCGCGCTCAGATGAGAAGGGAAAGAAAACAGGACTCAAGACTTCAAGATTCAAAGTTCTCGGAGGAGTGGAGCCAAGCCGGACCAAGGCAGGACGGTGACGTTTTGACGGGATTGGGCGGAGTCGCCACCATAGACGAGCCAGGAGCGTGATGTTTTGCCGGGCTGAAGTTTCGGCCGCCAGAAGTCGAGTCCTTTGAAGGCATCGCTGGGGATGGTTTGTCCGGATTTCGCTTCGATGGCGTGAAGGATATTGCCATTTTCAACGATGGCGTCGATTTCATGGCCTTCCTTGTCGCGAAGAAAACCGATCGCTGGGATGCGTCCGGAGTGAGTCGCTGCTTTCGCGAGTTCGGTCATCAGCCAGTTTTCGAAAATCGCACCACGTAGCGGGTGAGTGCGGAGGTGATCCTCATTGCGGATGCCGATGAGCCAAGCGGCGAGCCCTGGATCGGTGAAGTAGATTTTTGGAGCCTTGATCAGGCGTTTCGAAAGATTGGTGAACTGTGGGCGCGCCAGAAAGACGAGGAATCCAGCCTGAAGCACCGACAACCAAGCTTCGGCGGTAGCGCGGCTGATGCCGCTGTCCGACGCGAGTGACGAGAGGTTCACCAGTTGTCCGACCCGCCCCGCGCACAATTGAAGGAAGCGCTGAAAACCAGCAAGATCCTGAACCTTGAGCAACATGCGGACATCGCGCTCCAAGTAGGTGGCGACGTAGCTTTGCAGCCACGCATCCGGATCCACGGGACGGTCATGAATCGGTGGAAAAAGACCGGCATGAAGCAGGGTGTCGAGCGTTTCTGGGGCGCGGTTCGCCGCCTGTAGCTCAGCGAGGGAAAATGGCCAGAGGTTGAGCAGCGCTACCCGGCCCGCCAACGACTGGGTGATGGCCTCGACCATTCCAAACTGCTGGGAACCAGTGAGAATGAAGCGACCCATGCGGCGGTCGGAATCCAAGATGCCCTGAAGATAGGAAAATAGAGGCGGGCAGCGCTGGATTTCATCGAGCACCGCACCGTCAGGAAATTGGGCGAGAAATCCACGGGGGTCTTCATCCGCAAAGCGGTTCACGTCCGGATTTTCCAAGCTCGCGTAAGGTCGATCCCCGCCGAGTTCACGAGCCAAGGTCGTTTTCCCCGATTGCCGGGGGCCGGTGATGGCGATGGCTGGAAATCCCTGCATGTGACGCAGGGCGACCGTTTTTAGCTGGCGAGGGATGGAGGGGAGTTGGGGGCGCATGGCTAATTGATCAGTTGATTTAGCAATTAGTCAAGATCAATGGGCGGTGACCTCCGCGTGAACATCGAACGCCCAACATCGAACATTGAACCCCGCGTGATAAAACCATCGTTTGGCCTCTTCTAAATCCAAATCCAAAATCAACAATCATCATTCGTCAATCGATACCCTCTTCATCCTCACGGCTCATTGTGGAAAGTGTGGGGACGCCGCCCCTCCAGACGGCGCCCCCGGGTCATCCGGAGAGAAACCCAATTAACTCCGGAAAAGCTGTGTGATGTGAGAGAGAAAGAAGTGCTTGTAGCGGCGCTCTACGAGCGTCGATGTTGATGCGGATGTGCGGAGCTTCTTCTTTGGTGTTTTATCTGGCAATACGGCCTCGGGGCCAGTTAGCGACGGTCATAGATTGCCTTCGGCCAACCGGTTGGCGCTTCGCGGGTTTGTCGTGTCGCTAACGCTCTCATTGGTTTGCCGCTACAGCCTCAATTCCGCCGACGACGCAGCAGCAGCAGCGTGCCGAGTCCACCGAGCAACGCAGCAACGTTTGGCTCGGGGATCGCCATGAGGGCGATGTCATTGCCGTTGGGAGTGCCGGTAAAGGTTCCGAGCGTCGAGTCCGCAATATAACTTATCTTCCAGTCGAAGCCTTGGTAGTGGCCTACCACAGCTCCCTGAGCGAGGTCCTTGAAGTTGCCAGTAATGGCTTCGCTGCCATCGTTGAGCAAGAGGAAGATCATGTTATCCTGCGCATAGGTGCCGGTGAAGGTAGTAAGATCGAGCAAGCTGGTCAGTGACGATAACGTAACATTTCCATTGACGATAACTTGATCGTACCCGGTAACAGGAGTGAGACCGGTGATATCCATCTGCAGGGTTCCGCTTTGGTTGTAATCTCCATTCACGATGGTGCTGCCGGGGCTATTGCCCGGAGCGAGGGTACCTCCATCCTCAATTGTCAGACCTCCGACGTTGGCATTGCCACCGAGGGTGCCTCCATTCTGCACCGTTGTGAGCGGGCTGGTGGAGATGCTGCCGTTCACGACGAGCTTGCCATTGCTGACGGTGGTGTTGCCGGTGTAGGTGTTGGTGCCGGTGAGGGTGAG
>CAIVKO010000080.1 GCA_903906515.1 Akkermansiaceae bacterium
CAAACCGGCCCCGCCGGCGATCTGTTGTTGGTGGTTGATGAAAAATGCGAACCGGTCAAGGACGCCGTGGTCTGGCTCGACGGGCGCAAGTTCACCCGCGACGAGAAACTCGGCCGCATCGTGGTGCCATTCACCAACCAACCGGGCACGAGACCCCTGGTCGTCAGCGATCCGGCGGGAACCTTCGCCACGCTCACCCAGTTCGAACATCACTCCGAGGCATACAAACTCGATGCACAGTTCTTCATCGAGCGCGAACAATTGTTAGCCCGCCACGACGCCACCCTGGCCGTTCGCGCCAATCTGATACTTGGCGAGTCACAACTCGACCCCGCCCTCATCACCGAACCCAAGTTGACCATCACCTCGACCACCCTCGACGGCATTTCCACCACCCGCGAGGTCAAGGATCTGAAACTCAGCGCGGCCAGCGTGCTCAACCACACGCTCAGCGTGCCGGATCGCCTGCTGCAACTCACGGTGGTTCTCAGCGGAAAAATCGAGGTTCTCAGTGCCGGCGGCGAAAAACGCGATGTCAGCGCAACCCGCACCTGGACGCTCAACGGCATGGATAAAACCGATGCCACCAACGACGGCCATCTCTCGAAATTCGCGGATGCCTATGTGTTTGAACTGTTAGGTAAGAATGGCGAACCCATTGCCGACCAGCAGGTGATTTTCAACATCTCTCATCTAGGCTTCCCCCGCCCGGAAAACGTGGCATTGAAGACCGATGAAAAAGGCCGCATCGCACTGGGAACCTTGCCCGGGATTGCATGCATCCAGTCACAAACACCCAATGGAAGAGATTCAATCTGGAATCTCGATGATTCCAAACGCACATGGTCGCCCGAAATCCATGCCGCTACTGGCGACGTGGTACGCGTCTCCTTGCCGTCCCGCCTCAACGAAAAAATGAAACTTTGGGGCTACCAACAACCGAAGGACTGGATCGAGCACGACGTGTCATTGCTGGAAATTAAAGCAACCACCTTTGTCGCCGACCATGGCAAGAAGATGGAAGTGGAGAACGGTTTCCTGGTCATCACCGGCCTCGCTCCCGGCAATTACTCACTGCGTCTGCGGGGAGAGGAAAAGGATTTCTCCATCAAAATAGCCGAGGGTAAACAAGTCGGCGGTTGGTTGTTAGGAAAACACCGGAATCTGGAACTCAAGAACGCCGCGGCATTGCAAATCACCGAAGTCACGTCGGACAATGATGTGCTCACCGTCAAACTGGCCAACTCCTCGTTATTCACCCGCGTCCACGTCGTCGCCTCACGCTTCGAGCCCGGCATGGGGATCTTCGCCGGGCTTGGCGGATTCACCCGATTCGGCGTCGATTCCGGCACCCCCGCGAAAAATCCGAACCTGTTCTCCGCAGGCCGCCAGATTGGCGACGAATACCGCTACATCCTCGAACGCCGATACGGCAAACTCTATCCTGGCAACATGCTCACCCGTCCGGGACTGCTGCTCAATCCATGGGAAGTGCGCGACACGGATCTTGATAAACTCAATCAAGCGAGCGGGCAGGCAGCCGGCATGGGCATTGGCATGGGCAGGGGAACAGGTAAATTGTACGGCCTGATTCCAGAAGCACTAAAGGCTATCGAGGGCCCTGGTGGCGCCGCAGCAGGAACCAACCTTGACTTCCTCGCGGAAAGCGCGCCAACCCTTTACAATCTGCTGCCTGACAAGGACGGCATCGTGCGCATCGAGCGCAAGGCACTGGGCGACCGCCAAAATGTGCAGGTGTATGCCGAGGATCTGGCCAATGCCGTCTGGCAATCGTTCGCACTGCCCGAGGCGTCTACGAAATTCACCGATCTGCGTCTCGCCCGCAACCTCGAACCTGCCAAGCCCTTCACGCAGCGCAAAGAGATCACCGTTTTGGAAAAGGGCAAGACCCTCACGCTCGGCAACATTCTAACCAGCGAACTGGAGAGCTACGACACACTGGGAAGCATCCATGCGTTGTTCACCACCTTGAGCGGAAATCCAACCCTCACCCAATTCGCATGGGTGCTGCAATGGCCGCAACTCAAGGATGACGAAAAAATCGCCAAATACTCGGAGTTCGCCTGTCACGAATTGAACTTCTTCCTCGCGAAGAAAGACGTCGCGTTCTTCAACAAGGTCGTCAAACCGTATCTGGCCAACAAGAAGGACAAGACCTTCATGGATGATTTTCTGTTGGAGAACGATCTGGCATCCTATCTGAATCCGACCGCCTATGCGAGATTGAATGTCGTTGAGCGTGCCCTGCTCGCCCAGCGGGTCAAGGGTGAGGCATCCAACGCTGCCCGCAGTCTGCGCGAGATGTGGGAAATGGTGCCGCCAAATCCCGATCTTCAGGACCGCTTGTTCGAAACCGCCCTGCGCGGCCGCGCGATGGAGACCGCAGAAGGCAAACCCGGCGGCTGGGAGGCAGATTTGAAATCGGAGAGACAAATGCTGGAAAAAGGCGCACGTGACATGCTGCAAAGAAACAGCCCACAAGCTGAAGCCGCCGCCACACCACCCCCATCGCCAAGCACTCTGGCAAAACCGATGTCTATGGCACGCAAGGCCAAGAATGGATTGGCAATGGACGCAAACGAGTCCGCAAAGCTCGCCGAAATGAGTGACGAGGAAATCAGCAGTGCCAGCGATGCACCTGCGGATAAAGAACGTTTCCGCGAAGCAAAGAAAGACGCAAGCAACCGCCGGGACAGCCTCAAGCGCGTCGGAGGGATGGTAGGAAGCAAAATGCCCGTGCCTGGTGAGATTGATGGCTTTTTCGGGATCGATGCCGCTGTCGCGAGTCGCGCTCAGAACCGCGCGTTCTACCGCCAGCTCGGCCCGATCAAGGAGTGGGCGGAAAACAACTACTATCATCTCCGCATCACACAGCAGGATGGCAATCTGATTCCGATCAGCGCGTTCTGGCGTGACTACGCGAAGTGGACGGCCGATGGCGCACAAGGAGCATTCGTTTCACCCAACATCGCCGAAGCCAGCCATAGCTTCGCGGAAATGATGCTCGCTCTCGCCGTACTCGATCTTCCCTTCGATGCTCCCAAGCACAGCGGCAAGACCGAATCCGGCCGCTTCGACCTAACCGCAGGTGGTCCGGTCATCGTATTCCACAAGGAAATCAAACCAGCCACGGTACCCGCTGGCAATGCCGAGCAGACACAACTTCTCGTATCCCAGAGCTTTTTCCGCGCCAACGACCGCTACCGGATGCAGGGCAACGAGAAATTCGAAAAATACGTGACCTTCGAATTTCTAACCGGATCTGTTTATGGTGCGAACATCGTCGTGACCAATCCGACGAGCGCCCCGGCCAAGGCGGATGTGCTCATGCAGATCCCGCAAGGCGCGCTGCCGGTGATTGCCAGCAAGGCGACCGATTCGCGCTCGGTGCGACTGGAACCCTACACCACCAAAACCTTCGAGTATTACTTCTATTTCCCCGCAACCGCAGGATCAAAAAGTTTCCCACAATTCCCGGTCAACGTCGCCATCAACGGCAATGTCGCCGGCGCGGCGAAACCATTTGAGTTCAACGTGGTCGCCAAGCTCACGCAGGTGGACAAGGCATCGTGGGACTACATTTCGCAATACGGCACGGAAGATGATGTTTTCAACTTCCTCGAACAAAACAACCTCGCTGCGCTGGCGTTCCCCCGCATCGCATGGCGCTGCCATAATGCCGCGTTCTTCAAGAAACTCACCACATTCCTCGGGGCGCATCACGTCTGGGATGAGACCATCTATAGCTACGCTCTGCTCCACAACGACCGCGATGCCCTACGGGAATGGATCCTGCACAGGAATGATTTCGTGGCACAGTGCGGACCGTATTTCTCATCCACGCTGGTCGTCATCGATCCGATCGAACGCCGCGCCTACGAGCACCTTGAATACAGCCCGCTGGTCAACCAGCGCGCCCACCGCCTCGGCAACGAGGCCCGCATCGCCAACCCCGCCGTGCTGGGTCAGTATCAAAACTTGTTAGCGATTCTCGCCCACAAGAAAACACTCAATGATATCGATAATATGAGTGTCAGCTATTACCTATTCCTTCAGGACCGGGTGGAAGAGGCGCTCACCCGTTTCCATGGTGTGGATCCCAATAAACTTCCGACCCGCCTCCAGCACGATTACTTCAAGTGTTACGCGGGGTTCTACGAAAGTAACCTATCCAAAGCGCGAAACGTCGCTGCAAATTACAGCAATTTCCCCGTCACCCGCTGGCGCTTGTTGTTTGCCGACGTGACCAACCAGCTCAACGAGATCGAAGGCAAGCCCTCGAAGATTGAAAAGGGCGACAAACCGGACCGCGAAAAACAACAGACCGAACTCGCCGCCACCGAACCGTCGTTCGACTTCAAGGTCGAAAACAAGAACATCGCGTTGAACTATCGGAACCTGACCGAAGTGGCCGTGAACTATTATCTGATGGATCCCGAGTTCTCGTTCAGCAGCAA
The DNA here is from genome assembly GCA_903906515.1 of Akkermansiaceae bacterium. GTDB lineage: Bacteria > Verrucomicrobiota > Verrucomicrobiia > Verrucomicrobiales > Akkermansiaceae > Luteolibacter. The sequence goes on from CAIVKO010000080.1 coordinate 4,479, forward strand.
TCCCTTCGTCAATGAGGACGCCAGCCGCTTCAGCATCATCAAGCCGAACAAAACCTCGACCCAAACGCTGCCGAAGGACAAGGACTCACTCGATGTGGCTTTGCCCGCCGAATTCACGAAAGCCAACGTGCTGGTCGAGATCGTCGCCGCAGGCCAGCGTAAGGCGCAGGCTTATCATGCCAACACGCTCAAGCTCAATCTGACCGAAAACTACGGCCGCCTCGAAGCGCGCGACAGCACTAACAACCACGCCGTGAGCAAGGCCTACGTCAAGGTCTATGCCCGTCTTGGAAATGGCACCGTCCGCTTCTTCAAGGACGGCTACACCGATCTGCGCGGGCGTTTTGATTATGCGAGCCTCAACGGCAACGCGAAGGCCATGCCCATACCGGAACCGATGCCACATCAGGCCGGCGCACCAGCCAATGGCCTCGACTACCAAATGCTCAAGCCCTCCGAGCTACCGGAGATCGAGAAATTCGCCATCCTGATCCTGAGTGACACCAACGGTGCCACCACCCGGGAGGTCGCCCCGCCAAGCGAGTAGTCATCAGGGGACAATGGTAGCTAAGAGGAGTTCATCTCTGGCGAGTCCAACAAGGAAAAGGCTTTGAATAAATTCGATACGGCAAACAAGAACCACGACTCATCGCTGACGAAGACTGAAATCGCCGACATGCTCGGCCTTAAATAATTTCACCCGGCAAAACCGCTGTTTTCCGCAGTCTTTCTATGCCCTGCGGTCCCGGTTCGCGTTGAATGCAGGAACCACCTGACAAACCCGGATTCACCTAGCCGTATCCATGCGATCCGTTTTATGAAATCCATTATTGCCTCTCTTCTCGCCCTCTCCGCTGTCGTTTGCGCGAGCACCTCAGCCCCTCTGCCCAATGTCATCCTCATTTACGCCGATGATATCGGCTACGGCGATCTGGGCTGCTACGGCGCGGAAAAAGTGAAGACACCGAACTGCGACAAACTTGCCGCCGCCGGCATCCGCTTCACCGACGGCCACTCGGCTGCGTCGGTCTGCACCCCATCGCGCTATGCCATGTTCACCGGAGAATACGCCTTCCGCAAAAAAGGCACCGGCATCGCAAGCGGCGTCGAAGGACTGCTCATCGATACCAACCGCACGTAAGCGTCCTAAAATCGACCCACTACCGCTGCGCGCGTGATCGCCTATGTTCGCGGGCATGTCCAAGCCACGCACCAAATCCCGCCGCCTGAGTTGCACCGCCGTTGACTTCTTCGAAGTCGAGTTCCCTCAATCCATCACTCCGCGTTTGGTCCTCCGGTTCACCGAGGGCATTTCCATCCTGCTCGAAAAACCTGACGACATCGCCTTCGCCAGCGAGTTGGTCGCCGCGATCCGCACCCATCTCAACAAGAAGGGAGGTCGCTCATGCTGAATCTCGCCAGCGCCGCCCTGAAGGTCTTTCTCGCCCTCGAACCCTGTGACATGCGCAAGTCATTCAACGGCCTATACGAGCTTGCCGGACGCCATCACGAATCCAATCCCGGACGCGACTCTCTCTTCGTTTTCACCAACAAGAACCGCAACCGCATCAAGCTGCTCTACTTTGACGGAACGGGACTCTGGGTCGCGGCAAAACGACTCGAAAAAGGCCGCTTCAGTTGGCCTGCTCCCAGCGAACCCGGCCAGCGCCGCATCAAGCTGCACGCCGAGGCATTACAGCTCCTGCTAGACGGTGTGGATCTTCGCGGTGCCACTCTCAAACCATGGTATGAGCGCCCCGAATAAATCCGGGAAAAACATCATTTCATATAAGCATAGGCACGGATATTGCTATCATCTATCCAGTGCCTGACGAAACTCCACAAGACCTTCAAAATATTCTCATCCGCCTCAGCGCGATGGAGAAGGAGCTTGCCGCGCTTAGGACCGAAAACGCCCTGCTCAAGACCGAACTGGCACGCAAGAACAAGATCATCGATGGGCTCCGCAAGCGCCTCTTCGGTGCCAGCTCCGAAAAGCTCGACCCCGCCCAACTCCAGCTCCTCTTCGATGAGATCGTCCTGGGAAAGCCCGCTCCTCTTCCGGACAAAAGCGGCGAAACATCCGCACCGGAGGAGGAAAAATCAAACGCTTCAAAAATCCGCCGCACCAAAGCCGACCGCTTCCCCAAAAACCTCAAGATCCTGGTTGAGGAAGTCATTATTCCCGAGGAAGTCAGCGCCAACCCCGACGAGTGGACCGAGATCGGCGAAGAATATCACGACGAACTCGACGTTATCAAAGCCGAGATCTTCTGGCGGCGCATCATCCGCAAAAAGTTCGTGCATAAGGCCGATAAAGCCCGCCCGCCGATTGTCCAGCCCGCGCCGCTTCCATCCATCCCAGGCACTCTTTGTGCGCCAGCCCTGGCCGCCCAGATCATCACCGACAAGTATCAGGACCACCTTCCGCACTACCGCCAGTCGCAGCGCTTCCGACGACGACACGACATCGACATCGGGCGACAAACTCTCAACACCTGGACCCACGCCTCCTCCCGTCACCTTGCCCCCATCGACCGGGTCATCCGCGCCGAAATCCTCCAGGCCTCCGAGCTTGAGATTGACGAAACGCCCATCGACTACCAGGACCCTGGTCACGGCTCTGTTAGGGAAGGTCGGTTGTGGGCTTACCGTAATCCCGTCACCGGCACATGTTACTTCGACTGGCACGCCGGACGCGGAGCCGATTGCCTGTTGGAAATGCTGGGTTACGATGAAATCACCAACACCATCGCTTTTCAAGGCGCCATCCATACCGACGGCTACGTCGTCTATGATACCGTTGCCACGAAATTCGGACTCCGTCACGGAGGTTGCCTCGCCCATGCCCGACG
>CAIVKO010000081.1 GCA_903906515.1 Akkermansiaceae bacterium
CGGATTTTGGCTCAACAACCTGGCCTCCATGCACAACCGCCGTGCGTTGTTCAACATGGACATCAGCGGTGGCCAGCCATCGGTCATCATCAAGGCGCTCGCGGATTCATTCCCCGGCAAGGTCCGCCTGCTTCCGGCTCTGCCGAAAGCCTGGTCCAAAGGCACGATTGAAGGAGTCCTCTGCCGTGGCGCGATTGTGCTGAACCGCCTGCACTGGGACGATGGCAAGGTGGAGGTCGAAATGACCTCCGTAAAAGCCCAGGATATCACCCTCGTGCTGCCCCGCGAGATCAGCGATATCAAAGCCGAAGGCGCGACCGTTGCTTCAGGAGTAAATGCCAGTGAGCGCAAACTCACCCTGCCCGCAGGCCAGAAGGCGACGTTCGCAATTACGCTGAAATGATCTTTATGTAATATAATTTTTTCCTGGCTCTCATCTCATTCTTCTCATGAAAACGATTTATTTGAAATCTTCGCAATCCACCGTCTCGGATCATTTCACGGGCGTCCTTACTCTCGCGTTTCTCGACGAGTTGCGCAAGGGGTACCGGATGAGCCTCTCCGATCTCGCCTGCCACAACGCGGTGTCGAATAATCCCCCCAGGGATCTGGCGCTCAACCGCGGCGTGTCCCGTGGCGATGATGGGCAATTCAGTCACCGGGTCGAATCCAAGGGCATCACCAATCAAAAAAAATCCGGCCGATGCTGGATGTTCGCTGGGCTCAACGTGCTGCGCCCTCAAGTGCTTCGCGACCATGGTATGGAGGAATTCGAGTTCTCGACCGCTTATCTCCAGTTCTGGGACAAAATTGAGAAGGCCAACACATATCTGGAATCGATCATCGAACTTCGTGATGCCGATTTTCTCGATCGCGATTGGCAGATTGTGAACAAACATCCCCAAGAGGATGGTGGATGGTGGAGCTTTTTCGTGGATCTCGTCGAAAAATACGGAGTCCTGCCGATCTGGGTGATGCCGGAAACCCACGCCAGCGAGCACACAGCGACTCTCAACGAGGTGCTTGATCGTTTGCTCCGTTCCCGTGCGGTGCGCTTGATCGATCTCCACTCCAATGGCACCGAGGTCGATGCGCTGCGCGCTGAAAAAAACCAAATACTCGCCGAGGTTTATCGTCTGCTGGTCCTGCACTTCGGTGAGCCGCCGTCCGAGTTTGAGTGGCGCTATCCAGTCCGCAAGCACAGCCAGTCCGACACCGATGGACTTTCCGACTTCCAGAGTTCGGAAAACCACCGCCTGACGGCCCCGGAACGTCACACCCCGCAGTCTTTCTATAAGAAGATGGTCAATCGTCCGCTTCGTGAGTTTGTTTGCCTTTACAACGACCCGCATTGTGAGTTGGACCGCCACTACGCCTTTGACCGCGCCCGCAATATTTTCGGTCAGGAGTGCATGAACTTCGTGAACATCGAAGCCGCAACCATGCGCGATATCGCCAAAGCTTCCATTCTAGCCAATGAACCGCTCTGGTTCGCCGTCAATATGGGCTTCGATCAATCGCCGGAGCTCGGCCTCATGAAGCATCGCCTCTATGATTATGAAACGCTCTACGGACTCGACCTGACCATCAGCAAGAGCGACCGCACGCGCTTCTACTCTGGAGCTTCGAATCACGCCATGGTGCTCATGGGAGTGGACATCGATTCCGGTGGTCGCCCCCGCAAGTGGCTTGTGGAAAACAGTTGGGGGGACGATAAAGGCAACAAGGGGCGTTGGACCCTGCACGATGATTGGTTCGGCGAACACGTTTACACCATCATTGTCCATCGGCGGCATGTGTCTGAGGACATCCTGAGACACTTCGATGAGAAAGCCACGGTCCTCCCTTCATGGTATCCCTC
>CAIVKO010000082.1 GCA_903906515.1 Akkermansiaceae bacterium
CGTGTGTTGTTAGTTGTGTTGTTAGTTATGTTGTTAGTTGGAACAGTGAATGATCTTCCTACCATTCGTCGGTGCGGAAGGGCGAAGCGGGCAGGCCTTCGTTGTTGTAGAGATTGCAGCCGTCGGGATTCATCGAGTATGCGTAGCGCACTGCCACGGGCTTAGCGACGCCTGAAGATGACACCACCACCGTTTTGCCGTCGATCACGGCATCCGCCCACACCCATTTCTTATCCTCGCCTGCGATGGCGAATTTCTGGAGTTTCCCCTGGGGATTTTTGACCATCGGGTCATACCCTTTTTTCGTCCCTATGGTTAGACCCGAGCCGATTGAGTCGAAGGTGATGCGGATTTTGGCACCCTCGACCTTCATGTCCTTATACAGCGGGCCGCTATAGACGATGTTCTTCTTGCCATAGTCTTTGGCCAGTGCCCACAGCGCGAGGCGTTCGCCGACATCACGCTTGTTCCTGGGATGGATTTCGTTGGGATTGCCGACGTCGGCCAGGTCGATGGCCACCGCCATGCCGGTATTGGGAATGGCGAGCGATTTGAGCTGCCCCATGCGCACCTTGGACCAGCCGTCGCCGCCTTGAGGAGCCTCGTTGGGGGCCTGATAATTGGCGACTTGCACGTAATAGAACGGGAAATCTCCCTGGTTCCAAGCATTGCGCCAGCTGCTGGTTAGTCCACGCATCTTCTGGAAATAAGTCTCATCCTCGAGACCATTCGATTCGCCCTGATACCAAATCGCACCCTTGATGGCGAACCGGGTGAGCGGATGAATCATGGCGTTATAGAGGAAATTCCAGCTGGATGGCCGTTCGTGGCTGATGGGATAGGTCGGCAATTCGACCGGTAGAGGCATGTCGCCATTGGCGCTCATGGCTTTGCGCGCCTCGGCGACGTAGGCCCCCGCCTTGGGTGGCAGGCTCGCGAGCGCATCGACGTAAACAAGGATCTGCTTGTCGAGTTCGGCCTTTTCCTTGGCCAGCCCTGGCACCATGGCCAAGCCTGGGTACGAGACCCACGGCTCGATGGCGGATCCGTCCCTGGCACTCTTGATCAAACCGATGGGGATGCCCGTCTCCTGATGGATTTTTCGCGCAAAATAAAAACCTGCCGCCGTGAAGCCGCCGGCAGACTGGGGTGAGCAAACGGCCCAGCCGCTCTTCACCTCGCTGCGAGGATTGACCGCCGTGGCTTCAGGCACCGCGAACATCCTGATCAGCGGAAAATTCGCCTGCGAGACATCTTCCGGCCGGTTGCAATTCCCTAGCAACCATACCATATTGGATTGGCCGCCGCACACCCAGACATCGCCGACGACAATATCATTGAGCGTGAAGGTATTCTTGCCTGTGACGGTCATGGCCGCAGGAGTGGTCAAGACCTTCATCGCGTCCAGCTTGACGCTCCAAGCCCCATCCTTGTCGGCCGTAGACGACTTCGTCTGATTGGCGAATGCGACCGTCACTTTCTCGCCAGGCGCTGCCACACCATAAACCGACACGGGAATGTCCCGCTGAAGTATCATGTGGTCCATGAAAATCCCGTGCAAAGTCACGTCGGCATACGCGGCCATGGGAGCGCAGAGTAATAATGCTGACAATATTATTTTCTTCATATTAGTTCTTCTAGCGGCTATCGTTGTGATCGTAATACGCTGTCATTTGGCCCATCACTTACCATTCATCGGTACGGAATGGCGATGCTGGCAACCCTTCGTTGTTATACAGGTTGCAGCCGTCCGGGTTCATCGAGAATGCGTAACGGACCGCCACGGGATTCGGCACGCCTGGAGATGACACCACCACCGTCTTGCCATCGATCACGGCATCCGCCCACACCCATTTCTTATCCTCGCCGGCGATGGCGAATTTCTGGAGTTTCCCCTGGGAATTCTTGACCATCGGATCATACCCCTTTTTCGTCCCGACGGTTAGACCGGAGCCGGCCGAGTCGAAGGTGATGCGAATCTTTGCACCCTCGACCTTCATGTCCTTATACAGCGGGCCGCTGTAGACGAGGTTCTTCTTCCCATAGTCCTTGGCCAACGCCCACAGCGCGAGGCGTTCGCCGACATCCTTCTTGTTCTTGGGATGGATATCTCGAGGATTGTCGGCATCGGCAAGCTCGATGGCCACCGCGATGCCGGTGTTGGGAATGGTAAGGGATTTCAACTGGGCCATGCGCATCTTGGCCCAGCCGTCGCCGCCTTCCGGTTTCTCATTGGGTACTTGATGATTGGTGAGTTGCACCAAGTAGAACGGAAAATCGCCCTGGTTCCATGCCTTGCGCCAGCCGCCGATCAGGGCGCGCATCTTCTGGAAGTAGATTTCGCCTTCGCCGCCATTCGATTCGCCCTGATACCAGAGGACACCCTTGATCCCGAACTTGGTGAGCGGATGGATCATGCCATTGTAGAGGCAATTCCAGCCATAGGGCCCGGTGCCGTTAATTGGATAGACCGGCAATACAAGGGGTTCGGGCATTTGGGTGTTGCTGCTGAGCGCTTTTCGCGCCTCGGCGACGTACACCTCCGTCCTGGTTGGCAGCCCAGCCATCGTATCGACATAGGTCTTAATCTGCTGATCGAGGGTCTCTTTGTCCTGGGCCAACTCGGGAATCGAGGCCAGACCTTGGTAGGATATCCACGGTTCGATGCGGGTACCGCCCCAGGCAGCCTTCATCAAACCGATGGGAACTCCCGTCTCCTGAGTAATCTTGCGCGCGAAATAGAAACCAACCGCTGAGAAATTGCTGACGGCCTGGGGTGTGCACACGCCCCAGCCAAACTTGGTGTCGGTGCGGAGACAATACGCAGGGACGTTAGGTACATGAAATAGCCGGATCGTCGGGAAATCCGCTTTTGTGACATCATCCGGCCTATTGCTTTGCCCAAGAGTGAACTCCATGTTAGACTGACCACTGCATAGCCAGACATCGCCGATGATAACATTGTTGAGCGTGATGGTGTTCTTGCCTGCGACCGTCATGGTCGCGGGAGTTGCTGAAAACTTCATCGCGTCCAACTTGACGCTCCATGCCCCATCCTTACCGGCCGTGTCCGATTTGGTCTTTCCGGCAAAGGTGACGGTGACATTCTCGCCGGGCTCGGCCATGCCGTAAACCGCCACCGGAATATCCCGCTGGAGGACCATGTTATTGGTGAAAAGCCCGTGCAGAGCCACATCGGCGTGGACGGATATGGTGGAGCATAGCAGTAATGCAGACGTGATTAGTTTTTTCATGTAAGATCGATTGGAAGAGATGGGAATAAAATGGGATGCGTCAGTGCCTACCATTCATCCGTACGGAATGGAGAAGCTGGCAGGCCTTCGTTGTTGTAAAGGTTGCAGCCGTCGGGATTGGACGCGAACGCATACCGGACCGCGACGGGTTTGGGCACTTCTGGCGATGACACCACCACGGTTTTTCCATCGATGACGGCATCCGCCCAGACCCATTTCTTGTCGTCGCCGGCAATGGCGAACTTCTTAAGTTTTCCCTGAGGTTCCTTGACCACCGGGTCATAGCCCTTCTTCGTCGCAACAGTTAGGCCGGAACCCACTGAGTCGAACGCGATGCGGATTTTAGCCCCTTCAACCTTCATGGCTTTAAACAGCGGGCCGCTATAGACGAGGTTCTTCTTGCCGTAGTCTTTGGCCAGCGCCCACAGCGACAACCGCTCGCCGACATCTTTTTTGTTCTTGGCATGCACATCGCCAGGATTGCCGATATCAGCGAGTTCGATCGCCACCGCCATGCCGGTGTTGGGGACGGCAAGCGATTTCAACTGTGCCATGCGCAGCTTGGCCCAGCCGCCATCGTCGGCTCCTGCAATAGTGTCGGGATTGCCGTAATTGGCGAGCTGCACGAAATAGAATGGGAAGTCGCCCTGATTCCAGGCCTTGCGCCAACTGCCGATGAGGGCGCGTTGCTTGGCGAAGTAGGTATCGGCATTGTTGCAGTTCGATTCCCCCTGATACCAGAGCACCCCCTTGATAGCGAAACTGGTGAGCGGATGAATGCAGCCGTTATAGAGGCAATTCCAGCCTTGCGGTGCATTGTTAGAAATAGGATAGACCGGCAATACAAGGGGTTCGGGCATTTGAGTGTTACCGCTGAGCGCTTTTCGCGCCTCGCTGACATAGCTTGTGGCTTTGAGCGGCAAGGCCGCCAGCGTATCGACATAGGTTTTAATCTGCTGATCGAGGATCTCCTTGTCTTTGGCCAATTCGGGAACCATGGCCAGCCCGGCGTATGGAGTCCACGGCTCGATGGCGGTGCCGCCTTGGGCGCTGCGGATCAGACCGATCGGAACTCCCGTCTCCTGATGCACTTTGCGGCCAAAGTAATACCCGACCGCCGGAAAACCTCCGATCGCCTGCGGCGTGCAGGGAGTCCATGGGATACAACTGACTTCGGTGCGCGGAGAGGGCGACACCGTGCCACGCATTTGGAACAAGCGGATCAGCGGAAAATTCGCCTGCTGGATATCATCCGGCCGGTTGCAATTCCCCAGCACCCATTCCATGTTAGATTGACCGCTGCAAACCCAGATATCACCCATGAGGATATCGCTCAGCGTGAGCTTGTTCTTGCCAGAGACGGTCATGACTGCAGGGGTGGTCGAAACCTTCATTGCGTCGAGCTTGACGCTCCACTTGCCATCCTTGTCGGCCACCACCGATTTCTCCTTGCCGGCAAATGCAACGTTCACCTTTTCACCGGGATCTGCCGTGCCATAAACCGGCACCGGCATATCCCGCTGGAGGATCATGTGATCCGTGAAAACCGCGTTCAGGGTCACGTCGGCGTGGACGGATAGCGCCGAGTATAACAGGACTGCGGACGTGATGATTTTTTTCATATCAGATCGATTGGAAGCGATGGGAATAAAATGGGATGCGTCGGTGCCTACCATTCATCCGTACGGAATGGAGAAGCAGGTAGACCTTCGTTGTTGTAAAGGTTACAGCCGTCGGGATTGGCCGCGAATGCGTAGCGGACCGCCACCGGCTTGGGCACTTCTGGCGATGA
>CAIVKO010000083.1 GCA_903906515.1 Akkermansiaceae bacterium
CCCTGTGCTTGCCGAAAATCTCCGCCGCAAGGCCTCCGGTCGCGTGGATGGTTTTGTGGTTGAAGCCGCGATCGCCGGTGGCCACAACGCCCCGCCGCGTGGTCCGATGCAACTCACTCCGGATGGCGAGCCCATCTACGGTGAGCGCGACCGCATCGAGCCCGCGAAATTCGTAGATGTCGGGCTGCCATTCTGGCTGGCCGGCGGATATGGCCGCTTGGGTAAACTTCGTGAAGCCCAATCCCAAGGTGCCATGGGCGTCCAAGTGGGAACCGCCTTTGCTTTCTGTGAGGAATCCGGGTTTGATCCATCGATCAAGCGGAAAATCATCGAAGCCGTGAAACGCGGCGATTTGCACGTTCACACGGATGCTCTGGCCTCACCCACCGGGTTTCCCTTCAAAGTCGCTCAAGTCCCGGGCAGCGTCGCGGAAAAGTCGGTCTATGAAGACCGCTGCCGCGTTTGCGACCTCGGCGTGCTGCGCGAGACCTATCAGAAGGCGGACGGCAAGATCGGATACCGGTGCGCTTCCGAACCCAAGGAAATCTACATTTCCAAAGGCGGCGACCCGGCCCAGGCGGAAAACCGCAAGTGCATTTGCAATGCGCTTTGTGCGTCCGCAGGGATCGGCCAGGTCCGCCATGGCTACCATGAACCGCAAATCATCACCATCGGCGACGATGTCGGCTGCGTGCGGGAATTGCTAGGTGACCGCGACAGCTACAGCGCCGCCGAGGTGATCCAGCATTTGTTAGCCTGAAGTTTTTTCCTTCCGTCTCGGGCATTGACTCCTGCGGACAGGCGTGTCCTCGTTGCGCAGGAAGAACCTGGCAAGCGCGATCAACCAGATGGATGCCGCCAGCGCCCATGTCCAGGCCGCGTAGATTTGATGGGAAATCCTGACCTTGGGCAGGAAATCAGCGGTAAAACGCGTGAATGCCGCCAGAACCACCAAGCCCACCACCCAGCGCAACCAAATGATTTTTCCAGTGAGTAAATCATGGCGTCCGGCGTGGCCGAGAACCACCCGCGCACCGACAGCGAGAGTGAACAGGCCGAGTCCCGATGCAAAGAACAAGTGCAGCGATCCCACTCTTGCTTGCGGCGTGAATGCTGCGCTGGTGATTCCCGCCGCCAGTCCGCAGAGTGCCCAGCGCACGGCGTTGCCGGGAGTGCTTGATAGTTTTCCGATGCGCAGCAGCGGCGTCTCCAGAATGAACCATGTCGTGACCACTCCGGCCCGCAGTAATTGCCCGGTTAAGGGCGATTCTATCAACTCCATGGCGAAACTCGCCAGCACCAGCAATCCCGCGGTGCCCGCCTTGGCAACTAACAACCACCATCCGGCGGGCGGGCGCGGCGAGTCATCGAAGGAATGACTGCTGCTCAGCCCGAAAAACCTGGGCAACACATACGGCCCGATGCCCATCAGCGGCAGCAGGAGAAATCCCTGAAAAAGGAGAAGTTTGGCGCACCTTTCCGCGTTCGTTCCGGGAATGTTGTTTCCTGCCAGATATCCGGCCGCCGCGCAGGCTCCGAGAATGCCTGTTAGTGACAGGATGAATCCGGGTGGCGGTGTGTCACGATTTCCTAACAACCATCGCCCGGCCATGCCGAGGAAAAGCGCCACCATCATCGCGCAGAACGCGGTGTCTCCAGCGGCCACGTGTCCCGTCGCATGGCTTGCCGCACAGGAAAACCAGAGAATCAACATCAACGACAGCTCCGCTCCGAACCATGACCGGTTGCCCGCCAAACGTGGAAAGGCCGTGCCGATAAAACCGATCACAAACGCCCCCATGAAACACTCGATCATCATCCGCGTGTGTGCCTCGATCGGATAATACCCGATCCAATGCGCATACCACAGCGGCCACATCATCACACCCACCATGCTGGCTACCATGCCCAGCGGGAAAAATACCCGATAGGGCTCTTCCCTCACCATCTTCCACAATCGATTCATCTGCAGGAGGATGTAGGCTGGGTAGCCGCCTATTCAAGACGTAAAATTCATGAATCCAGCCTCTTCATCCACGCCGGATGAGTGTTTGCGAAGAGAAAAGGTGGGCAGGGACCGTCTTTGCCTGTCGGCCATGCGGGATGGCTTCGCGGATGATCCTTGCCGCTACAAGCGGCCAACGCATTCCGAGCGCGATCCACGAGCGAAAGGCAGGGACTCGACCTCCGGGCGGTCCAGAGCATGGATAGCGAATGCTTGGAGAATGAGCAGATCTCCGAAGCCAAGGCATTCGCTGGATCATTCTCACCTCATGCACAAGGACTGCTCGGAGAGACGGTCCCTGCCTTGGTTTGCTCGATTCCTTGGGCACACGACGGGCTTCCGAGTCCAAGATAACTATTTTTTCCTGAGCCCGTCCTTTTCATTCAATGAAACCGGATTTTGACGGATCGGGAATTTCCTGCCAACATGGCCGCCAAACCATGGACGACGAATCACCCCGCCCGCCGAGGCGCAAACGCTACAGCGGCAAGAACCCCCGTCGTTTCGAGGACAAATACAAGGAACGCGACCCGGAGCGCTACGCCGATACCGTGGCCAAGGTGATCGCTTCCGGAAAAACCCCGGCGGGCTCGCATATTCCCATTCTCGCCGAAGAGTGCCTGGTGGCGCTGCAACTTTCCCATGGAATGGTCGGACTGGATTGCACTCTGGGATACGGCGGCCATGCGGAGAGGATTTTGGAAAAAATCACCCCCGGCGGGAAATTGATCGGTCTGGATCAAGACCCTATCGAACTCCCGAAATCCGAACAACGCCTCCGCCAGGCCGGATACGGTGACGATGCCTTCGAGGCGGTGCGCTCGAATTACGCGGGAATCACCAAGTTGCTGGCCGCTCGCGGTATCTCCGGCGTGGACTTCATTTTCGCCGATCTCGGGTGCTCGTCGATGCAGTTTGATAATCCCTCGCGTGGTTTCAGTTTCAAAAACGCCGGGCCGCTCGACATGCGGATGAATCCTAACAAAGGTATCTCCGCCGCTGAGTGGTTAGCCAAGATCACTCCCGAAAAACTCGCCATTGCACTGATCGAAAATGCCGACGAACCCCGCGCGGAATCCTTGGCCGATGCGTTGGCGGGCCGATCCTTTGCCAACACGCTCGCTCTCGCCGAGGCGGTGCGCGGTGCCGTCAGGGTAGGGGATGAGGATGAGCGTGAACTCACCGTGCGGCGGGTGTTCCAAGCCATCAGGATTGCGGTGAATGAGGAATTCGTCGCGCTCGATGCCTTCCTGCGGGTTTTGCCGGATTGCCTGAATCCCGGCGGACGCGTCGCGGTTCTGACATTCCACTCGGGTGAAGATCGACGGGTAAAAAAATCCTTCCAGAGTTGCCTGAAATCCGGGTTGTTTTCAGAGATCAGCGATGGAGTGATCACCGCCGGCCCGGAAGAACGCCGCCTCAATCCGCGGAGTTCCTCCGCGAAGCTGAGATGGGCGGTGAGGAGTCTCACTCCCTGAACCGTAGAAGAACTCCAGGCATCATTCTCCAAAAAATGATTCTGTCAAAAATGATTCTGTCATCTTTTTGAATCGTAAGAGCGTAGAGCTGAATAGTAATCATAAACCCCTGATTTTTTGATAAATCCTATCCTTACCCGTCGTAAGTTCACACTCACTTCAACGCTTTTACCTCTATGAAACTCCTATTGCTTTCCCTCGCTACCGCCGCCTTGTGTTCATACGCATTTGCCCAGGATACCCCGGTTCCACCGATCAAGCCGCCCGATGATGCGTGGAAGGCGAAGATCGCCTCCCTGGCCCCGGCAAAACCACGCGTCGAACCCAAAAGCCCCCGCAAGGTGCTGATGGTCTCGCTGGCAACCGGCTTCTGCCACGAGGTCATTCCTCATGTGGATGCCGTCATCGATACGCTGGCAAAAACCGGTGCTTTCGAAGTCACTCACTCGAATGACCCCGCGATGTTCGAACCCGCCAAGCTGGCGCAGTTTGACGCTGTGATTCTAAACAACACCTGCACCAAAAATCCGGGCCGCAACTGGTTCATCGATGTTCTGCAAAAGGACAAATCGCTCAGCGATGACCAATGCAAGGAAAAGGCCGCGGCACTGGAGAAATCGTTGATCGATTTTGTGGCCCAGGGCAAGGGCGTGGTGGCGATTCATGGTGCCATCGTTTTCCTCAATGAATCCAAAGACTTCAGCGGCATGATGGGCGGAAGTTTTTCGATGCACCCGAAACTCGAAGAACTGACCGTCAAACTGGTCGAACCGGACCATGCCTTGCTGAAAGCCTTCCAAGGCAAGCCATTCACCCATCTCGATGAACCCTATCTGTTCAAAAGTGCCTACAATGACAAGAACTTCCGGCCGTTGCTGGAGCTTGATATGGATTCCCTCGATCCGAAAACCCAGCAGGCGATGAAGGGCGATCGCCGCTATGTCTCATGGATCAAATCTCACGGTAAAGGCCGCGTGTTCTATTGTTCTCCATCGCACCGGCCCGAAACCTATGAGCGCGAAAGCGTGCTGCAATACTACCTCGATGGTATCCAGTATGCGCTCGGTGATTTGAAATGCGACGATTCTCCGATCAAGAAGTAAAAATTCATATTTGTGAAATCCTGAATCATACATAATAACAGTTCATCATTTGTATCTCTATTTAATCCCATGAAATCGACCCGTTTCCTCACTCTGTTCTTATCGTTAGCCACCCTGATGGGGACGGTTAAATCCGTCGCCGCCGCCGAAGTCGAAACTCCCGAGCAACGTGAGGCCCGCCTCAAATGGTTCAAGGAGGCCCGCTTTGGCATGTTCATCCACTGGGGCGTCTATGCCGTCCCGGCCGGGGTTTGGCAGGGCAAACCGATCCAGGGTATCGGTGAATGGATTTTAAAAAGCGGTTCCATCCCGCTGAAAGATTATCGTGCCTTCGCCAAGGACTTTACCGCTGCCAAATACGATCCGTCCGCCTGGGCTGATCTGGCGAAGCAGGCGGGTATGAAATATGTGGTCATCACATCGAAGCACCACGACGGCTTTACCCTTTATGATTCCAAAGTCAGCGATTGGAATGCGGTTAAGGCATCGGGTGCCAAGCGCGATCTGATCGCCCCGCTCGAAAAGGAAGTGCGGGCACGGGGCCTCAAATTCGGCCTCTATTATTCCCAAGCACAGGACTGGACCCATCCCGGTGGTGCCATCATGGGCAAAAAAGCGGGAGAACCCGGATGGGACCCCGCCCAGACCGGCGACTTCGACAAATACCTCAAGGACATCGCTCTGCCTCAGACCGAGGAAATTCTAGCAGCTTTCAAACCGGACGTCATCTGGTGGGATACGCCGTCCAACATGACCACGGAACGCGGCAAACCGCTGCATGATGCCCTGGCTGCGGTGCCGGGCATCATCAGCAACAACCGACTGGGTGGCGACTTCAAGGGCGACACATCCACACCCGAACAGCACATCCCGCCGCGCGGATACCCCGGGGAAATGTTCGAGGTTTGCATGACCATGAATGATACATGGGGTTACAAAAAAGATGACCACAACTGGAAAAGCGTGACCCGGATTCTGCAAAATCTATCCGATATTTCTAGCAAGGGAGGCAATTTTCTGCTCAATGTCGGACCGACGGCGGAAGGGGAAATCCCTGCGGAAAGCATCGAGCGGCTCAAGGCGGTCGGCCAGTGGATGGACAGTTATAGCGAGGCTATCTACGCCACCGAAGCCAGTCCCTTTGCCCGCCGGTTGAACTGGGGCAGAGTCACCCGCAAAACGGTGGGTGATAAAACCATGCTGTATCTCCACGTTTGGGATTGGCCCGCGGATGGCAAGTTGTTGCTGCCTACCCTGAAAGAAAAGCCGATCTCCGGAAAGGTGATGAAAACCGGCGCTTCCGTGACGGCGGAATCCAGTGCCGAGGGAGTGGTGGTGACTTTGCCCGGAAAGGCGACCGATCCTAACATCTCCGTGGTCGCGTTGGAATTCCAAGGCCCCTTGACCATCACCCAACAATCTTCGGTGGGACCGGGCGCGGACGGAAGCATCGAGTTGGATGCCTTTGCCGCCGATCTTCATGGTGGTTATACCGGCACCATCAGGGTCGAAGGAAGCGGGAAACAGGCCATGCTAAGCGACTGGAAGTTGGCTGAATGGTGGGTGGAGTATATGGTCAATACTCCGGCAGCCAAGGAGTGGAAAATTTCCGCTGAAGTCGCTGCCTCCGATAAGGTCAAATTGAATATAGGTGTAGGCAAAACCAAGGCAGATGTGGAGGTTCCTGCGACCGGCGGCGAGGATCAGTGGAAAGTAGTTTCACTTGGCACTCTCAAGCTGCCCAAGGGTGAATCTTCACTGCAAGTCCACCCGGCCAAAGCAGGTTGGAAGCCGATCCGTGTCCGCAAGGTCACACTGACACCGGTGGACTGATTTCTATCAGAATATTCGACCATGACTCATCAAAAAGGAATTCGATTCGGCGTCAGTCTTCTGGTGCTCTGCGCTTGTCTGTTCATGGGCACCGTGCCGTTGCGGGCCGCCGTGTTCAACATCGTCGATTACGGCGCGAAGGGGGATGACAGCACGGACAACACCGCCGCATTTTCCAAATGCATGGAGGCTGTCATCGCCGCGGGTGGCGGACAGATGTATCTTCCCGCCGGCGTCTATCGCGGTCGCATCATCATCCATGCGGTCACAGTGACCGGCAAACACGGATTTTCAATCGATCAATTGGATATGGAAATTGCCGGCAAGGGGCAGACCGATCCACACAACGCCTGGCAGGCTACGGCATACAATCTCAACGATCCCTCCAATCTCGGCGTGGGCGATATTAACTTCTGGGTGGTCGAGGGTGGAGTGGGCGCGATCGAATCCTTCACCCGCAACGGTGGCACCGGCGTCCGCACCCGCAGAGTCGGTTCGGCACCCTGAGGGTGTATTAAAAAAGGCAGGGACTGACCTCCGGGCGGTCCGGCGAATGGAGGGCGAGAGACCAGTCGCAGACTGATTATCAATCATTTCATGCGCAGATTCTTCTCATTTCATTTGCCGGACCGCCCGGAGGTCGGCCCCTGCCATTGTTAAGACGACCTCCGAGGGAATGTCTTCAAAATGGGAGGCTGATATTACCTCCATGGCACTCCGATCGTGCAGTATGTGCTTTGCGTCATACCTATGCCGATTTCAACATCCGCCTCATCTATCAGGATAGATTGCTACAAGGCGGTTATTCTCGTCGAAGAAGAAAATGCGTTGGTTGTCGCACTCCATGAAGGCGATTGAAGCGCGTGGATGATGTTTGAAAAGTAATCCAAGTTCTGTCTCCTCCCTCAACGAGCAGCTGGCGGTTCCGGATGGATGGGTGGCCGGGAAGCCATGGGAGGGGTAGTGGGAAGGATCGTTGGAGTGTTAGTATGGGTGGATCCACCCAGATCCTGAAGAAGTTTCAGTCCTAACAATCCGGAAAGCGGGCCGCTGGTACTGTCGCCGCTGCCGCCGGTGATCAGGATTTCCGGCATGACCTTCACGTGCTCCCGACCGATGATTTCCGCGATTTTGGCGCGGGTGAAATTGTCGCTGCCCATGGCGGAGACTTGAAGTTGGTATGACTCGGCGTTGGCCTTGCCGATTGCCAGGATTTTTTCGGCTTCCGCATTACCGGTGAGGGCGATGCGCTCGGCTTCGGCGGAGGCGATCATCCAAACACATGCAGACCGACCATGGTGATGGAGATGAAGTCCATCAGCGAGTGATGGCCGATGATGCTGATGGAAAATGGCTGGATAATAGCAAACAATCGGGTCACTTCGAGGGCCAGAAAGGTCAGCGCGGTGAGCAACGTGACGGCACGGCGGCGGAGCGTTCCGAGTTATGGCTCTAATATGTTAGATAAGGGTTGCTCTCTGGATGCGGTAGCTTTCTCGGAAGCTGGTTTCAGGCTGCAAGTGCATGAGGCGCTTCTTTTTCTCACGCGAATTTCTTAGAATTGATTTTCTCCCGATTCGGCAAAATTCATGACGCTCCCAATGAGCCTCACTTCGCGGTCTTGGCGCTTGCGATGCCGAGTTTGACAGTCTCGCCTTTTTTCAGGGTGAGCTTGCGGATCAGGATGAAGTCATCGCTGGCCACTGCGTCCACTTTGACGCCATTTGGGATCGTTAGACTCGCTGTCGGGATTCGTTTTGGCAGCCACAGCGGATAAGCGCCCTCGAAGTCGTCGTTGGCGGTTAGGGTCAGGGTGAGGGTGTTATCTTCGGTTTTCCAGGATGACTTGATTGCATGCGGTTTGAGTGTGGGATCAAAGCGCGCCTCCCAGAGCGGATCTCCCCAGAATGCGACCACATCGCGGTCGTGAATGAGTCCGATCAGATCCTTCTGGTCCTTTTGCGCGGGTTTGAGGACCGGAATCAATTGGTTGAGGCCCTCGATGAATTTGTGGTCGGTTTTCATGCCTTCTTGGATGTCTTCGGCATCGAAATTGATTTTTTCCGCGCCGGGGAAGCGGGTGAGGGTCTCGTGGATGAGGCATTGCGTGTTGAGGAAGAAAGCTTCGGAAAGCGAGAGCCCGCCCCGGCTGTTTTGCCAGAGTCCGGATGTGCCCCATCCCGAGCGGCCGAACCAGGTGGGGACCACGTAGCCGACGAATTGGCGGAAACCCGCAGTGCTCAGAGCGCTGACGACCATCGAGTGATTGGTGCCTTTGGCATCGCCGATGAGGCAATTGCCACTGGCCATCCAGACGCGGCATGAATCCTTGGACGCAGTGAGGGTGGGGGCCTTGGTGGATTCAACCCACTCGCCGAGTTTTTCCACCTTCCCGGTGAACATCGCTCCTCCGAGGAACTTGGCGAACTCATTGCGCTGCTGCATGCTGAGCACATGGAATTTTCCGCCGTGACTGGCGATGAGCCCGAGACTGAAGGGCATTTCCAGATTGAACTGGGTGGCGTGGGAACTGGTCACCAATAGTTGCGGGTCTTCCTTGTTCCAGTAGTCGGCAAACATATTGACGGTGCCTGTCGGTTGTTCCGCTTCGTTCCAAGTGCCTTCTTCGGGTGGTTTTCCCGAGAGTTTGCGGGTGAATTTGCCTTTTTTTCCGTCGCTGATGGTGAGGCCGGAATCCACCAGGCCCAAATCAATGCCGGTGGTGGTGAGCGCCCTGCGGATGATGAGGGGCTTTCTCGGTTCGATCAGCCGCATGGCATCTTGCGGGGTGTTGCCGGTGATGAGTCCCCAGCGGCAGTCGGTCCATGGATCGTCATCGGCCATGCGGGTGGCCCGGTTGATCGCGCGGACGGTTGTGGCCTTGAAGGATTCCGGTTTGCCGATGATGGCGAGGTAGCGGGGTTGGTGTTTTTTCAGAGTCTCAACGAGCCCGTTCTCGGTGCCATCCCAGACCTCGCATTTTCCGGAGTGCATGGACGAGAGCTTCTCTCCCACCTCCTTCCAGCCAGGATCGACCGCGGCATCCTTGGAAATAAGGGATAAATATTCTGTGGCGTCAGCAACGGTGGCCGCAGCAATCAGGGCTGCGGAAAAAAAGATGGCAAATTTCTTCATGCTTCATATGAGCGAGACGGTTCGGTGGTATTGCCTGAAAAAACTCAGAGCAGTTTTTGTTGGATCTCGTCGGGGATGCAGTTATGCTCCTCGTGTTATCTTTTTTGAGCCATGTCACTTGTCATCCGACCTGCCTTCCGTCCCGTTCTTGACCCGGGTTTTGTTCCCGCCGTCCTTTGGAATCGGGCTTATCAAGCCAAAGTCAAGGCCTCCACGGCCTCCCGCCCCATCGATCTCGCCCTCAGCCGTGTGGACGGCACGACCTTCCGTTGGTCCGGGCGCGTGCTGTCCGCCGGCGGTGCCAACGACGTTCTGACGCTTCGTTACATCGAGCGGCTGTTCAAGTTTCTGCTTTGGCAGAAGGGTGGTTGCCGCCTGTGGGTGGCTGGGGCGCCGGAAGTGGCCGCCTCGCTTGCTGCGATCTATTCGGAAACCGGCTCACGTTCCTTCGATTGGGATTTCATCGGTAGCAAGATCTTTGGAGAACCGATTACGGTGAATGCGGTCGATTTCGCCGAGCTTCCCGAGGCCAACGATTCGGTGATGACGCTGGGCCGTAATTTGGATGGGTGCCGCATCGGATTCGACCTCGGTGGATCTGATAGAAAATGTGCCGCCATGATCGATGGTGAGGTGGTCTTCTCCGAAGAAGTCGTATGGGACCCGTATTTCCAGAGTGATCCGAACTATCACATCGAAGGGATTCACGATTCGCTCAAGCGCGCCGCAGCGCACCTCCCGCGTGTGGATGCGATCGGCGGAAGCTCGGCAGGTGTTTATGTCAACAACGAGGTCCGGGCCGCATCGCTCTTCCGCGGCGTGAGTCCGGAGGATTTTGAGAAACACATCCGCCGCATTTTCTTCACCCTCAAGGAGCGTTGGAACAACATCCCGTTCGAAGTGGTGAACGACGGCGAAGTCACCGCTCTCGCTGGTTCGATGGGTCTCAATGCCAATCAGGTGCTGGGAGTGGCCATGGGAACTTCCGAGGCCGCCGGCTACGTCGATGCGCAGGGCCATATCAAACCCTGGCTCGATGAACTGGCGTTTGCTCCGGTCGATTTCCGCGAGCCTGCGGATTCACCGGTGGACGAATGGTCGGGCGATCACGGTTGCGGCGCGCTGTATTTCTCCCAACAAGCCGTCGCCCGGCTCGCGCCCGCTGCTGGATTTGATTTTGGCAAAATGCCCTTCCCCGAGCAACTCGTGAAAATCCAGGAGGCCATGAATGTCGGAGACACCCGCGCCGCTTCGATTTATGAAACGATCGGCTGCTATTTCGGTTATTCCATCGCGCATTACGCGGATTTTTATGACATCGCCAACCTTCTGATCCTGGGTCGTGTGACCTCCGGAGAAGGGGGCAACATGATCATTCACGAGGCGGAAACCGTACTCGTTAGAGAATTCCCGGAACTTCAGATCAAGCTGGTCGTGCCTGATGAGAAAACGAAACGCCATGGCCAGGCGGTCGCTGCGGCCAGCCTTCCACCGCTGTGAGAGCCTGTCTGAATATTGCAGCAGGCAGGGACCGATCTCCGAGCGGTCCAAGAGAATGGAAAGCGGGAGACCAGCCATGAACGGATTTTAAAGCATTGTATGCGAGGATTCATTCTCATTTCTTTTACCGGACCGCCCGGAGGTCGGTCCCTGCCATTTATAAGACAGGCTTTAAGGTTTTACTTCGTGGGAGCGATGGGAAACTGGACGTTGGTGCTGATCCTGCCGTTTTTGAGGTATCCGTCGGCGGCACCAAACAGATAGCTTGGTTCGTCGTTTTCGGGAAGAACAAACGGGCGCTCGATCCGGGACTTGCTCATGCTTCCGTCTTCGAGCGGATAGGAATCGCCGAGGACCTTCGCGTGTGGTGAGGGTTTCCATGTGAGTCCGTCTTCGGAATGGAACAAACAAAGTCCTCCCGGGGAGCCGCTGAAGGTCCCCGTCACATCGCGGGCGACGGCGTAGTAGCGATTTCCATATTTTTGGCTGAACCAGATGAACGGGTCCTCGGCCAGCATCCATGATTTGCCGGGCTTTTCCGCTTCGAAGATTTTGCCGAGCGTTTTCACGTAGGGGCCTTCCGGGGATGTGGCGATGGCGGCTCCAAACCGGACGTTGCTACCCATTTCCTTGCCTTCAACGTATTGCACCGCCTTGTAGATGACCAGCACTCCGCCGTCAGGTCTCAGGCACGCGGCGGGATTGTCCCGTCCGGACCTTTCACCGGAGCACCGCACCAGACAAAGTAGCCCTTCTCGCCGAAACGGTTTGCTGCAGGCAGAGGTTTGACGCGGGCGCCGAGATCGAGATCCTGGGCGTGCAACAAAGATGTTAGATAAACCAGGAGGGTGAGAAGACGTTTCATCGGATTCATGGAGCTGGATTGGCGCGCAGGCTTTTCATCCAGTTGGTCCTTACGGATGTTGGGCAACAGGATCCGGGGTGAAACGATCAATCGCGGTCGCGACTGTCATATCGGCCAATACGTTGGTGGTTGATCGGCAACGTGCGATCACCCAATCGACCGAAAGCAAGGTTACCAGCGCTTCACCCGGTAAATGCAGGGAGCTCAGCACTAACGTCAGAGCGACGATGCCTGCTTCCGGAAAACCTGACACCCCCAGGGTTGCGACGACTGATAACAAGGCCACCCACAACTGCGTGCCGAGGCTCATGTCAATGCCCAGAGCCTGTGCGATAATTAGTGCCGCGACAACTTCGTAAAGGAGGATGCCGTCGTTGTTGAAGTTCGTGCCGATGCAGGTTGAAAGCCGCGCGGCCTCGTCCTTTACTCCGCACTCGCGCAGCGCCGTGAGCGTCATCGGCATCGTCGCCAGACTGCTATTGATTCCAAATGCATAGATCGCCGGAGCGCGCGCCGCCCGCCAGAATGTCCGAAGTGTTAGGCGTGGATGTCCGGCGATCCAAAGCTGATAGGTCATCAGGATCTGGATGGTCATCCCCGCTATACAGGTCATGACATAAGCACTCAACCCCACGATCAACGACAAGCCGCTCCGGCCGACGGCCTTGGCGACCGCGCAAAACACCGCGATCGGGACGAGATAAATCAGCCATCCGATGATCTTGATGCAGACCGCAAAGAGCGTGGTGAATGTTTTTTGCACGAGATTTTCCGGAAGTATATCCTGCTCCTGCGGTGCGCGTAAAACCAGCCGTAAACCAAAACCGAAAAGCAGCGCGATGACAATCACCCCGGGTGTCGATCCGCTTGCAAAGGGCTCGATGATGCTTTCCGGAACGACCGATTCGAGGGCTTTGATCCAACTCACTTCTTTCAGTGTTCCGGCAGTCGTGTGCGAGTTTGCTGTGATGATTCCATGCAGAAGCAACCCTGGCTTGAAGACGTTGACCAGCACGAGTGCGATCACCACCGATACCAAGGCATTGAAGGATGAAACACCTGCCATGATGCCAAATCCGCGCCCTGAAAGGCGGGCCTTCAAAAGGCCATCGACAATTGCTAGAAACAGCAATGGAATGGCAATCGCCTTGAGAGCTTGCACTACAAGCTTGCTGACTTCGCCAAGTGGTTCTGCATTCTTTCCCAGTAGAGTTCCTGCAAGAACACCTAATAAGAGCGCTCCAATGGTGGCGAAGAATAAACGGCGTGACGTGGATTTACTGTCAGACATAGGATGTTTACTTGTGCGCCAAGGCGCTCAATGCTGAAATTCAGAAATGAAGACGCCTTGGAATAGTCCGGGATTTGGCGGAGTTGATGTCTTTCACCGCAGTCTTCATTTGCAGCGAGCGTAGCTTTTCTGACCGCATGGCCAAGAAAATTTAATGTCATCCATTGAGCGCTTGCCGTTGGTGGCTATAGATCATGTCGGCCATAAGATCCTTGTGCTCGTCGTCCTTCCTCATGTGGCCAATTCTTTGTCTTTGTGGTGGCACACGGCCACACGAAATTGTGAAGATTTGCACAATAGCGGTGAAGTTTTGCTTTGGATCATCTTGGCTGGATTCTTATCGAAATTTAAAAACCTTATAATCAATGAGTTGTAAAATTTCGGAATAGGAGGAAGACAGCGGGCGGGGAATGATGTAGAGTTTTAACGATGTCTGAGGACGACGAGGAAAAAGATCAAGAACGGGAAGAGATTCTGGCACAGGCGTGTGGGAAAACCCGCAAGAGTCTGATTGCCCGGTTGGAGAATTGGGAGGACCAGCGGACGTGGGACGAGTTCTACCAAACGTATTGGCGGTTGATCTACTCGGTGGCGGTGAAGGCCGGGTTGCGACAGGACGAAGCGTTCGATTGCGTGCAGGAAACCATTCTTTCCATTGCCAAGCAGAGTAAGAAAAAGCTGTATGATCCGGCGCAGGGGTCGTTCAAGACCTGGTTGATGAACATGACCCGCTGGCGGATCAACGATCAGTTCCGCAAACGCAGGAAGGACACCGCGATGGTGATGGGCGAGTGGGAGAATGATCGCAAGACCGCAGTGATCGATCGGGTGGAGGATCCTGCGGGGGATGTCTTGTCCCGCTTGTGGAACATCGAGTGGAAAAAGAACGTGGCCGATGCGGCGCTCTCGCGGGTGAAGGCGCAGGTCTCGCCGAAACAATATCAGATTTTCGATTGTTATGTCATCAAACAGTGGGATGCCCGCAAGGTGCAGGAGAAGCTCAACGTGAGCATGGCCCAGGTCTATCTGGCCAAACACCGGGTGGGGTCCGTGCTGAAACGCGAATTGGCCAAACTCGACGACGAAGACGACGATGCCGGTTAGAATACGCCCGAACCCCACGATTCCGGATCACGAGGTTCTGCGTAAAATCGGCGGCGGAGCTTATGGTGAGGTGTGGCTGGCACGCGGGGTGACCGGAGCGATGCGGGCGGTGAAGGTGGTGTGGCGTGAGGACTTCGAGGATGAGCGCGGGTTTGAGCGGGAGTTCGAGGGAATTCTCAAATTCGAGCCGATTTCGCGCGACCATCCCGGTCTGGTGAATATTCTGCATGTGGGCCGGAGTCCTGACGGCACGTCATTTTATTATTATGTGATGCAGCTCGGCGACGATGTGCGGACGGGCCGGGAAATCAATCCGATCGAGTATGAACCGCGTACGCTGCGGGCGGACCATCAGCAGACGGCCGGTGTGCAATGGGATACGGACGATTGCATCGAGGTGGGCCTCCGCCTGGCGGAGGCGCTCGGACATCTGCACGAACAGGGATTGGCTCACCGCGATGTGAAGCCATCTAACATTATCTTTGTCAATGGCAAGGCCAAGCTTGCCGACATCGGCCTGGTAGCGGCACGTGGCCAGCGGACATTTGTGGGCACCGAAGGATTCGTGCCGCCGGAGGGACCGGGTTCCACCCAAGCGGATGTCTACAGTCTTGGCAAGGTGCTTTATGAAATCGCCACCGGCAAGGACCGGATGAATTTTCCGGATCTGCCGGATGAGATTCCAACCGGTCCGGACCGCAAGCGTTGGTTAGAGCTCAACCGCGTGATTTGCGATATCTGCGAGCCGAGGATTTCCAAACGCAAGATTTCCAGCGCCACGGATTTGGCCGAGGCCCTGAGGCGGATTCAGCATGGCAAGCGCCGCCGTCGCGGTGGACTCGCGGTCTGGCTTACCACGCTCATGCTGACCGGCTTCTCATGCTGGGCGGGGTGGCAGACGGTCAAGGAAACCGAGTGGGCGAAGCGCTTGCTCGCAGGACCGGTGGCATCGCCTCCCGCTGTCGGGTTACTGAGGGTTTTCAGCAGTCCGGAAGAAGCGGATGTATTGGATTCCAACGGAGTGTTGGTGGGCACAACCCCCACGCCGACGATGACGGCGATGGTGGGTGACGATGTTTCATTCACGTTGCGTAAGAATGGCTTTTTACCGCTGACCATTGAAGGGCGCATGACTGCGGCGGGGCTGAAGGAACCGATGGTGTTGTTCGGTCAGTTGCAGGTCTTTTGTCCGCCCGTGGCGGGTGATTTGTGGCACGATCATTTGGGCGCTCCCTATCAACCTGTGGAGGACCATCATGTGGGGGCCGGTTTTGTGTCCAAGGGTTTGTGGGAACAGTTTGCGAAGGACTCCAAGACCCCGCTGGATCCGGTGGAAATCCTGAAATTCAAGCAAAACGACGAGATCGTGGACATCATGCTCACCACCCAGGCAGCGGCGCGCGCGTTCTGCGGGTGGCTTGGGACCACCGGCATCAAGGCGGGTTTCCTCACCGAGGAGCATGAGGTCCGCCCGCTGTTTGAAGCGACTTTTGACAACCCCGCACTCAGCGCGAATGCGCGCACGGTGGGCCTGCGGCCGTTCCGCGTGATGATCCGCCGGATCGTTTATGGCAGTCTCCGCCTTACCAGCAATCCTCCTGGCGCGGATGTTTATGTGAACGGCCAGGCGGCGGGCTCATCCGAGACCACTCTAATTGTTCCTGACGTAAAACCCGGCTCTGTGGAGATTCTGCTGGTCCGGCAGGGATACAAACCTCTCATCAAAACCATTACCCTCAAGGAAGGGCAGATGTTTGAGGAGAATCTTACCCTTGAGAAAAACCGGAGTGTCGTTTTCGGCCGCGAATGGGAGAATGGAATCAAGATGAGTTTTGTCCCCGTGGGGCAGGATCTGATGGCGTCGGTCTGGGAAACCCGTGTCAGCGACTATATCTTGTTCGTCAAGGAATCTGGCCATCAAGCACCGCGTCCGGCTTCATTTCTCCAAGAGCCCGACCATCCGGTGGTCAACGTTTCAAGGGACGACGCGGAGGCCTTCTGCGACTGGTTGACGGAGCGCGAGCGCAAGGCGGAACTCATCGCGCAATCGCACATCTATCGGCTACCCACCGATCACGAGTGGAGCCTCATGGCGGGTCTCCAGGAAGAGGAGGGGATCAGCCCCAACTCGCGGGATGCCCACAAGCAGCAGATATTTCCGTGGGGTGTGGCTTGGGCGGATGGGGAAAAAGTGGGTAACTTCGCCGACCGCGCGCTCGCCGAAACACCCGGAGTTTCCAGTGATCGGACGATTCTAGGATATGACGATGGATTCGCCTTCACTTCTCCGGCAGGCAGTTTTCCACCAAACAAACTCGGCATCTATGACCTGAGCGGGAATGTCCAGGAATGGGTGTCCGATGACTACTCGGCAATCGCCGGGAATTTCGTGCTCGGAGTCCTGCGTGGCGGCGGATGGAATACCTATCAGCTTGAGAATCTCTACACCGGCTCCCGCAACGGGACGCCGCCCGCATCGCAGGATACCATTTATGGATTCCGTGTGGTGCTTGCCAAAATCTCTCCCAAGGACGAATAACCGCCAATTTCTATCCAATCACTCACAATACCATCATGGTCGAAATCAAACTCACATACGAAGGAGATCTACATTGCTCCGCTATCCACACTCCCTCCGGAAACACGCTCGTCACTGATGCGCCGGTGGACAACAACGGACGCGGACTGGCGTTCTCTCCCACTGATCTCGTGGCCACTGCCCTCGGGTCGTGTGTTGCCACAGTCATTGGTATCGTCGCAAAGCGCAAGGAGATCGCGGTGGAAGGGATGACGGTGACCATCCGCAAGTTCATGTCCGATGGGCAGCCCCGGCGGATCAGTCGCTTGGAACTCGATCTAACCGTCCCGTTGTCCGGCAGTCACCCCGACCGTAAGTTGCTTGAGAGTGCTGCCCGCAGTTGTCCGGTCAACCAGAGCATCCACCCGGATATTGATGTGGTCATGAACTGGACTTGGCAGGAAGGCTGAAATCCGCCGGAAAGGATTTGCAGGTTTGGGGTTTAGGCCACTTCTTCACGGGGTTTTTCCGCACCACTGAGCCGCTTGTTTGGCGAAGTAGGTGAGGATCATCGAGGCCCCGGCGCGCTTGATGGACAACAATGACTCCATCACAATCGCCTGTTCATCAAGCCAACCGCCGGCGGCAGCGCTCTTGAGCATGAGATACTCGCCGCTCACCTGATAGGCCGCCACCGGGAGAGTTGATGTTTCACGCACTTTCGCGATGACATCGAGATACATCCCGGCGGGTTTGACCATAAGCATGTCAGCGCCTTCAGCTTCATCCAGCAGGGTCTCGCGCACCGCCTCGCGGATGTTGCCGGGATCCATCTGATAGGTTTTCTTGTCACCGTCTTTGGGCGCGGAATCCAACGCTCCGCGGAACGGTCCGTAAAATGCGGACGCATACTTCGCGGTATAACTCAGAATGGAAACGTCGGTAAAATCCTCGCTGTCCAGCGCGTCGCGGATCGCTGCGACGCGACCGTCCATCATGTCCGACGGAGCGACGATGTCTGCTCCGGCCCGCGCATGGCTGACGGCCTGCTGGCAGAGGACTTCCACGGTTTCATCGTTGAGAATCACCAGTTCTTCGCGCAGATTCCGGCGGACTAATCCGTCGTGACCATCGGAGTTATAAGGATCCAGCGCCACGTCTGTGATGACGCAGAGGGTCGGGTGCGCGGCCTTCAGGGCGCGGATCGCGCGCGGCACCAGTCCGTCGTCGTTGTAGGATTCTTCGGCTTCGCTGGTTTTCAGGTCATCATCGATTTTCGGGAAAAGAACCACCGCTGGAATTCCGAGCGCGTGGGCTTCGCCTGCCTCGCGGACCAGGCTGTCGAGCGACCAGCGGGTCACGCCGGGCATCGAGGCGATCGGAGTATCCACCGCGTCTTCATGTAGAAACATGGGCAGGATGAAATCCGAGGGGCTGAGCGAGGTTTCCCCGACCATCGAGCGGATGGCGGGCGTGCGGCGGTTGCGGCGGGGACGAAGCATGAGAAGAAGAGTTTGAGACAGAAGAGTTTGAGACAGAAGACTAGGAGACAGAAGACAGAAGACAAGAAGGAAGAAAACACGTTCTCAAAGACGAAATCTGAATCGATGAGGAGTGAATGTCTCAAGCCATCCTCTTCTTCTTCCTCTGATCTTCTGTCTTCTGTCTCCTAGTCTTCTGTCTTTACCGCGATGGCGTTGGCGGCGGCGTATTGTTGGGTGTGGGTTAGGCTGATTTGGATGTTGGTGATGCCGTGTGCATTTGCGAAGGCTTCAGCCGCGCCACTTAGGTGGAGTTTTGGTGCACCTTGGGGGTCGTGGAAAATTTCGAGGTCGTGCAATCCGGCGTTGCGACCGATGCCGGTGCCGAGTGCTTTAGCAACCGCTTCTTTGGCGGCAAAACGCGCGGCGTAGTGGATGGCCGGAATTTTTCTGGATTCACAGTATTTGCGCTCGGCGGGAGTGAAGATCTTGTCGAGAAACGCGTCCCCGTGGCGAGCGATGGAGGAGGCGATGCGTTCCACCTCGACCACGTCGATACCGATACCGAAAACACACATATTCAGGCGGGATACAGGGTTATTAATTCCTTCATTTCCCGCACGGCGGTGGTCATGCCGACGCGCATGGCGCGGGCAACGATGCTGTGGCCGATGTTGAGCTCGGCGAGATGGGGGATTTTCAGGATGATCTTGATGTTCGTGTAGTTGATTCCGTGTCCGGCGTTCACCTGCAGCGCGGAGGCATGACCTGCGTGGGCAGCGTTGATGAGGCGCTGAAGTTCGGTTTCCACCGCGTCGCCCGTGGCATTGGCGAAACATCCGGTGTGGAGTTCGATCATTTCGGCACCGGTCTCACGGGCGGATTCGATTTGTTTTAAATCGGGGTCGATAAACAAACTCACTTTGATGCCGGCGTCCTGCAAGCGTGCCACGGCCATGCGGATTTTATCGAATCCGGCCGCCACATCGAGGCCGCCTTCCGTGGTGATTTCCATGCGGGTTTCCGGAACCAGGCAGGCAAAGTCAGGCTTGAGTTTTAGCGCGATGGCCAGCATTTCCTCGGTCACGCCCATTTCGAAATTCAGAGGCAGCGGAATTTCCGCGCGAATCCGAAATGCGTCGTTTTCCTGCATGTGGCGTCGATCGCCACGGACGTGAATGGTGAGAGAGTCAGCTCTTCCGGCCAGCGCGTCGTGTCCGGCATCGACTGGGCTCGGTTCTGCATTCGTACTTTCGTAGGCCTGCGCATAGCGGGCCTGACGAAGGGTGGCGATATGATCGATATTGACTCCTAGCAGCAACGGCATGACTGCACATATCGCCAAAACCCGCATGCGGCAAGACTCACTTGCGGGCGAAGACGCAAGACTTCAAGACGCGAGAGAAGAGGAAGAAGAATGCACACTTCCGTGTAAAATGATTCTGTCGCCCTCTTAAAACATGGTAAAAGAGCAGAGTCGAATCGTTGCTTCCTGGGGAAGGGGGGATCAGAAAGGAATCTCGTCCTCTTCCTGAAATTCGTCTGCCGGAGCGGCTGAGGCACCTTGAGGGGGGGCTTGGCGCGGTTGTTGTTGCGGTGGGCGCGAGCTTTGTTGGGGTGCACCTGCTGCGTGAGGAGCACCGCCACCGGCGCCACTTCTGCCGTCAGGGAGGAATTGGAGGGTTTCTCCGATCACTTTGAGTTTACTGCGTTTTTTGCCGGTTTCCTTGTCATCCCAAGTGTCCATTTGCAGGCGGCCTTCGATATAGACACCGCGTCCCTTGGTGAGGTATTGTTGGGCGAGTTCCGCCTGGCGACCCCAGAGGGTGACATCAACGAAGATGGTTTCTTCTTGTTTCTGGTTCTGTTCGTTGTTCCAGATGCGGTTGATGGCAAGGGTGATATCCGCGACGGCGGTGCCCTTGGGTGTGTACCGAAGCTCGGGATCCCGGGTGAGATTCCCGATGAGCATGACTTTGTTGAGATTGGCCATAACGGTGGGATTTTAGCAATTCAGACGGCGGATGCAAGAAAGAAAGTGTTCTTTCGAACAATCTTTATTTCAAGCGATGCGCTGGAAATGTTGGAGGTGGACGTGGCCGTTGAGGCGGAGGCGGTCTTGGATTTTGGTGACGACGTCCGGTGCGCCTTCGAAGGTGTAGTGGACGTAGTGACCGGCCTCGAGGTGACGGGAATTGTAGGCGAACTGGCGACGGCCGAGCTGGGTGATTTTTTGCAGCTTGGCACCTTCGGTTTCGAGTTCTTTGCCGACAGCGGTAACGAGTTCGTCAACGGTGCCATCGAGGGATTTGGTATTAAGGACGATCAGTCCCTGGTATTTGCGGCTCATCAGTTTGAGGTAGGTTGGTTTGGATACGTGTGTGGTATTGGTTCGCCGCAGTGGCGATGCCTTTGGAACGCGCAAGCTGCACGGCTTCGAGAGCGGTGGCAAGCGTGTTTTCTACAAGTGGGCGTTCATCGGGCGAAAATTTTCCAAGAACGTGTCCCACCATGTTTCCCGGTTGGCTGCCGCCGATGCCGATTTTGAGGCGCGTGAAGGCATCGGTGCCTAGGTGTTCCATGATGGATTTGATGCCATTGTGACCGCCAGCGGAGCCTTTTTCGCGGAAACGCAAGGTGCCAAGGGGCAGTGCCGCGTCATCGTAGATCACGAGGATCTGCTCCGGTGCCCACTTGTGGAAGGCCAAGACCTGGCGGATGCTGCGGCCGCTGAGGTTCATGAATGTCTGGGGTTTGAGCAGCAGGGTGCCGGAATCCGGGAGTTTTGCCAGGTGGCACTGCCATTTCGGGGTGGATTGGAATCCCACACCGGATGAGGCGGCCAACCGGTCCAACACCATGAATCCGATGTTGTGGCGGGTATCTTCATATTGCCGCCCCGGATTTCCAAGGCCAACGATCAGCGGGAAGGACATGAGCTGTAATTTGAAATTTGAGAGCTGTAATCCGAGGTTTGAGATTTCAGATTACAAAGACGCCCGGGGCGAGTGACCGGCCCGGGCGCTTGAGAATTGGGATTAATCCGGGAGCGATTAGGATTTGGCAGCTGGTGCTTTGGCAGCCGGGGCGGCGGCAGCGGGTGCAGCAGCTGCAGCGGCTTCGATGTCCGCACCGGAGCCGGCGCGGCCGATGTGAACCACCACAACGTCCTTTGAATGGGTCGGGCGCACGCCCTTCGGGTATTTGATGTCGCCAAGGTGGAGCGAGGCTCCGAGCTCCATGGCGCTGATGTCGATATCGAGGAATTCCGGGAGATCGTCCGGCACGCAGATGATTTCGATGGCGTGCACGTATTGTTCGATCACACCGCCTGCCTTGACGCCTGGGCATTCGCCATTCAGGTGGGCCGGGATGTGTGCGGTGATTTCAGTCTTCTCATCGATGGCGAGGAAGTCGGCGTGGACGGCTTCGCCGGAAAGCGGATGGTGCTGGATGGCTTGGATGAAAGCCATGCTGGTGCCTTGGCCTTCGATTTCAAGGTTGACGATGATGTTTTCCGAACTGCTTTTCGCGATGAGCTCGGTGAAAGACTTGGCGTCTACCTTGAGATTCTTGTTTTCGGCGCCGCGTCCGTAAATGACGGATGGGAGCCAGCCTTCGCGGCGCATTTGATTGAGGCGACCGGAGCCGGTGCGGGCGCGGGGTGCTGCTTTGAGTGATGTCTTGATTGCCATGACGGAGAGGTCGATGTGTTTGGAGTGAGGCGCCGGCTGAATTGAAATGACTGGCGCGGGGCGGGCTGTGTAACCGCCGGAGCGGCACTTGTCAAAAATTTGTTTGCTGAGAAGGAATTTATCCGTTTTTCAGCCTCAGATGGTGAAGAGGGTAGTGATCGATTGGCCGCCGTGGATCCGGCGGATGGCCTCGCCCAGAAGCGGGCCGATGCCTACCACCTGGACTTTCGGGCCGGCGGCTTGAGGCACCGAATCCGTGGTGATCACTTCCTCGATGGCAGAATCCAAGATCCGTTTGTGCGCCATTTCTCCTAAAATGGCGTGGGAAACACCGGCGAAAATCCGTTTTGCGCCGTGTCTGCGGAGGATCTCCGCCGCTGCCATGAGGGTGCCGGCGGTTTCGGTCATGTCATCGACGAGCAGGACGTCGCGTCCTTCGACCTCACCGATGACGTTCATGGCCTCCACGCGGGTGGCGTTGACGCGGTGCTTGGCGACGATGGCGAGCTCGGCTTCGAGGGCGTCGGCGTAGGCGCGGGCCATCTTGACGCCGCCGACATCCGGGGAGACGACTGTCAGGTTCGAAGTATCCGGATGGCGTTCCCGAAGGTGGCTGATGAGCACGGATTTGGCGTAGAGATGATCCACGGGGATGTCAAAAAACCCTTGGATTTGAGGGGCGTGAAGGTCCATCGTCAGTACGCGGTTGACGCCTGCGGAGGTGAGCAGGTTGGCCACCAGTTTGGCGGTGATGGGGACGCGCGGTTGGTCTTTCCGGTCCTGGCGCGCATATCCGAAAAACGGCATGACCGCGGTGATACGCTCAGCGCTCGCGCGGCGTGCGGCATCCACCATGATCAGCAGCTCCATCAGATTGTGATTGGTTGGCGGGCAACTCGGCTGGATGATGAAAACATCCTCACCTCGGATGTTTTCATCGATTTTCACGAATGTTTCACCGTCCGGGAAGGCGGTGACTTGGACATCGGCAAGCGGTTGTCCGAGATTTTCTGCGATGCGCTCGGCAAGCGCGCGATGGGCGGTTCCACTGATAAGTTTCATGAAGGATGAGCTGGGGATGATGGCTGGCGACGGGATTGTTGACACTCGCGGGGCTCTCGGCAATACTTTGCTCACAAAACCTTTCCGTACCCGTCACCTAATGCCATCCCACTTGCTAGAATCCGCCACAGACGGGTCTGAAATCCACGGCGGAGATGTTGTGAAACGCTCATACGGGTTGCCGTTGGCGGTTTCGGTGCTGGTGTTGCTGTGGTTCTACGGGTTTGAGTCTCGCTTTGGTGCAAACCGCGGGCAGTCGGCTTTCACGTGGATATGGAGCGCGTGGAACGAGGAAAACGACTATGAGCACGGATTTCTTTTTCCGCTGATCATCGCGGGACTGGTGATTCACCGGTTCAAGGCATTGAAGGAGGCGGCGGGGAAGGGAAGCCTGTGGGGACTGGTGGTCGTGTTGGTGGGCGCGCTTTTTTACGCGGCGGCCTATCGCACGCTGCAACCACGGGTGGCGATGGGTGCTCTGCCGTTCCTGCTGTGGGGTTCCGCATGGTATCTTTGGGGCAACAAGGTGGCGAAAATCCTTTTTTTACCGTTGTTTTTCTTCTGGTTGGCCATTCCGTTGCCGAGTTTCCAGCAGGCGACCAACCAATTGCAATTGCTCGCCACGTCCATGGCCCATCAAGGCGCCTCGCTTTTCGGCGTGGAAACCTTGGTTCAGGGAAACATGATCTCATCCGCTCATGGCGACTGGGAGCCGCTCAAAATCGCCAAAGGGTGCAGCGGCATCCGCTCCCTGATGGCCCTGCTGATGATCTCCGGCGCCTGGGCTTGCGTGGCGGACATCGCACCATGGAAACGTGCGGTGCTTTTTCTATCAGCCGTTCCCTTGGCCATTATCGGCAACTCGCTGCGGGTGACATCGATTTTCGTGATCGGCGAGTATGGCAATGCCGCATGGGCGCGCGGGACTTGGCACGATTGGTCCGGGCTGCTGTTGTTTTATCCGTTTTCCCTGATGCTTCTGCTTGTCATTCACTCGGTTCTTGAAGGCGGGCTGCCATGGAAGAAAGCCAAACGGCAACTCCGGCGAGTGGTGGTCACCCGCACGGAGTCGGGCGAGGAATCCAAACCATCTATTTCCGAATCATGAAGTGGAATGCATGGTGGCTGCCGTTTTTGTTAGGGATCGCCCTGGGGGTCGTCTATGTCCTGCCCAAGGCGGGCGAGACCGCACAATCCGCAGTGAAAATGGAACTGCCGGGCACGCTGGGCGGATGGTCGTTTGAGAAAATCAATCCAAGTGAAGAGGAACTCGGGACCTTGAGCGATGACACGGATTTCGCAAAGTCGATTTGCCTGCGTGCGCGTCCGGGCGAGGTGAACCTCGAAGGGCGCCTGATTCCGGACAGAATGGATCTTGCCATTGTTCTATCAGGTAGTGATCTGAACAACTCGATTCACCGACCCGAGCGCTGTATGCCGGCGCAGGGTCACCAAATCACCTCATCCAGAGATGTCCAGGTTCAACTCGCTAACGGGCACTCCTACTTGGCAAAACGACTGCACTCCGTGCAGACGATCCAAGGCAGCAAGGAAGGCACCGTGGCGGCCCGTTTCAATTGCGTGACCTATTATTTTTTCGTTGGCCACGATGAGATTACCAACGATCACCTTGCGCGCACCTTGATCGACATGAAAGACCGTCTGGTGCGCGGCATGGACCAGCGCTGGGCCTATGTTTCCGTCTCGATGTGGTATGGGAAAATGCCATGGATCGAGAAAGAAGTCACCGAAGCCGAGGCAGATGAGAAACTCGTCAAGTTTCTCAAGGACTTCACCCAGGATCAAATCCGCTGGGATCAGATCCAGCGCTGATCGTGGGGGGCGATCTAACGGTTCGTCCACCGCAACCTGTGGCATTTACACCAATCCGATATGTGGACGCTCCTTGGCGCAAGCGTTCTGCGTGCCTGAGTTGGCGGCAGTAGCTGTAGTCCGCTAGACGCCCAGAACCCGGACATCGAGGCCGGCGATGCGGCGGAAGTGCGCTTCATCCCGGGGACCGACCAGCACCCCGCACCCCAAGCAACGTGCGGTGGCCGCAACGGCGATGTCGTTTTGGGGAATCATCGTTCCGCTTTGGGTCAACTCGGCGAAGATGTCGGCATGATGTTCTGCGGTCTCTGCGGTGAATGGTTCTATGCCCATCACGCGGCGCAAGGATTCGAGACGGGCCATGCGGCGTGCTGCCCGGACTGCGGAATCGGCCAAACGGACGCCGGCCAGTGCTTCGGCCCAGACCACGGCTGGCATCACGAGTTCCTCGGTGTCGTCCAGGGCGAGGGTATGGCCGGCGTTGAGCGCGCGCTCCCAAGCGACCAGCGCGGAAGTATCGAGAATCAGGCCCATGGATTGTTGGCGGGTTGATCGGCCTCGTTCACTTTTTCCAGATCGTCTGCGAACGACGGATCGTGTGGCAGACGGGCTACAGCCGACACAAGTTCTCCCCAAGTCGCGCGGCGAGACCCGCTGGCGGGCATGAGCTCGGCGATGGGTTGGTCGTTTTTGGTGAGGAGGAAATGCTCACCCTTGTGCTTTACCCGCGCAAGATAGTCGCCCAGATGGCGAGCGGCGTCGGTGGTGCTGATTGTAGTCGTTATCATGCGGGTAATTGTAATTTACAAAATTATGTAAATCAAGGTGGATTTCCACACAAGTGTGAGAGGACGAGTGAGGCGATGGCCTAGCCGAGGAACTGGGGGTGGGCGGGGAATCGCGGTTGATTTGCCCCCACGGCACAAGATTTTGAGTGGTAACCGGGTGGGTGTCTGTTTTTCGGGGCAAGCATTTCCGCCTCAGCCCTCCGAGTCTTGCGGGAGCACGGAGGGGAGGATTTGGGCGGCGTGTTCGGGGGAGAGTTCCTCAACCTTGCGAAGTTGGCGCTCAATGGAGCGGGAGCGGACGCCGGTCTTGTCTATCTCCTTGCTGGCGGAATCGAGTTTGTCCTTCACCTTGTCGAGGACCTCTCCGAACTTGGCGAACTCGGTTTTGACCGCGCCGAGGACGTTCCAGACCTCACTGGAGCGCTGTTGGATGGCGAGCGTGCGGAAGCCCATTTGAAGGCTGTTGAGAAGGGCGGCGAGGGTGGTGGGGCCGACTACGATGACGCGGTGCTGGCGTTGGATCTGCTCGCTTAGGCCTGGCTGGCGGAGGACCTCGGCGTAGAGACCTTCAGTGGGGAGAAAGAGCAGCGCGAAATCGGTGGTGTGGGGCGGCGAGATGTATTTCTCGGCGATGGTTTTGGCGAAGTCGCGGACGCGATTGCCGAGGGCGAGCGAGGCGGCGGCCACAGCCTCGGTGTCGGCGCGTTCGGCGGCCTCGGACAGGCGTTGGTAATCCTCGATGGGAAACTTGGCGTCGAGGGGCAGCCAGACGGGATGTTTGGCGTCGCCCTGGCCGGACAGTTTGATGGCAAACTCGACGCGGGCGGCGGACCCGGGGATGGGGGCCACGTTGGACTCGTATTGGTCGCGGGTGAGGACCTGTTCGAGGAGGGCTGCGAGCTGGACCTCGCCCCAGGTGCCGCGGGTCTTGACATTGG
The DNA here is from genome assembly GCA_903906515.1 of Akkermansiaceae bacterium. Taxonomy (GTDB): domain Bacteria; phylum Verrucomicrobiota; class Verrucomicrobiia; order Verrucomicrobiales; family Akkermansiaceae; genus Luteolibacter. The sequence goes on from CAIVKO010000083.1 coordinate 26,630, forward strand.
TAAGGACGCGCTTGAGGTCGCCCACGCCGGTGGCGATCTGCTGCATCTCCCCGAGTGCCTTAGTCACGCGGTCGAGGTTGTCTCCGACCATTTTGAACGATTCGCCGAGGCGTTGCTCGAGGGTGGACTTGAGGCGTTCGTCTACGGTGGCTCGCATCTCGTCGAGTTTGGCGGCGTTTTGGGCGGAGAGTTCGGCGAGCTTGGTGTCGAGTGCCTGGCGGACGAGTTCAAGTTCCTGCTTGGTGGTGGTCTGGAGCTGACCGAGGCGGCTGGCGAAGTCGTTGAGCTGGGTGTTTTGGGCGGCGCGGGAGTCGTCGAGTTTGGCGGCGGTTTTATGCTGGAACTCGGCGGTCTGGGCGCGGGCCTCGGAGCGTGCGGCTGTGGCGGCGTCAGCCAGTTCGGAGCGGGTGCGGGAAAGGGCCAGTGAGGTGGATTCAGCGTTTTCGCGCAGGCGGTTGGTCTATTGCCCTGCAGGAAGTTTCATGATGGGCAGCCCAGCTTACGAAGAAAATCGGAGCAGTGATGAAGGTCAGGTCCAAGTCCGAATCAGCAAGGCTTTCTGGTTAAGCGAAAACGAGCTCACACAGGCGCAGTGGAGTGCTGCGATGCTTGAAAATCCGATTACTTTCAAAGGAGATGATCGGCCGGTGAAGAATGTGAGTTGGAACGACGCTCAGGAGTTTCTCAAGAAAGTCAATGACAGCGGCATTCTGCCGCCAGGATGGAAAATGGCACTACCGACGGAAGCGCAGTGGGAATACGCCTGTCGGGCGGGCACCAGCGCCCCTTACGCCAACCCATCGCTGAACGCGCTGGCTTGGTATGATGATCTCAACGGCGGGACTCATCCGGTGGCCACCAAGGCACCGAATGCATGGGGTTTGCACGACATGCACGGCAACGTGTGGGAATGGTGCGCGGATTGGTATGACAATACGCTCGCAGGCGGCGTCGATCCAAAAGGATCGACTTCGGGCTTAGGCCGCGTGTATCGCGGTGGCTCTTGGTTTGTAAACGCCGCCAGATGCCGCTCGTCCCAACGGGGCAGCTACGACCCAACTATCCGGAACGACGAGCTGGGCTTTCGCCCCGCACTGGTTACATCGGAATAAAGTCATTAGCCAGTCTTGCAGATACGCGAGGCTTTATTGCCGAAGCAGAGAGATAGCGCTAAATGGGTTGTTTTTCAAACAGGTTGACCTTACTCCCTGCGCGTGACCGCCACGATTGGAGCTGCTTCCATTGCGTCGAAGCGGGTCAGGGAGTCACGCGCTTTTTCCGTCCGCTTTGGGCTTGCGGATTTGGGGGGCGGTGGGATGGGAGGTGGGAATGACTTTATCGATGGCCTCCGCAGGCACCCAGCCGCAGGTTTTGGTGGCGAAGGAGATGTACACCCAGTGACCGGATTCGCGGATCACCTCGCAGAGTGTGCCGGGCGGTGCATCAATCACTTCAGGCGAGGTGCGTGAGGCATCGGCATGGAGGACGACTTTTTCGCCGGTGATGACGCCCTGGCGATGGGCTGGGATAAATTCGGCATCTGTGGGGAAATAGTGCCACCCAAGGCCGCCGCAGGTGATGAGGAGCGGACCAATCACCAAGGCTAGAATGGCGGAGATACGGATGCGTGCTCCTTGGCGGGTGGCTGGGAACACGAGAATGGCGAGTCCACAAAGCCAGACTCCCACCCAGGTCATGTTTTGCCATCCGTTGAGAGAAATGCGGGCGAGCGCATATTGATAGTCCGGTCGGAGCACGGTGATGGATCCATATTTGCGCTCGATAAAACGCAGGTTCTGAAGGGCTTCCCGATGGCTGGAATCGCGAGCGATGGCTCTCCGGTAATACAGCGCCGCGTAACCCGGCGACCCGGCGCGGTAACAGGCGTTGCCGATGTTGTAGAGCGTGTCCGCAGTGAGTGTTTCGTAAGGTCCCGCACCGAGCCATTGGCTGATGGCTTCATCATACTTCGCACCGTCATACGCTTCGCGCGCACTCTGAATGCGGGTGTCGGTGTCATCCGCGCGCGCCTGTTGCGAAAACAGCAGCATGATGGCGATGCATGATATCGCGGCATCGCGCAGGATGCGGAGTATGGCTTGACGGCGCTTCGGTTCCAATACGCCGGTCTTCGGTTTATCCTTGAGAAAACACAAGGAGTCTCTTTCTGATAGAATCTCCTGCACCTCCGGGTTTTTTCTATCGCCTAGCGATTTTTCGATGAATCGGCCAGCTGCCATAAGGAAGTCGGCATCATCGGCGGATTTCATTTTCTCCACCTCCCGCAGCGCGGTGACGCGTGCATTGAGCACGGGGTCGCGGTGGAAGCGGTGGCCATGTCTTATCCACAGGGCTTTCAGTATCAAGCCCAGTGCGATCAGGGCTCCGAGCGCATGGCCACTCCAATCAGGGAGTCTGCGGGTTGTGGGTATGGTAAGGCTGGCGGTGGGGAGAATTCCGAGAATGTCGGTCATGCGCTCGACGGGGAGCGGCAACGCCTTGGGTGGTCCAACGGCCGCGCTGGCAGCTGCGATGGCGGGTTTCATCTTGAGTTGGATCGGCTCGGTGAGTTGTGTTTGATAGGACTGGCTCTTGGGATCGAAATATACCAGGCGGAACGCGGGGATCTCCGGCTTGATTTCCAAGGGGCGCATGAATTGGTGGAAAACCGTTGTGCCGGAGAGTTCCCGGCGCTCGTCGCCACGCAGATCGGTGGTGGCCTCATAGACTTTCCAACCGTCGGTGACCAATGGTTTCGGCGGGCGCAGTGTGTCGAGGTTGCCGCTACCTCTAACCACAATGTCCACCGCGATGGGGTCGCCCTCAGTGACATCGACCGTGGAGGTGCCGACCGTGACATGGAAATTTCCGACCGCGTTTTCAAAACCTTCGGGCGCACCTTTCGGGAGAGGTTTGGATTCGAGTTCGAGTTTAGGGACCTGAAGATTCACTTCTTCCGAAACCCTGCGTTGGAAGCCATCAAGAATCACCTGGGTGGTGACCAGTCGTACCGTGGCCGGGCCGATGTTGATCTTGCCGGCGCGGGTGGGTGTAAGCGTGCTAGGATAGGCCACGGAAAAATACGGCCGGCCTAACAAGTTGACCTGGCCGCGCATAGCGGATGGCTGGAATCGCCATGCGGTGACTCCGTCGCGTTGGAAATCCGGATTTCCCCAGTCTTCGACGACCTGTTCCTGCGGTATATAGATCTTGATTTCAACCGGTGTGGTTTCGCCATTGTATGGGTTTTTGTTCAATACCCGGAATGTGCTGGCATAGCGGAACTGCCTGCCTCCGGCCTCGGCCTCCGACCATTGGAGGTCGTCCGGATTGAACACCGTGAAATCGATGGGTTCGGTGTGGGTTTTGGTTCCCCCGACGACGACTTCGAACGATGGCAGCATGTGATTTCCCAGTTCATAACTCGAAACCAGGTAGTCGAAAACATATTCCAGTTTCCGGCCGGGGATCGCACGGACCGATCCGCGGCCCGCTATTTGGATATCAATGTCCTTGAGCTTCGGCAGAGTCGGTAGGTCCGGTGGTTGATTTCCTGAGACGGCGATTTCCAGCAGCGCCTGCTCGCCGCGTGCGAGAAACCGTGTGGATAGTCGGCTGACCGTTTGAGCTCCTGTGGTCAGGGTGACCAGCAGCCACGCCATGGATATGTATGTTAGAAATCTGCAAGAAGTGGTTCCGTTCATGATATTACCAATCTTTTTCTGGGTTGCGGAATTCACGGCGGCCGGGTGTGAGCGGGCCTTTCTCCATGTCGGCGTTTTCCTTGAGTATCCGTTTAGCCTGATCCTCCGGAGTTTCGTCGGGGTTGGAATTCTGGGCTTTGCCATCTTTGGATTCGTTCTTCGGCTTTTCCTTCTTCGATCCGTTTTCGGCGTTCGGATCTTCCTCCTTGTCGCCATTCTTCGGTTTGGGGTTTTGGTCATCTCCTTCCTTGCCATCCGATGGCTTGGGTTTCGGTTTGTTCTTGTTACCCTGATCCCCATCGGGCTTTTCTTTTGGCTGCTCCTTAGGATCTTCCTTAGGCGCGGTTTCTTCGGAGTTTCCTAATTTGGGGTCGCTTTGTTCGGGATCGGGCGGGGGGATGGAATCCTCGGTTTTTTGCTTTTCCTCCTCCAGCAGTTCCCGCAGGCGTTTCAGATAGGTGATGATCACCCTGCGGTTTTCCAACGCGGTTCGGTTCGTTGGATTGATGTCCAAGCCCGAGTCATAATGCCGGATTGCATCGACCCAGTTGGTCACAATGGCCTTGATGGTTTTAGCGCCCTTGGAATCGGATTTTTCCGCGCTCATATCGGCGAGCAGTTTGCGGACCTGATCATCGAATGATTTCATGTCAGGAACCTCCGCCGCGTTCGATGGATAGGTTTTACCCGCAAGGTTCTTCCAACCGACCTGAAAAAGTGATGCTCCTAATCCCAGGTGGCTGGCTTCCAGAATGCCTGAGTGATCTGTCAGCAGCGCCTGGCTGTATGCGGCGCAGGCGTCCCGGAAATCGCCATTGCGATATGCGGCGGTGGCCTCGCCAATGCGGAAGCGCGCCTTCATTTCGTCGGAACGATGGTTTTCCGCGAGATTCCGGTAGGCATCCCTCGCATCCGGGTAGCGTTTTTGTTGAAGGGCCAGCTTTGCGGCAGAGACCTCGTCGGCACGCGTGGAAACGGGTGTTAGGACACATATGGCCAGTGCGATGGTGGTGGCATTCACCCCGCGCCAACGGGTGCCGGCGACGATGGCTCCCAGCAGGAACAAAATCGCAGGAAAGAGCAGCCACTGATAGAACTCGATCGAAATGGCGCGCTCACGGCCTTCCATTTCGAAAGCATCCAGATCCTTGACCGCGGATTTCACCAACGCCGGGATGTCGGTACCGGAACCTGCGGTCGCATAGCTGCCCCGCGTCTCGGACGCGAGCTTGCGCATCACATCCGGGTGGAGCTGGCTGATCACCGCTTTACCGCTACGATCGATCATCCGGTTACCGGGGAAATCCGCGTTTGGCACGTAGTTGCCGTCTTCCGTGCCGACGCCGACGGCGAGAACATACACTCCGGAGTGGCGGGCTTCGTAAATCATGTCGTCGAGATCGCCGTCGTTCTGGTCGCCATCGCTTATAATGACCAAGGCGTTGTTTTTTTGTCCGGTTTTTCTGAGGGTGTCGGTGGCGAGGCGCACGGCCTCGGCCAGATTCGATCCGCCCATGGGTGCCCATGTTTCATCGAGTTGTTCCACGGTCTCGCGCACCGCATTGTGATCGACCGTGAGCGGGGCATATTCATAGGCGTCACCGGCGAATCCGATCAGGCCGATGCGTTCGTTGGGCATGGCTTCCAACAGTTCGTAGATGACGACTTTAGCCTGCGTCAGACGGTCGGGTTTCACATCGGTCACGCGCATGCTGCGTGAGAGGTCGATGGCGATGAGGACATTGCGGCCGAGGGATTTTTCGGTGCGGGATCCGGCGTCCGCATACGGTCGGGCGAGGGCGGCGATGATGGTCGCGCACGCAGCTAACAGCAGTGCCAGCGCAAACCAGCGGGGAAGGGGGTTGCCGCGCCGGAGCAGGGTGGGACGCAGGCGGGGTGCGACGAATTCCGCCCATTGCCTGCGCCGGAGACGCGCCACCGCGAAGGCACCCGCACCCAGAAGCGGGAGCAGGACCAGCAGAATCAGCCAGGCGGGTTGGGCGAGTTTCAAGGGATCAGGGTGATGGAGGTGGATTGAGGGCGAGAAGGGTGACCGCGGCAAGCGCCGTCAGCAGCGCGACTCCGAGGAACCAGGGAAATAACTCTGTATCTTCGATTACAGTGAAGCTTTTTGCATCGGTTTTTTCCAGGCGGTCGATCGTGGTGAATGAGCTTTTCAGGGTTTCGAGATCCTTGGCGTAGTAATGCTCCGCGCCGGTGATCGAGGCGATTTTACGGAGGGTGGGCAGATCGAATTCCTGATAGGGAAACCGCATGATGCCGGGGTCCACGCGTGCGTCGGGAGTGCCGATGGCGATGGTATAGATCTTGATGCCAAGGGTTTTGCAGAGTTCTGCGGCTTCGATGGGTGAGATTTTTCCGGAGTTGCTGGCACCATCGGTGATGAGCACGATGATCTTGCTCTTGGAATCGCGGGTTTCGAGGCGGGAGGCCGCGGCGGCGAGTGCGGAGCCGATGGCGGTGCCTTGGTCCTTCACCGTGCCATTGTCATACAAATCATTGAGCCGGAGTTTGCCGAGGGCTTTTCTGAGCCATTTGTGGTCGAGCGTGACCGGGCTGGCGTCGCGAGGTCTGCCAGCAAAGGCGATCAAGCCCATCCGGTCGTCGGGTCGGCGGTTGATGAAATCATCCACCACCATTTTGGCGACATCGACGCGTTGCACGCTTACTCCCTGATCGATGAAATCCTTGATGCTCATCGAGAGTGAGACATCGAAGGCGATCATGATATCGATGCCGCTGGCCGTGCGGTTCTGGTATTCGTTGCGGAGGACGGGGCGCGCCATCGCGAAGATAGCTACGAGTAAAGCGGAGAGTGCCAAAGGAAACGCGAAGCCACCGGCTGTGTGGCGGGTGCGTTTTCCTAGGCTCACCAGGACGGATAGATTGGGAAACACCACTGCGGCCTCGGCACCGCGGCCTCGGCGGAGCAGGATCAGGAGAAGCGCGGGCAGCAGCAGAAGCAGCCAGCCGGGTTGCAAGAAGCGGAAGGATTCGGCAAACGGAATCATGTGGAGAATCCGTGGTGAAGGGTTTCCAGAAGAGAGCGGGAATCCGAAATGATTTTTCCCGCAGCGGGTTCTGCGGGAATTTCGGGCGCGTATTTCATGGTGGCAAGCCGGGTGAATCCAGTTGCTGCGACCAGACGGGTTTCCGCTGTGAGTTGTAGCAGCGCGTCATGGCGGGAAATGAATTCCTCATGCGTCTCAAACAGCGCTGGATCCCCTGCGGCGATGGATAGATATCTTCTCAGGATGAGCGAGCATTGGATTGCGGCGTCGCGTGCATCGGTGACGATGATTTTGGACAACGCTTCCACGGCTTCCGCACGTGCGGCATGGCGGAGGGTCTGCGTGCTGGGCGCAGATGATTTGCGTTTCCGAGCGATCATAATCACCACAACCATGATCAAGACCAACAGAGCCACACCCGCAATGATCCACCACTGGGAAAACCCCGAGTCCGGAAGCAGCGATTCCGGTGAGGGAGCCTCCAGCAGTTCGAGTTTTTGGGGATTCCCGTTCATGTCGTTTAGCGGGCACGTTTGCGGCTGCGGCGTTTGAGCAGGCGGTGCAGCGCGGCGAGAGTGTCGCCGCTGGTGGATAGGTCCGCGGTGTCGATGCCGTGTTTTCGGAAAATGGAGGTGACTCCCTCGTGCTGGCGCCCCTGGAGTTTGTTGTAGGCCATTCGCAGGTTCGGATTGCTGGTGTTGACCACGGTTTCAAACCCGGTTTCGGAGTCGATCATGACGACCTTGCCCGCTTTCGGGAGTTTAATTTCCAGCGGGTCCAGAACGCGCAGGGCCACGATTTCATGTTTGCGGGCGACCTTTCCCAGCGGGCGGTCCAGTGGGTCCGAGTGAAAATCCGAGATGAGGAAAACCAGAGATTTTCGGCGCAGCGTGCGCACGAGGAAATCACAAACCCCGGACACGGAGGTTCCGGGATGCGTGGGTTTTGCGACAAGAATCTCACGAACCATGCGCAGCAGGTGCCGACTGCCTTTTTCCGGGGGGATGAAAAGCAGCGGTTCGTTGGCGAAGATCACGAGTCCCACCTTGTCGCCGTTGTGCAGCGCGCTGAAGCCGAGTATGGCAGCGGTTTCCACGGCAATCTCCCGCTTGCTCCGCGACACGCTGCCGTAATCCGCCGAGCCGGACACATCTACGGTTAGAATCACCGAGAGCTCGCGCTCCTCGTGAAATTTTCTCACATACGGTGCGTTCATCCGGGCCGTCACATTCCAATCGATGAAGCGGATTTCATCGCCGTGCTGGTATTCGCGGAAGTCATCGAAATCCAGTCCCTGGCCGCGGAATGACGAAAGATATTCACCGGAAAACGACTCGCGCACCAACCGCCGGGCCTTGATCTCCAGCTTGCGCACGCGCGCCATGATTTCGTCAATCTGTTCGTCGGTCAGCATCTGTTGATTTCAAATTTGAAATTTCAAATCTCAAATTTCTCACGGTACGGCCACCTTGTTCATGATGCGCTCGATGACGGAATCGGTGGTGATTTCCTCTGCCTCCGCTTCGTAGGTGAGCAGGATGCGGTGGCGCAGGACGTCGAGCGCCATGTCCTTGACATCCTGCGGCGTCACAAACGAGCGGCCGTTCATGAAGGCGAGCGCCCGTGCGGTTAGAGCGAGATTGATCGTGCCCCGCGGCGAGGCTCCGGCGCGAACGAGGTTCTTGAGCGGTGCGTCCACCAGGCTGGGGAAGCGCGTGGTGTAAATGATTTGCACGATGTATTTGCGGATCGCGGGATCGATGTAGATCGAGTTCACCAACTCGCGCGACGCCGCCACTTGTTCCGGTGTGGCCACCGGCTTCGTTTGGTATGGCGGGGTGGAGGTGGCCATGCGGTCGAGAATTTCCAATTCCTCGTCCTTGGTCGGGTAGCCGACGGTCACCTTGAGCAGGAAGCGGTCGAGTTGCGCCTCCGGAAGTTGATAGGTGCCTTCCTGGTCGATCGGATTCTGGGTGGCCAGCACGAGAAACGGCTGGGGCAGAGGGTAGGAGTGATCGCCGAGGGTGACCTGCCGTTCCTGCATGGCCTCCAACAGGGCGGACTGGACTTTGGCCGGAGCTCGGTTGATTTCGTCGGCCAGAATCAGGTTGTTGAAAATCGGGCCGAGCTTGGGTTCGAACTTCGTTGCCTGCGGGTGATAGACCATGGTGCCGACGAGGTCGGCCGGGAGCAGGTCCGGGGTGAATTGGAAGCGGGCGAACGAGGCGCGGAGGGATCCTGAGAGTGCTTTGACCGCCAGGGTTTTGGCGAGGCCGGGCACACCTTCCAGCAGGATGTGGCCATTGCAGAGGAGCCCGATCAGCAGGCGGTCCACCAAGCGCTCCTGGCCGACGAGCACCCGTCCCATTTCCTGCTTCACTTCCTGGATCCAGCCACTGGTTGCGGCGATTTGTTCCTGTATGTTTTCCTTGGTCATTGGTTTGCTGGGCTCAGTTTGACACGACGCGACATCCGCGCAACTCCCAAAGCGACACGGCGGTCCTCGTTTATGCCTCAAAGTGGCGATCCTCCGGTCATTTGTTGCATTTCGGGTCGGCCGGGTTCTTTTCCACTGGTTAAATTCTCCTAAATCTTGCGCCTTTATTGCGATTCGCCGGATATTTCTTGTTCGAAGTGGCTGCTAACCCTACCCGACGCGCATGGATCCCCAACGCCCGTCTAACATCACTGAAACCAAAATTGTCATGTCCGATCCCACCGCACTGGGTGTGTTCGGCCTCTCGATGGTGACCTTTGTCGCCGCCTCGCAGAAGATGGGGTGGACCACCGGTGTCACCTACATCATTCCGTGGGCGTTGTTCCTCGGTTCTTTGGCGCAGATCTGGGCATCCACCATTGATTTCCGCAAAAACAATTACTTCGGGGCAATTGTTCTCGGTGCCTACGGATTGTTCTGGGTGGCCGTGTCCATGCATTGGGCGATCAGCCTCGGTTGGTTCGGAAAAGTCGATGTGACGGCGGATCCGAAGCAACTCGCCTTCGCCTGCATCGGTTACACCATCTTTTCGCTATTCATCATGGTCGCCGCATTTGAGGCAAACCGTGTATTTGCAGCGATTCTCGTCCTCATCAATATTCTGCTTCCAACGCTGGCGATCAGCATTTTGCAAAAAGGAACTCCGCTGGGAACCCTTTGCTCTGGAGCGGCGGCCTGGTCGGAGTTGGGCATCTCGTTGCTCGGATTTTACGCGGCAGGCGCGGTTTTCCTGAACAGCTACTTCGGACGCACCTTGCTGCCTCTCGGACGCCCGTTCGGTTGGATCCGTAAAGGTCCCTGAGACGGATCGGCCAATTCCAATCCCTTTTAGCGTTTTTGGTCGGTCACCGGGCGAGATCTCTGCATGTGACCGGGCTGAATTGTTTTTTGATTTTTGGATATGACGATCCGCGAAACCGGCACTAGGATGTGTGCGGACATGAAGGAGGCGGCAGACGAAAACCAGAAGAAACAGATCGTGGTGGGGGCTGGAATCCTCCTACTGCTGGCTTTTATTGTCGCGGGGGTGGTGATGAATGCCCACGTGATCCCTGGGGTCGTGGGCGAATGGATCTCGATGATGGTTGGCTTGATGACCACGCCGATTATTTTGGAAACATCGGCATTTATTGGAGGCTTGATGGTGGTTCTGACGATCAATCACTGGCGGCAAAAACGTGACGGAGACGAATTGGTTTATCTGGAGGAATCGGACGCGCCGCAAGAGGGGAAATCGTCTGATTTGCCGGTGCGGGCGGGGGCGGTTAAAGCTCCTGAAAAGGAACTGCGCTTCACCCGCTCAGGGCAGGCAGTGGTGTTCTGGCTACTTGCGGCGTTTTTCGCGGCGATTGCGGTGACTCTTTGCGCGAGCGCACTGTATCGTGATGTCAATCCGGCGCTGCCGCATCTCGCGTGGGCATTGGCCCCGCTTTGGCTGGCCGTGGTATTGGCCCGCCTCGCGGTGGGGTTGACCCGTCATGCCTATTTGATTCTAACACCGCTGGGTATCGAAATTTTTCCATTTTTCAGGCCGGCTCGTGGGATGAGGTTGCTGACCTGGCAGGAGGTGGTCGATGCGGAAGCCGATCCCGCGTACACCATGCTGACGCTCCATCACAATCTTGAAAAGACGTCCGGCATCCGGCTTTCGCTCAAACCGATTCGCTCGGACCGCAGAGAGTTGCTGGTCAAGGCGGTGGCAGGCAGGATGATCGCTAGCAAATAACAGCTTTCAATGCGACATCGGGTTTTCGCCGGAGGCATCACCCAAGTGGGATAGATTGGATGGCAGGAAGCGTTTGAAGCGTGTTTTATCGATGGATTTCATGTAGGCTTCCGCAGGAGAGATCATTCCGGCCTTGAGCTTCGACCAGATGGACTCGTCCATGAACTGCATGCCTTGGTTTTTACCGCCGGTGATGACGTCGTAGAGTTTTTGGGTGGCACCTTCGCGGATGATGGCGGAGACGGCCGGAGTGGCGAACATGATTTCGTGCACGGCGGTCCGGCCGGGTTTATCCACGCGCTTGCAGAGGAGCTGGGCGACAACGCCGCGCAGCGAAGCGGCGAGCATGGTGCGCACCTGGGATTGTTGGTCCGCCGGGAACACGTCGATGATGCGGTCCACGGTCTTGCGGGCGTTGTTGGTGTGGAGTGTGCCGAAGACAAGCAAGCCGGTTTCAGCGGCTGTTAGGGCGAGCGAGATGGTTTCAAGGTCGCGCATTTCCCCGACCAATACGATGTCCGAATCCTCGCGCAGGGCGGCGCGGAGACCATCGGCGAATGACGGTGTCTGGACCGGCACCTCGCGCTGGGTGATGATGGACCGCTTGTTGGAGTGAACGAACTCGATGGGTTCTTCCACGGTGATGATGTGGCGGTTGAAGTTGATGTTGATATAATCCAACAGCGCGGCCAGCGTGGTGGACTTGCCGGAGCCGGTAGGGCCGGTGACAAGCACCAGACCGGAGCGCATGTGGCCGAATTCCTTGACGATATCGGGCACGCCGAGTGACTCCAGCGATGCGATCTCGGTGGGGATTAAACGGAAAACCGCGGCCAGGCCCCATTGTTGTTTCAGGTAGTTGCAGCGGAAACGGGAGTCCTCGTCCATCTCATAGGCGAAGTCCAAATCCCCGCATTCCATGTAGCGTTGGAACGCGCGGGCATCACAGATTTCCAAGAGCAGGTTCTTAAAATCCTCACCCGCGAGGACCTCCGTATCGGGAATCGCGGAAACCGCGCCGTGGACGCGGATTTTCGGGGGCTGGCCTTCGGTTAGGTGAAGGTCGGAGCCTTTGTTGGCGATCAGATAGCGGAAAAATTGGTCGATGCGGGCCATGGAATGGAAATCTTAAATTTTAAATTCCAAATTTGAAACGAAGTGTCTCGATCGTGGGTTGCATGATGGATTTCGTTTCGGATTTAGTAATTAGGGTTTCGCGCTTTCTATTTCAGGACTCGAGGAATTCCTTCATTTGCGCTTTGTCATCGGCGCGGAAGATCAACTCATCACGCGTGATCTGGTGATCGATGTAGAGGCGGCGGAGGGACTCATCCATGGTGATCATGCCGACGTTTTTGCCGGTCTGCATGACGCCGGGTAGCATGAAGGTTTTGCCTTCGCGGATGCAGTTGGCGACGGCGGGGGTGTTGACCAGAAGTTCGAGAGCGAGCACGCGGCCTTTACCATCGGCTTTTGGAACGAGCTGCTGGGAGAGGATGCCGCGCAGGGATTCCGAGACCATGATGCGTATCTGGTCACGCTGGTCGGTGGGGAAAACGTCCAACACGCGATCCAGCGTCCGCGGGGCGTTGCCAGTGTGAAGGGTGCCTAACACAAGGTGTCCTGTTTCGGCGGCGGTCAGTGCGAGCTGGATGGTTTCAAGGTCGCGCATTTCCCCGACCATGATGACGTCCGGGTCTTCCCGGAGCGCGCCACGCAGCGCCCTGGCGAACGACTCTGTGTGGGTGTGGACTTCGCGCTGGTTGACGTGGCAGCCTTTCGACTCGAAGACGTATTCGATCGGGTCTTCAAGTGTGAGGATGTGGTCCTCGCGGTCACGGTTGATGAAATCGACCAATGCGGCGAGAGTGGTGGATTTTCCCGATCCAACGGATCCGGTGACCAACACCAGGCCGTTCTGGTAGCGTGTGAGCGGGAGGATGTGCTCAAGCGGCAGGCCGATATCCTCGATGGTGCGGATGGTTGTGTTGATGACCCGGAAAGCCATGTCGTAACCGAGGCGCTGCTTGACGCAGGAGGCGCGGTAACGACCGTTGCTGGCGGAGTAGGCGAAGTCGATATCACCCTTGACCTGCAGTCGCTCCCATTCGGCGTCCCCGAGGAACGATCTTGCGAGGCGTTCCGTATCCTGGGGTGTCAGAGGTTGGTGGTCATTCCAGATTGGCTGGAGCTGGCCGAAGCGTCTCCACGCAGGAGGGTATGCGGTCGCGAGGTGAACGTCGGAGCATTCGTAATCACGCCCGAGTTGGAGGTATTGATCGACATGATCGAGAACCTGATGAGTGGACATGGAAAGATTCAGCGTTTTTTGATTTTTCGTGAAGCGAGTGGTGCGGAGACAGGTTCGTCAGGAAATCTCACTAGACCACCTGCCAGGTTTTTGAAGCGGCCTATCAGCCATGCTTCCAGCAATGGGCGTGCCGTTTTGAAGGCGAGTCCTAACAGAGTGGATTTGATCCCGCGACTGCTTTTTCCTGTGATGGCTGGCTTGCGGCGGAACAACAAGCTGGCGGCCAAGCCGGAACCGAGAGAACCTAACAACCATGCCAGAGGATGTCTGCCGAGTGACTCGCGGACGCGTGAAGGGACATCCAGCCTGCGCCGGAAAACCGCAGCCTCCGCTGCGAGGCAGGAGCGTGAGGCATTGCTTAGGCGGATCAAACGGAGAATTTCAGGGTGTTTTACAGCTTTAGAATCCATTCGCGGTCTTTTTGAAATTCAGAACGGGTGACAGGAAATGCCGGTGGGCCTGATTTTTTAGCCATGACTACCACAATCAAGGCGATCAGGAGATGGACGGCTGCACAAACAAGGGCGATCCAATACCATGGATAGTGCGAATTTTCAGCAATCAAGGCGATACCACCTGCCAGAATCAGTGCCCATGTGAAAAACGCGCAAATACCAACGACGGTCCACAGCAGCAATCGTCGCGCCAGATTTTCCGCCGCGCCTTTGGATTCTATCTGGATGAGAGAAAGCCGTGCCGTCACCAATGCCAGAGCCGCCTCGCGCCATGTCACGGGGCGGTTGAAAGACTCCGGACCGGCCCCCCGATCGGAGAGTTGCGGTTGGGACGGAATATCGGTATCCGGTTCTGGATTCATGGGAGTGCAACCTGACATGCCTGACGGGTATCAGGTTGTAGCCGGCAATCGGGAGTGCGTAGGGACCAATCTCAGCGGCGGACGATGAGCCCGATCAAGAATCCGAGTCCGAGGGCGCTGACCACGCACTTGGTCGGGTTTTGGCGGATGTAATCCTCAGCAGTGACTTGGAACTCCTTGGCTTTCACTCGGGTGTCCTGCCACTGTTCCGTGGCGGATTCCTTGATGTGCTGGGCTTTTTCCGTGGCGGCGGATTTCAAGGCGGCGGCTTTTTCAGTCGCGCTATCGCGGAAATGCTGAGCGGATTCCACGGCGCGGTCCTTGATGGCGGAGGCTTTTGTCTCTGCGGTGTGAACGAACTCACGGGCTTTTTCACTCGCCGCGGCGCGCAGGTCGTTCGCGGCTTGGGAAATCGTCGGAGATGACGATTCGGCGGGCGATGTGAATCCAGATTCCGGATCGAGGGTAGCTGGGATACTGAAAGGTTTGTTCATGGTATTTGTGGTTTCCTTGACGTGTCGTCATGACAGGTCGGGCGAGGAATTAGTCGCATTTTCTTTCATCGTGTGCAAGGGGTGTCTTCGAAAATCGCCAATCAATTTCTGCCACCTACGATTTTCGCCTTGGGCGGTGCGAGCAGGACCTCCCCCTGCTCGTCCGGGGGGGAGGTGAACATGACATTTTCCCATTTGGTTTCCTTCAATGGGCCCGTTCCGCGGAATTGAAACATGCCATAAAACGGTCTGAGCGGCAGGGTGATCAGGCTGAGCAGGCCACGAGCATTCATGCGCATGGTCATATCGATGGTGCGTTCCTTGAGGTCGATGGCTCCGTCTCCCGTGAAGACCAGCGAGGTGGTGGTGGTTTGGAAATCCTTGGTGCTGAGAATGCCATCTTTGATTTTGAAATTGCAAAATGCACTCTTGGCACGTTCGAAGCCGGCTTTCCGGTCGCCGAGCACTCCGCTGATGAGAGGGCTGAGTGGCCCTAAGATGGGCACCGATAATAACTCGGCTTTATTCAAGGCCAGTAGTCCTGTGCCATTCATGGTCTCCACCTGGCCGTTTGTTAGGGCGAATTCGATTCTTCCGGTTACCTCGCCGGAACCCTTCATATTGAATCCGTATGTGGATGATAGAGCGGGGAGAGAGAGCCGGGTCCAGCTCATGTCTCCGCTGAGTCTGCCTTTATCGCGGACCTCAAAGCTCGCTTTGATCGGACCGTCGAAAGCTTCGAGTTTCAGTGGGTCCACCGTAACACGATCCCCGCGGATGGACACCTTGCCAGTAGGTTTCAAAAGGGTGACATCCTCACCCAGAAAGCGATAATTCGCGGCGGAACCGTTGAAGGAAATATCGAGCGCGGTGCGGCCCTGCGGTGTCACATCGACCACGCCGGAGCCTTTGAGTTCCGGTGGGGTGTGAAAGCGGTAGATTTCGATCGCGTCAGCGACTTTCGGCGCGAACAAACGGACCATCGGTGCGGCCCAGAACGTGCCGGTGACGTCTTCGACATCCACGGTTTTGGTGGCGGCGACATAGCGGATCCTGCCAACCTTGGATGTCGCGTGTTTGGGGCCGTTGAATTCCTTGCGCAGGGGGTAGTCCTGATAATTGAAAACGACGGTGCCGTCGAAGAAATCGAGTTCGTGATGGCTCAGTGAGAATTGGCACTCCGCCGAGTTGACCGGAACGCCCTTGTAGCTGACGTTTTTCACAATGCCGCCGCCGGTGTAGGCCCATGATGTCCGATCAGTGGCATCGAATCCGCCTTCCAGACGGACCAGATAGGACGATCCATCGCGGTTGGAGAAATCGTCGATGACTTGTTCCAATGGCTGCCCGACAAAAAACGGACGGAGGATTGCTCCGGGTATGGTGCTTTCCACGGCCAAGCGGACCAATGGCCATTGAATCAAGGCTTTGCCACGGGCCTCGCCGTCGGCATGTTGCAAGACCACGTCTCTAAGGAACAAGTCGCCACCGTTCCAGGAAAACGCGCATTTCACTGTTTTGAAGCGCACATCGCGCAATTTGACGGAATTACAGGCGGCGTGCCCCGTCATCTGAATGCGTGGATTGCTGCCTTCTTCGAGGAGGAACGTGCCTTCCGCATCAATCGTCTGACTCCCACCTATGGTGATTTCCTTGATCGGAGGTGTGCCAAACCAATTCTTGAGCAAGGACGGGATCTCCAGAGATGAGTGGATGTCGAAACGTCCCTCATGCTCGCTGATGTCATAGTCGGCGTGCCCGTGAAGTTCTCCGTGCGGGTCTTTCGCTTGCAGTGAGGTGATCGTCAGCAGGTTGCCGGTGATTTCGGAATCCGCAGTGATCAGATCCAGTGTATGGTTGTTTTTTTCCACGCCTTTTGCCGTCAGCGAGAGCTTCGCCTCCAGCGAGTCCGGTTGGTTGACGTCTCCGTTGAGGACGATGCGCAGTTGCGGTGGTTGGTCTGGATCAAACCGCCAGCGCTTGAGTTCTCCGATGATGCGAGCGATCAACTGCCGTCGTTTACCTTCTTGGGAGCGATCCGGCACATGCTGGGGGTTATCTTTGAAGCCGATGATTCTGGCGTCCAGGATGATGCGGATGCCAGCGATGGTTCCGCTGGCGTTGCGGATTTCGAATCGCCGGTTGCCAGGCATGAATAGCAGGCCGTTGGCATCCTTGATTTCCAGGGTTTCGGAATCGGGGTCGCCTGGGTCCACCGGCATGATCAGCGTCACATTGACGAACTCGATTTTGGTGATTTTCACATCACCGCGGGCGAGTTTGGTTTTATCGAAATCCAGGACTACGTTTTCGAGTTTGGAAATCTCATGGAGACGGGTGGCATCCGAAAAAACACTCACTTTGGTGGCGAGCACGCCGCGGAGCGGATTGTAGCTGAGGCCGCCGATTCTGACGTAAGCGCCTTGTTTGCTCATTTCATTTTCGATGGCGGCGCGCCAAGATGCTGGCATGCCGGTGCGGTTGGCCCACCAAAGCATTCCGACGCCCGCGAGGATCGCCGCGACGACCAACAGGAAGGCGATGGATCGTAGGTTGCGGGTGAGGTGCAGGTGAGACATGCGGCGATTCCCGAAGTTGGGACAAAAAAAGCAAAAAAGCAACTCAGGGAATCAATCCCGCCTCACGAAAGGAATAATAGCCAGATCTGCCGGGGGATGGCTTGCCGATGATGACATGATCGATGAAGCAAACCTGCATGAGCGCGGCAGCTTCGATAATCCGGCGGGTCACGATTTCATCCGAGCGGCTGGGACCAGGATCACCCGATGGGTGATTGTGGATGAGCACGAAGCCGTAAGCGCCACGGGTGATCACCGGGCGCAGGATTTCCCTGGGATGGGCGTTGGACTCGCTCACCGTGCCCACGGAAACGACATTGGTGCCAATGTGCCGCAGACGGGGGTCCACCACGGCCACGACGACTTGTTCTTGGGTGAGGTGGCTGAGTTGTGGTGCAAAAAATTCGTAAATGAGTTCCGGCCTGTCCAATGGGATTTCCCGGAGTTGTTCGCGTGCCACGCGGATGCCGAGTTCGAAGGCGGCGGCGAGTTTGGACGCTTTGGCCAACCCCAGCCCGTATTCCTTGGCGAGTTCCGCCACCGGCAGACCGCCCAGCGCTCCCAATGAGCCGTATTTTCGGACCAGATCCCGTCCGATTTCGATGGCGCTGCGCCCTTTGGTTCCGGTGGAAATGAACAAGGCCATCAATTCGGCATTGTCCAAAGCTGTGGGCCCGAGTTGCGCCAGTTTCTCGCGCGGCCGTTCATTGCGGGGAAGATCGTGAATGCGTGATCCGTTTCCGTCCCTTTCCGGCGTGGCGTGGTCGCCGTCTGTGAGCCTGGTGCAGTCTGAATTTTCGAATGGATCTTTACTGGAATCATACGTAGCGCCGTTCATGTGAACAGTTAAAGCGTGATGTCACATCCAGCACAAGAGGAAAATCTATCGAATTTCCGATTTTCGAGATTACCAATCCGAGCCGAGTCCGTAGCGCGCAGCCAGTTCCAGCAAATCATCGCGCATCGGCCATTCGTCCGGGCGTTCGTTGGTGGTGTGGCGTTTGCTGGCACCTTTGAGATGCATGCATCCGGTGTTGTCGCCGATGCTGCGGACAGTCTCGACCTCTTCAGGTGTGAGGCGGATGTCGGGCAGAGTTGCTAGATCGCGGATTTTGTCTTCGATCGGGCGGGCGGGATTTCCAGCTTCCTGGATGAAGGTGGGCACCACGCTCTCCACCGCCGGTTGGCTGAGATTCCAGATCGAGGCGAACTGCAACAGGCTGAGACCGTATTTTTCCGTGATCGGGCGCATTCTTTCGGCTTTTTCCATGCCGTGCTGGACCCAGCCGTCTGGCCGATACGTCCGGTGGTCGCCGGCCTTGAATTCGTGACCGGGCAGGCCGACGTCGCCGTGGAAAACTCCGCCATGATCGACCACGCGGGTCATCACCTTGACGCCGAATTTTTCACATGCTGGCAGGATGAGTCCGGTGGGCCAAGGTTCGAGCGGACTGAGAATGAGCATCGCCCAATCAATGAGTTCGCCGAAACGTTCGTAGCAATCGACGATATCGAGGGAGAATCCGTTAGCGGGGCCCGGCGCGATGCCGAGTTGTTTGGTGAGGCCTTGGTCCTTGAGGTTTTTCAATGCCTGCCAGAGTGTCTCGTTGGTGTATCCGATTTCATCCGGATTGTGCAGCATGAGCAGATCGAAGTGATCGGTTCCGCAGCGTTCGAGTTCCTTTGCAGCGGCCATTTGCGTGAAAGCGGCGTATTGTTCCGGACCGCGCAATACGGGATCGGTGAAACGCGGGTATCCCCGGCTGCCGAGGCGTTGGCCTTCATAAAAATCGTGGCCAATCATGCCCACCAGGCTGTAGGTGCTGCGGTCAATGCCGGTCAGTGCATTTCCGAGCAATTCGTCGGCCTTGCCATTACCATAGACATCGGAGGTGACGAAGGTCCGGATGCCGGATTCGTAGGCGGTTTGAATGCACTCAATGAAGCGTGCTTCGGATAGGGTTTCTCCGAAATGCATGAAGCGTCCGCCGCTCCATGTGCCGTATGCCGTAGTGGTAGGTTCCATGATTGTCTTGAGAAAATGGCTAGAGTTGATGGGGTGAAAGGTCAATCCGGAAGCATAATATGCGTTGAAAGATCCGAATCAGGAAGACGGACTTTCGGCATGTGGACCGGATAGAGGGGGGCTCACCAACGGATGGCGGCCGCCGCCCATGTCAATCCGGCTCCGAATGCGACCAGCACGATATATTCGCCGCGTTTGAAGGCTCCGGTGCGGTTGGCTTCATCCATTGCGATGGCGATGGATGCGGCTGAGGTGTTGCCGTATTTGTGGAGGTTGATGAAAACGCGCTCGTTAGGGACGGCGAGGCGGTCGGCAATGGCATCGATGATGCGGCGGTTTGCCTGGTGGGGGATGACGCAGGCGATTTCCTCGGCTTTCCAACCGGCGCGTGCGATGACTTTTTCCGCGGCTTCCTTCATGCGGTTGACGGCGATCTTGAAAACCTCCTTGCCCTGCATGTTGAGCGTGTGGGTGTGTTGGTTGACGTTTTCGCTGGTGATCGGGCAGGCGGAGCCGCCGCCGGGAATTTCGAGCAGGTGGGTCAGGTTGCCGTCGGTTCCCATTTCGGTGGCGACGATCGAGCCCTCGCCGGGTTCCGCGCGGCGCAGGATGGCGGCACCGGCACCATCACCGAAGAGCACGCAGGTCGAGCGATCTTCCCAATTGGTCACGGTGGAGAGTTTTTCCGCACCGATGATGAGGGCGTTTTTGAAAGCGCCGTCCGAGATCAGGCGCTTGGAGATTTTCATGGCATAGAGAAATCCGGAGCAGGCGGCGGAGATGTCGAAGGCCACTGCATTGAACGCACCGATTTGCTGCTGAACGTGGCAGGCCGTCGCGGGGGTGGGGGTGTCCGGCGTGATGGTGGCGACGATGATCAACTCGATATCGAGTGGCTCCAACCCGGCTTGTTCGAGCGCGCGGCGAGCGGCCTTGGATGCCATGTGGGAGGTGAACTCGTCATCCGCCGCGATTCTGCGCTCCTTGATGCCGGTGCGTGTCACGATCCATTCGTCGCTGGTATCCACCCTGGCGGCGAGTTCTTCGTTGGTAAGAATTTTTTCCGGGACGTAACTGCCGGTGCCTGCGATGCAGACGTCGATGACGGATGTCTTTTCACTCATGCGGGCGGGAGACTGGAGACTGAATGCCCCGCTCACAAGCCCGAAGTTCGGGCGGGCGTCAGGAAATGGAAATTATTCGACCCGCAATTCCTTACCATCAGGCTTCAGTAGAAGTGCTGGAGGTGGAAATGGACGCGAGTTCCTGCTGAATGCGTGAGTTGACGCGGCTTTCCACAGTTTCCATGGCGACCCGGATGGCGTTTCGCACGGCCAGGGCGGTGGAGGAACCGTGGGCGATGATGACCACGCCGTTGACGCCGAGAAGCGGACTGCCGCCGTATGTCTCGTAGCTGCTTTTTTCCTTGAGCGCCTTGAAGGCGCCCTGGGCGAGAACAGCGCCGCAAAGTCGTAGCGGGTTGCCCTTGATTTCGGCCTTGAGCCACTTGGAAACCGCCTTGGCCGTGGCCTCCACGGTTTTGAGCATGATATTGCCGACAAATCCGTCGCAAAGCACGACATCCAGCTCGGTTTCGAAAAGATCGCGTCCTTCGACGTTGCCAACAAAATGGATGCCCGGCGTTTGCTTGAGTTGCTTGAAGGTTTCTTTGGTGAAAGTGGTGCCTTTTTCGTCCTCTTCGCCATTGGACATCAGTCCGACTTTCGGGTTTTTCACCCCCAGCACGTTGCGGGCGAAGGCGGTGCCCATTACCGCGTAGGCGACCAAGTGCTCGGGCTTGGCCTCCGGGTTGGCCCCGGCGTCCAGAATGTGGCAGAGCCCGAATTCGTTGGGAATGGCGGTGGCGATACCAGCGCGGTCCACGCCGGGGAGGGTCCGCAGTTTCAAAGTCGCGGAGGCCACGGCACCACCGGTGTTGCCGGCCGAGACAAAGGCTTCCGCCTTGCCTTCCTTGACCATGTCCATGGCCACATTGATCGACGAAAGCTTCTTGCGGCGCACGGTTTTGGCGCCGGGCTCGGCCATGCCGATGACTTCCGGGGCGTGCACGATACTGACCCGCGGGTCATTCAAATCGAGTCCTTGCTTGGCGCACTCCGCTTTCAGAATTCCCTCGTCACCGACCAAAAACAGATGGGTGATCTTGGAATAATAGCGGAGGGCGTCGATGGCTCCTCCGATATTGACTGCGGGGGCGAGGTCCCCGCCCATGGCGTCCAGGGCGACTTTCATGTGAGTTTGTAAATTGCGGGTGCGCGGGTGAATTTTAGGAAATGGGTATGAAAAATCACCGCCCAGGAAAAATCCCGGGCGGTAATTTAGCTGAAATCACGCGAGTGGTTTCAGCTGACTTCAACATCGAGCACCTGACGGTCACGATAGTAGCCACATGAAGGGCAGGCAATGTGCGAAGGCACTTTGCTGCCGCACTCGGGGCAATTTTTGAAGATCGGCGCACGCCAACGTTTGGCGCCACGGCGCATTTTCTGACGGCTTTTGGATTGGCGGCGTTTTGGTACGGCCATGGTCTTGCTTTGGTGTTAGGGTTGGTCCTTTAGGTCCTTGAGATTGTCGAGAGCTGACCAACGGTCATCACTCCCGACGCGGGGCGGAGTGGGTAGCGCAGGATCGACGGGTTTGTCCACTGATAAATATCGGGGATCGATTTCACACTGTTGTGGAATATCCCCATCCTCGCAGCGAGGGTCCACCGGGAAGTTGATCAAAATTTCCTCCCGCAGGGCCTCTGTAGCGTCGATATCGCCCTCCTTTTCGATCTCCACGGAAACCGCCGACCCCTCCAGTCGGATCGTCTGAATAAAGGGGTGCAACGACCTCACGCAGGTGAATTCAAAGGGAGCGGAGAGAGAGCCGGTGAGCAATAATTCGGAACCGAAGCGCTGGGCCCAGACATCGTATTCAAGCGGCCCCACCGCCTGCGCATCACCCTCCGGGAGGTCGAAGATTTCTTTCGGGAGCACCCCGGAAAACCCTTTTCCCTCGTCCGGGAGTCCTGCCAAATCAATAATAAAACGTCCTTTCACGGTCGGATTATACCCCTGAAGCGGTGATCGCCAAGCCGGAAATTTTTTCGCTCATGCCACGCCGAATGAGTATGCGCGAAGCGAAAGGGTGGGCAGGGACCGTCTCTCCGAGCGGTCCGCGTGCATGTGATGTGAATGATCCAGCGAATATTTTCAGCTTCCGCTATCCTCTCGTTCTCCATGTATTCGCGTCGCATGCGGTCATGGACCGCCCGGAGGTCGGGTCCCTGCCATTTTTCAGTCAGGCGCTGATGCCCCGCTTTTTTCCAGATCAGGAGAAATTGATTTTGAGGACGGGAGATTTCGTGGTAGTGGCTGTGCGTGCATCGATTCCACAAGCCATTTTCATTGATTTTAGGGGCGTTCTTACTTTGCCAGTGCCAGGAACTGGGTCCGCCGCGAGGTGGTGGTCGATCGCGTCCGGCGGGTGGCGGTCCGATGCCGATGTCGCGGATGTATCGCGAGGTCCACCTCAGGCCGGACATGGTCCCGCGTGGCACCCATGGACGCAAGGTATACCGGTCGATGAGGCCTCGCTACATCACGATTCATAGCACCCAGAACTACACTGCGAATGCGGCGCAGCACTCGCTCGCCCTGAAACACGGGGCACTGCGATCGCCGAAAAATCCCCACGGCGGAAACCGTATCGGTTATCTCATCTGGCACTTTACGGTGGACGACCACGAGGCGATCCAGCACATGCCGACCACGGAACAGGGTGAGCACGCGGATTTCGCAGGCCCGGGAAACCGACTCTCGATCGGCATCGAGATGTGCGAGAATCGCGGCAGCAACCTCAATGCCACCATCGAACGCACGGCGAAGTTGACTGCCATCCTGATGAAGAAGAATGGAATTCCGCTTTGCAATGTGGTGCCGCACTATCACTGGCCGCGGCACGGAAAACATCCGCCTAACAAAAATTGCCCGCATTTCCTGCTCGACCACGGCCGCCCCGGTTCGAAGTGGAGATGGTTCCAAGGCAAGGTCAATTATTACTACCGGCAACTCCAATGACGGACGGTCCATCCAAGGATCATGGCAGTCCGGGAAACCGGGATGTCGTTCTGGATCCGGGCGTGTATTACGTCTGCCAGCGCTGCACCGCGTGTTGCAGGTGGCCGGGAGACGTTCGGCTTGAGGAGGAGGAAATCCCGGTCATCGCCGGGTTTCTTGGCCTGATCGAGGCTGACTTCCTCCAGCAATACACCCGCCTGCGTTCGAATCGGAACGGCCTCTCGCTCATCGAAAGAGAAAACCACGAATGCATCATGCTGGAAGGGAACGCCTGCCGCATCCATCCGGTCAAACCCGGGCAATGCGAGGGGTTTCCTAACAAGTGGAATTTTCCCGGTTGGCGACGAGTCTGTGAGGCGGTGCCGGTGGCGGTTGAGCTCATTTGAAGCATGATCTGGATCGGATCTTTGTCGCCCGAATCAAACCTGGTCTTCGGTTTCTCATGTCCACGAGCGCTCACCCGGTAAATTTCAACATTGTTGAACAATCGAATGGTAAAGATTCGTTATGTTTGGCAGGATTTCCTGCGTGTTCGGACCTGCGGGAACTGCCAGTCTGAATGTGGAGGATGCTAGGAATAATGAGAAAATTGATTCAATCCGAAAAAATCAGGCGTTGGTTTGGCGTCGTGATGCGTTTCGCCTGGTTGGCGGTGATGATCATCGCCCTCATGGCGTTGCACCGCGAATGGGCGGGTTTCAACATGAAGGAGCTTGATGGGGTGCTGCGCCGGATCGGAGGTTGGCATTTGGCGTGCGCGTTGGTGCTGACGGCGCTGAGCCTGCTTTGCAATGCCTCGTTGGATCTGGTGGCGTTGCGATGGTTGCGGCGGGATCTTCCTAAGGGGAAGGTATTGGGCACCGCCTTGATCGCGGGTTCTTTCAGCATGAATGGTGGCGGCACGATCCTGGGCGGTGGTACGATCCGGCTGCGCTTGTATGGCCAATATGGATTGGATGGCGCAGAAATTGCCAAACTGACCGGATTTCTGTTGATCGCCGGTTGGTTGGGTCATGCGCTGCTGGCGGGGATTTTGTTATGTTGGAGCCCTCCGGACCTGCCGTGGTTGTCCGCTATGGTCGGGCGTGGGGTGGGAGCGTTGTTGTTGGCTTCCTGTTTCACACTCGCGGTGTTGTCGGTCACCGGATTCCGAGGCCGCAAGATTCCTTTCCTGCCCCCGTTGAATCTGCTTCTAACCACGATGGTGGTGTCGACGCTCGATTGGTTGTTCGCGGGGCTCGCGCTGCGGGTTTTTCTTCCTGCGGAAATCCCGACTCCGGCATTTCTGGCGGCGACTGCGGTCGGGCAGGCGCTCGGTGCGGCCAGTCATGTGCCTGGCGGGGTGGGGGTGATGGAGATTTCTATCAGCAAGCTGTCGGCGGGAATGAGCGAGCCGGCGGTTATGGCCGGAGCGCTGCTCACTTACCGGATGATTTACTATCTGATACCATTCCTGATCGCCGTGATCGCGGTGAGCAGTCGTGAAATCTGGGCCAAGCGGCATTGGGCGAAGATCACGGTGGATGGCACGGCCAAGGCATGGTCGGCCATCGCGCCGCAGTTGGCGGGCATGACCGCGCTGGCGGGCGGATTCGTGCTGATGTTGTCCGCCACCACGCCGATGCTTGTGGAGCGTCGGGTGGTTCTCGAAAATTTCATTCCGCTGCCATTCGTGGAGGCGTCGCATTTTCTATCGAGCATTGCGGGAACCGTCATGATCATCGTCGCTCACGGACTGCTGCGCCGCGTGAGGGCGGCTTGGTGGATTGCCGTGCTGATGGCGGGTGGTGGAGTGGTGTTTTCGCTGTTGAAGGGGTTCGATTGGGAAGAGGCGGTGGTGTTGTGTGTGTTTCTCGGAGCCTTGCTGCCATTCAAGTCGAAGTTCCACCGTCATGCGGGCATTTGGACGCGCAGGTTCACACCGTTGTGGTGGGCTCTGATTCTATCTATCATCGGCATCGCGATTTGGTTCGGTTTCTACACCAGTCGCCATGTGGGATATGAGTCCGACCTGTGGTGGCAATATTCGTTCGAGAACGATGCGTCCCGGTTGCTGCGCGGGATGGCCGGAAGCGCCCTGATTTTGTTGTTTGTCGCGCTCACGCAGTGGTTGCGTCCGGCACCGCCGCGGGCGCGAACCCCGTTGCCGGAAATGGGTAAAATCGAAGCCATGGTTGCGAAAAGTACCCGCTGCGCCAGTGCGCTCGCGTTGGTGGGCGATAAGGACTTCCTTTTCAATTACGACCAGAACGCGTTCCTGATGTACCGCGACCAGAGCAGGACGCGAGTCGCCATCGCGGACCCGGTGGGGGATGAGGAGATGTTCGAAGGGCTTTACTGGCGGTTTGCGGAACAGGCGCAGGACGAGGGCATGAGGGTGGTGTTCTATCAGGTGTCGGCGGCGATGGTGCCGATTTGTGTCGAAATGGGCATGAGGGTGTTCAAACTCGGCGAGGAGGCGATGATTCCGCTGGAAACGTTCGATCTGGCTTCATCCGGGCTTAAGAAATTCCGCAAGGTGATGAACCGCATGGAGCGTGAGGATTGGCGCTTCGAGATCTGGTCGCTCGATCAGGTGGCTACGCGCATCGAAGAACTCCGCACGATTTCGGACGCATGGCTTGCTCATCAAGGGGCGCGTGAAAAGGGGTTTTCGCTAGGCAGTTTCGAGGATGACTACATCCGCCGGCTTCCGGTGGCGGTCATTTTCGTGAAAGACAAGTTGGTCGCGTTCGGCAACATGTGGCCGGGCAACGGAAAAGACGAACTTTCCACCGATCTGATGCGCCATCTGCCCGATGCGCCGAACGGTGTGATGGACTGCTTGTTCGTGAGCCTGATGTTGTGGGGCA
Organism: Akkermansiaceae bacterium; assembly: GCA_903906515.1. GTDB lineage: Bacteria > Verrucomicrobiota > Verrucomicrobiia > Verrucomicrobiales > Akkermansiaceae > Luteolibacter. The sequence goes on from CAIVKO010000083.1 coordinate 52,753, forward strand.
AGGAGCAGGGATACCAATGGTTCGATCTCGGTATGGCCCCGTTGTCGGGGCTGGCGGGGCGGCAATTCGCGCCTTTGTGGAACCGCATCGGCGGGTTGATTTATGACCGGGGCGAAGCATTTTACAATTTCAACGGGCTGCGCGCTTGGAAAAGCAAGTTTCAGCCGATCTGGAAACCCCGCTACCTCGCGATTCCGAAAGCTTGGGATCTCCCTGCTGTTATTCTCGACATCACCGGGTTGATTGGGAAATCCTCCATCCGTTCGTGCGCTTCATCTTCCGAGCCGAACACCGGACCCTCGACCGCACCATGACTCTTTTCTCACGAGTGATTCTCCGTCGTTCCCTATTGGTTCTTCAGATTTTACTGTTGATTCCGATAGGATGGTTCATCTGGCATGTCCTGATGCCGCGCGGATTCTCCAGCAACAAGGCGGAGGTTCTACCGCTGCGTTTATCCACCGGGGATTTTAAAGTGCTTTATCACGCCGCAAAAAGTCCCAAGGGAGTCATCATCGTCGCTACCGGGGACGGCGGATGGTCTGACCAATGGGAGGAACCGCTTGCACTTCATGCCGCCGCAGCGGGATACGCGGTCGGTGGCTGGGACTGCCGGAGATTCGCCGATACACGGACATTCGATCAAGCGCAACTGGTGGAGGCGTTTAATGGCGCGGTTGGTGTGGTTAGAAAACGGGCAGGCCTCGCGGATGATTGTCCGGTCTGGTACACCGGATGGTCCACCGGAGCCGAGTGGGCGGTGGCGGCAGCCGCTAGTCCGCAACGCGAAAAACATCTGATAGGCATTCTTGCCGCGGCACCCGGCGACCGTAGCCGCTACGGCATCACCGCCAGCGATTTGTTAGGTTTAGAGCCGCAGGGCCCGGGATCCTTCGCGTTGAAGGATCATGCGCCGCTGCTGAAGGGAATCCATGTGGTGCAATTTGCAGCAGGTCTGGATCCTCTGGATGATGCCGGATGGCTGGATTCGCTTGGTTCGGAAACCCCGCACAAGCTTGTTTCCATTCCAGATGTCCCACATGACATGGGATGCGCGGGCGAGAGGTTTCAAGCCGAGTTCGACATGGCCATCCAGTGGATGCATGACACGCCCGTGCCGATGAAATGAGGCGGCGTCAGCGGGGGGGGTGTCTGGTAGTAGAAAGAAAAATGAACCGCAGATGGACGCGGATTAACGCAGATAATAAAGAGCTGTGTTAATTGGCTTATACGCCAGGCTGTTAGTATCAGTTGCTCATATGCTTCTTAAGATTAACGTCCATCTGCGTCCATCTGCGGTTGATTTCCCTCATTATTTTCATCGGCCTTCGCCTGGAATCCATTTCCACGTGATTTGTTCAGCCGACTGTGGCGGAAACCGTAGATGAAATAGAACAGCAATCCGACACCTAACCAGATTAGGAACCGCAGCCATGTCACCCAGGGCAATTGCGCCATCAGGTAACCGCAACTGAGGATCGCACCTAACGGTATCCATGGCACCAGCGGGGTGCGGAACGGTCGAGCCCGGTCGGGTTCGGTGCGACGCAGCAGGATCACGCCCACCGCGACTAGCACGAATGCGAAGAGCGTCCCGATGTTACAGAGTTCGACGACCTCGTTGATGTTCGTGACTGCGGCGAACCCTGCCACGAACACACCGGTGAGAATCGTCATCGTGTGCGGCGTGCGGAAGCGTGGGTGCACTCGTGCGGCCCATGGAGGAAGCAGGCCGTCGCGGGCCATCGAAAACAGGATGCGCGGTTGGCCAATCTGGAATACGATCAAGACGGAAGTCGTGGCAAATACCGCGCCGAACGCGATGATGCCAGCCGACCAGTTCAGGCCACGATCCATGAAGGCCTTGGCCAGCGGGTCGGCAACGCCACTGAGTTGGTGCCATGGCACCATGCCGGTTAGAACCAGAGCGACGACAATATAGATGATGGTGCAGACGACGAGGCTGGAAATGATGGCGATGGGCATGTCGCGCTGCGGATTGCGCGCTTCCTCGGCTGCGGTGGAGACGGCGTCGAATCCGATGTAGGCGAAGAAAATGATCGCCGCCGCGCTGGAGACCCCGGCGAAACCGTTTGGCGCAAAAGGTGTCCAGTGTTCCGGTTTCACATAACAGGCACCGGCGATTACGAAGAAAGCGATGATCGCCAGCTTGAGCAGGACCATCGCGGAATTGAAGCGGGCGCTTTCATGAATGCCGCGCACGAGAACCCAGGTGATGACGGCCACGATCAACACGGCTGGTAAGTTGAATACCACTGGCACGCCGAGCAGTTTTGGTGCTGCGGCAAGTGCACCCACACCACGGGCCACAACATCACCCAAGGTCGAGGGATCAATACCGGCTGCGTTGGCTGCGGTCGCTTGGTGCGCTGCTTGCAACGCCGAGCGCAGGTCCGTGCCCAGCCAGAGCGGCCAGTGTATGCCGAAGCCCTCGATCAAACTTTGAAAATAGTCCGACCACGAGATGGCGACGGCGACATTGCCTACAGCGTATTCGAGGATCAGATCCCATCCGATGATCCAGGCGATGAGTTCGCCCAAGGTCGCGTAAGCGTAGGTGTAAGCGGATCCGGAAACCGGGACCATCGCCGCGAATTCCGCGTAGCAGAGTGCGGCAAAGCTACAGGCCACCGCCACAAGGATAAAGGAAATCACCAAAGCCGGTCCCGCGCCGAGGTGGTCCGCTCCGCCCGCTGCGGCGCTGCCGATGGTCGAGAATATCCCCGCGCCGATGATTGCGCCGACCCCGAGCAGTGTCAGGTGGACCGGGCCGAGCGAGCGTTTGAGTTGTTGGTGAGGCTCAGTGGTTTCACCGACGAGGTGATCTAGCGATTTGCGGCGGAAAATTCGGTTCATGGGCAATGTTCAGAGCGGCGAGCTTATTCTTGATCGCCTCTTTTCCAAGAGGAAATGTTGGGAAAGGCGGTGGCTGGATGAGTTCTCCGCACCTGCCCGGAATCCGGTTTGGATTTCGATACGTAAATGTGAATTTGATGAACCAAGGTGCCAATCAATGACGCTTCACAACCGCAAGCGCTTCATCCGAAGTTGGACATCCGCTTCGCAGTCCACATTTCACCTCCACTACCCACTTATGGAAATCGATCCCATGGAGTCCGCTACCGCAGCCAGTGAGAAAAACCGTGCCAGCGAGGCCGCAGACAGTCGCCTCGGTTCATGGGTCGCGATCACTGTCGCATTGCTCGCCACTTTTCTCGGTGTCTGCAAGGTCAAGGACGATAATCTCGTCCAGTCCATGCAGCAGGCCCAGGCCGATAAACTCGACCACTGGTCGTTCTATCAAGCGCGGAACCTCCGTGAGGAGGTGGCCAAGGCGACTCTCGTGCAACTCAATCTGTCGGAGGTCACAGCCCAGGATCCGCAGGTTCGCTCGAACTACCGGGATGCCATCACCAACTATGAACGCCTCGTTGCCGATCAGGCCTCCAAAAAGGAGGAACTGCGGTTGCTGGCTGAGGCGGACCAACGCCATTATAACGAGTTGAATTATCATGATGACCAATTCGACCTTGCCGACGCCCTGATTGCCCTGGCGATTTCGCTGCTGGCCCTTACAGCCCTGACCCATAAGAAGTGGCTGTATTGGATTGCCCTGATCCCAACGCTGTTAGGAACCATCATGGGATCGGCCGGATTGTTTGGCTGGCACCTGCACTCGGAATTCTTCGCCCGCCTGTTGTCCTGATCTCCGGAAATTGAAATATATTGTTAGACTCCAACACCATGACCAACAAAGCCAAGCGGGTTTTCCGCCACAGCCATCTGACCGATTTTTCCCACGCCATCATGGACTGGATCGGATCCGTGTCCTCGTTGGTGGTGCACACCGGTTTGTTCGTGTGCAGCTTCGCGTTGATCCTGTTCGGGGTCAACGCCGACCATGTGCTTCTGGTGCTGACGACCGTTGTTTCACTGGAGGCAATCTACATGGCGATTTTCATTCAGATGGCGATCAACCTGAATAGTAAAAGCCTCGATGAGGTGGAGGAGGACCTGGATGAGATCCAGGAGGATGTGGATGAGATCCAGAAGGATCTGGATGAAATCCAGGAGGATGTGGAAGAGATCCAGAAGGACGTTGAGGAAATCGAAAAGGTGGATCAGGGGCCGGAGTCGGCTGAGTTACAGAACAGCATGGTGCTGTCGAAAATCGAATCGCAACTCCAGATCCTGCTCGCCGAGGTCAACCGAATCAAGAGCGCGAATCTCTGAACCGGTCTGAAAGGTAAATTGGAAATTGGGTGATTTGATATTGGGGGGCTGACATCTATTTGAAAAGCACCGGCAGCAGCTCCGCTAGGTATCCGCGCCAGGTATCCCAGTCGTGATCACCGGCGGTGACGCGGAATTGGCGCTTGATGCCGTGTTTCTCCAATGCGGCTTCAAACTTACGCTGATCGGCCAACAAGTCGTCGTTGCGGCCGATCTGATGCCAGAACAGACGCAGGTTGGCATTGGTGGCAGCGGGGTTTTTCAAGGCTGCGGCGCAGACCTTTTCCACATCGGGGACATAGGCGCTCATGCCTGCCACCCAGGCAAAAGTTTGCTGGTTCCGCAGGCCGATGAACATCGACTGGAATCCGCCCATCGAAAGTCCGCAGATTGCTCGGTGATTGGCATCCGGCACCGTCCGGTAGAGGTGGTCCACGAACGGCACCACGGCTTCGAGCACATCGGCTTCCATCGCCTCGAGATTGCGTTGGCCGTCGCCCTCCTCGTCGTGAAGATATGCGTGGCCGTCGGGCATCACAATGATCGCCGGTTGGCACGCTTGCCGGGCGATGAGGTTGTCGCTGATGTAGTTGGCGCGGCCGAACTCGGTCCAGGTCGCTTCCGTATCGCCGGTGCCGTGCATGAGGTAGAGCACAGGCCAGCGCTTGTCCGTCTCCGTCTCATAGCCGGGTGGGGTGTAGATGCGCAGGTGGCGCACCCGCTTGAGGGTTGGCGAAAAATAGTCGTTCAAATGCACGGTCCCGTGGGGCACCTCCTGCCACTGGGTGAGCAGCGGGGTGGATGACGGAATTTCCAATTCACTCTCATCTGGATCGCGTTCGGGTTTGATCTCGGGATTGGATGGATCGAGCATGACATCGCCGTCCACTACGAAGCTGTAGCCGTAGATGCCGGGTGCCATGGGGCCGACGGTTGCTGACCATACGCCGTGCTTGTCCTTCTTCATTTTCACGGGTTCGTGTTGGATTCCGCGCAGTTTCACCTTGGTGGCTGACGGTGCTGCCAGTCGGAAGGTGACTTGGCGATCGGCATGAATCTCGGGTGAATCCACCTCGATGTTCCCCGGATGTTCTGCGGCTTCAGTGGTGAGTAAAGATCTCAGGCACAGTGATCCAAGGGTTATCACGGTCAGAAGTTTTTGGAAGCGGTTGGAACTATACAGGAATATGTTAGTCCGGCGCGGGGTGTCCGGTTCCGCGTGGGCCAGTGCTGCCGATGCCTGCGATTTATCCGAAACCAGATCGCTGGTAGCGGCTACCTTGGATTTGCGGAGATGCGGCATGGTCTTGCGTGAGCATAGGCGCGGAAGAAATCCGGGTCAAGCTTCCGCAGACCACCATGATGATTGGCACTAGGGGATATCATGTTTTCCGCCGGAGTGCGGCAGGCCGGGATCAAGCTCATGGCCAAGCATCACACGTAGGAGGATCTGAAAACGCCAAGCTTCAGTTCGGTCAATGGCCATCAAAGCGAAAAAATCGTTTCCAATAGAAGAATTGAAACTTCTGTTTTCGGGTGACTCATCCTCATTCCAGGCAGAGTTATGAGTCGCTCTCTTCCTTGTTTTTCGCGTGCCGGAAACTTTAGCCTTGGAGTGTGGCGGATGAGTTTCTAGGTTGTCCCCGGCAAGTGCCGATTTTCCATGGCCAAAAAAGAATTCACCATCATCAACAAACTCGGCATCCACGCCCGGCCCGCCGCGCAATTCGTTAAATTGGCGAATCGATTCGAGGCGGATGTCTTTGTGGAAAAAGACGGTGAGGAAGTGGATGGCAAGAGCATCATGGGACTCATGATGCTGGCCGCAGGCCACGGATCCGTCATTCTGGTCAGCACCGACGGCCCTGATGCCGAGGGCGCGATGGAAGCGATCGGCGAGTTGATTGCCCGTAAGTTCGAGGAGGATTGAATCCTCACTTTTTCCCGCAATCGCAGTGGTGCCCGCACCCGGATTTTTTGCGGGGCCTTGCCATACGGATGAGGAATACCGCGAGTGTGAGAGTCACGATTCCGGCTGCGGCGAGTGTTTGCCAGTCCATGGTGTTATGAAAATCCGAGGAGTTTTCCGCCCTGATAGACGATCAGCGAGGCAATGTAGGCGAAGCCCGACATGAAGATGAACTGGCGGAACGCCCATTTCCAGGAACCGGTTTCCCTGGCGACCACGGCGGATGTCGGCAGGCACTGGAGCGCGTAAATGTAGAAAACCAGCAGCGAAATTAGCGATAGCGGAGTGAAGAGCGGAGTGCCGTCCGACCGTTTCGCGGCGGCGAGCCGGTCGCGCAACAAGCTCCGGGTTTTCTCATCGCTCTCCGCCTCATCCACGCGGAAAAGCACGGCCATGGAGGAGTTGAAAACCTCGCGGGCGGCGAAGGATGTCAGGATGGCGGTGCCCACACGGCCATCGAAACCGAGGGGTTTCACCGCGGGTTCGATCACCGATCCAATCCGGCCGACGGCACTGTGGGCCAGCATTTCGTCCTTGGTACCGCCTGATTTCGGGTAAGTGCCGAGTGCCCACAAAAGGATGGAAAGGCCGAGGATGATGGTGCCTGCCTGCGCGACGAATGACCATGCCCGCTCGCCGACGTGGCGCAGGATGTAGCTCCACTGCGGCGCATGATAAGGCGGCAGCTCTAACAAGAAATGTGTAGCTCCGGTGTCTGGGCCCAGCTTTGCGCGCAGCAAGCGGGCCACTCCGAACGCGCTGGTTGTGCCGAGCGCGTAGATGGCGAATAAGATCATCGCCTGTTTCCAGGAGCCTTCATTTTCATGCAACAACAGCGGCACGATTAGGAAATACACCGGCAGGCGTGCGGAGCAGCTCATCCACGGCGCTACGAAAATCGTGACCAATCGCTCCTTCGCGGAGTCGATCGTGCGGGTGGCGAGCACGCCGGGAATGGCACAGGCATACGAGCTGAAAAGCGGTAGGAACGCCTTGCCGCTCAATCCCGCCTTGGCCATCACACCATCCATCAAAAATGCGGCGCGGGCCATGTAACCGGAACTCTCCAATAGCCCGATGAACAGGAACAGCAGCACGATTTGCGGCAGGAAAACCACCACGCCGCCCATACCACCGAGCACGCCATCGACCAGCAGCGAGCGCAAATCGCCGTCGGCCATGTGTGCCACCACCCAATTTGCAATCACGCCCTGACCTGCTTCGATCCAGCCCATCGGGATTCTGGCGAAGGAAAAAATCCCCCAAAACACGCTGAACATGATGCCCAGAAACGCGATCCATCCGTAAACCGGGTGCAACAACCAATTGTCCAATTGATCGGAGAGCGTGAGCTGATGGGCGTCTGGCCGACGTGCAGCGAGCTCACAAAGCCGGGTGATCAATGCGCGGCGGGAGTTTTCCAGATTCTCCGCAGCCCACGCCACCGCCGGGGTGGGGGGGAATGGAAACCGCAGCGCCTGTTTCAACTCGATGATTCCTTTTCCCGCGTTGGCTTGCATCGGGACCACGGGCACCCCGAGTTCTTCGGAGAGTTTCGCTGGATCGAGCCGTAAGCCGGATTTTTCCGCCATGTCCACCATGTTGAGCACAAGGACGGTCGGGATTCCCAATTCGATAATCTGGAGGGCGAGCTGAAGGTGGCGTTCGAGGTTTGATGCATCGACCACGCAGACGACCATGTCCGGTTTTGCGTAACCCGGGATCTCGCCCTTGAGCGCGTCCACCGCCACTTTTTCATCCAGCGACGGTGCCCGCAACGAGTAACATCCGGGCAAATCGAGCACGTGGAGTTTTTTCCCGTGCGGAGTGAACATTTGTCCGGATTTTACCTCCACCGTGACGCCGGAGTAGTTGCCGACTTTCTGGTTGGATCCGGTCAACGCGTTGAAAACCGTTGTTTTCCCGGAATTCGGATTGCCAATCAGCGCAATGGTCGGCGGAAATTCAGAAGAACCTTGCATGACCGATGGGGGAAATCACGCCATGGGGGATACCACCACTTGCTCGGCCAGTTCACGGCTGATCGCCAAGCGTGTGCCGCACAGTGAGCAGATCAAATTCCTCCCAGCTGAGAGCTTGCGGACTAGCAATTGCTCACAAAAACCTAGGTCGCGCAGTCGATCACAGCCCGGCCCGCTCAGTTGGGAAATCCGCACATCACAGCCCACTCCGACCTGATTTAGGGTCATCGCGCTGTCGATCTGAAGATCTGCTGCATGGGTGTGTGACATCCGCACGCAACAAAGCCTAATTGAGATTGATTTGCAACAAGAATTTTTTTGACGCGTGAAAAAAAAGGTCGGGATCGACCACGGGTGGTCCACATAGGTAGGAAATGACCTCTAATCGTCGCGGTTGTCTTCGAAGCCGGTGTCTGGCGGTAGGTTTTTTTCGAGCACTGCGAGGTTGGCCAGTTCGTCGCAGCGTTCGTTTTCGGCGTGACCGGCGTGGCCTTTCACCCATTGCCAGCGGATTGTGTGCGTGGCCATGGCGGAGTCTAATAATAGCCAGAGGTCCTTGTTTTTCACCGGTTTTTTATCAGAGGTCATCCAGCTGCGGCGTTTCCAACCATCGAGCCATTTTTCATTGATGGCCTGGACGAGGTATTTGGAATCGGAATGCAATTCGATCTTGCAGGGTTCGGTGAGCATTTCGAGCGCGGCGATGGCGGCACGCAGTTCCATGCGGTTGTTAGTCGTGAGTTTGAAACCGGCGGAAATTTCCTTGCGGTGATGGCCACAGACGAGCACCGCACCGAATGCGCCGGGGCCGGGATTGCCCTTGCATGCCCCGTCGGTATGGATGATGACGTGTTTCATCAGGAAAAATATAGGGTTACGGTTTAGCCTTGGGGCGGACGCTCCATCGGACATCACCGGATTGCGGGCTTTCGAGAGTGAGGAGGTATAGGTCGACGGGGGCCGGGTGCGGCATGAGGGTGGCGGTGCCGGTGTTGACGCTGACATCGGTCAAATTCGTGCCATTGCCCGCGATGATGATCCGGAACGGCTCTCCTCCGATCACTTTGGCCGTGCCAGAAAGCTCCTTGCTGTTGGCATTCCACTGCACATCGGCCAGATCGACCCAGCCTTGCAGCAGGTGGCGGTCGGTGCTGATGACTTGCGGATGTGGCAAAACCTTACGCAGCGAAATCATCGCGCAATGGCCAGGATCGAGATCCTGTCGCAGTTTCGCGGATCCTTTGAGTTTGCCCAGATAGGTGTCGGTCCAGAACTCGTAGGCGTGGTAGCTGGCTGAAGGATCGAGTCCGATCGCGTTGCTGGCGCGATCACCACTCAGCGATGTAGAGATCTCCTCGCGTTTTTTGCCGGTGTTATAAAACGTGACCTGCCGCCAGTCGGGTGTCAGTTCCAACTCATACACTTGGGGATCATGACCGCCGGTGAAGGCATCGAGCGGACGGGCGCTAACAGGTTCCTGATAGTGTGGATAACTGCGTGAGACGATGCGGGTGATTTCCGGGGTGAACAACGAATAGGACGTAGCCAGATCGAGGCGACCGCTGGTAAGGAAATTCAGGGTGATGAGAGCCTGCAGTTTTTGCGGCGTCACGTCATGCACCGCCTTGGTGTCGGAGTAATAATTGAAAACGGTCCGGTTTTTATACCAACGCAGGCCGCTGCGCGAAACCATCTCCGGTTCGAACGTGTTGCCATCGCCCCAGATGCGCTGGGTGTCCACCACTCCAGCGGTGATATCGAGACATGGGCGGCCGGATTCACCGAGCACGCGCTCGTCGATCAATCCGTCCTTGCCCATGGCTTGGCGCAGTAATTCGAAGGCGCGCCTATAAGCGGAGTTGGTGCTGGCGTATCGATCATCGAATCCGCCCTCGGGCCGCCATGCGGTGGCCGGATAATCCACCTTCACGCCGCGCACACCAGCCTTGCGGATTTCCGACCACACTTTGACGAAGTGGTCCGAGTATCCCTTGTCGGTGTAATCGTAGGTAACGTAGGGTTGATGGTGGTTGTGTTTGTTAGGTTTTTTCTCAAATCCGGGTGCGCGCTTGTCCACTTCCGAGGCGTCGTTGAAAAGCATCCAGTCCGGGTGGGCGCGGGCGAAGTCGTCGGATGGCATTCCGAGTTGCATGTAGGTGTAGCCGAAGCATCCCCGTTTATCGAGCGCCGTGCACCAGCTGGCGAAGGTTTCATAAGGTGGCACGAGATGTTTGAAAGTGCGGAGATGTTCGTCGTCCCACCAACCTTGCTCGGTATCCCCATGGTATTTGTCCGGCTCAAGCCGCATCATCGGCTTGGTGTATTTAGTCATACCGCAGGCATTGGCGAAATCGGCCTCTTGCACCAGCTTAGCGGAGTTGTTCACTTCCGGAAGATGGCTGATATGCGACACGCTCCAGCCGCAGAGGACCGGGGATTCATAGACATGTGGGGATGCGTTGTTGGCCGAGCGCATCGCCTTGCCATAGCGTTCCAATGCCTCGAACGGATCCGTTCCAGTTAGATCCAGGTAAAACGTGTCGTCACTCAAGTCGTCCTTGCTCTCGTCCACCAGCACCCCGATCGGGTCCTCCGCGAACAATCCGGGGATACCTGCTTTGAGAGTGGCGATTTTCGCGAACGCGCGGTTTCCCAGCCCGCCCCACACGGCTGTGCGGCGCTTGCCATCCACCATACCGGTCAGTATCAGGCTGTTGCAAGAAATGCGATCGAGGCCGTTGGTGACGTGCGTGCCATCCATGCCGGCGCTGCCATTGAGTGTCTGCGGAGTGTTGATGCTCTTGCCGCCGAACAATCGGCCGCCGCCAAGCACGGTCGCATCGCGCAACCTCATGCTGTAGTAGTGAGGGGTCGCCAGTCCGAAACCCATCACCACCGCGGGATGTTGTTCGTAAAGGGTGAACGAGAACAAGCGCTTCGGAGGCATGGCGCCTTTGGTATATCGGTAGATCCCGTAATCGCTCAAGGCCAATACCAGACGGCGGCCCTTGCCGAGCGCATCGGCAACCTCCTCCTTGCGATACACCGCAAGTTCCGCTCCATCGGGAAAACGCGTCTCGAAGACGGCTTGTTCCAAAAGCGATTCCCCATTCCGGCTGTCGCGGATGTTGAAAACCTTTTTTCCGAGATTAAACTCCACGGAAACAAAGTCATTTGCGAGCACCGCCTTTGCTGACTCGGATTCGATCCTAACCGGCGCAGCCCAAAGGTTGAATGTTAGAAAAGCGTAAGCCGTAATTCCAAGACATGCGGTTAGACTTAGGGCCTGTCTTGAAAATGGCAGGGACCGATCCTCCGGGCGGTCCGGCGAATGAAAGATAACGCGGGAGATCATGGAAATGATTGATAATCGACTCATGGCTGATCGTTCATGCCCCATTCGAGCAGACCGCCCGGAGGTCGAGTCCCTGCCTTTGGCAATATTCAGACAGGCTCTTAGGGCGTTCAGGATGATTTTCATGATGGTTGATATTTCTCTTTCGGGTCATTGCTTTATCAACGAGCCTTCAGACTGGCATCGATTTTCAGCGGTTTTCCGGCCTCGCCATGCAACTCGGCGGTCTTGTCACCGAGGCGCAGGTGGATCTTGCCAGCGCGGGATGGTGTGATGCGAGCGCTTGATAATTTTCCATCCTTCCACGCGAGATCGACGGTGAGTCCGCCTCGGGCTTTGAGGCCTTTGACCGAACCGCTGGGCCAGATAGACGGTAGGGCAGGGAGCAGGTGAACGAGAAATGCGTCCGCTTTTTCGTTCGCTGGGATGTGGGATTGCAGCAACATTTCGGCGATGCCCGAGGCGGCACCGAAGTTGCCGTCGATCTGGAACGGCGGGTGGGCGTCGAACAGGTTGGGATACATGCCGCCGCCGCCCATGCTGCCCTTGTTGTTGAGCGGCTTGAGCAGGTTGTTGAGAATGACATAAGCGTGGTCGCCATCCAGGAAGCGGGCCCAGAGGTTGGTTTTCCAGCCCATCGACCAACCGGTGGCGGCATCTCCGCGGAAGATGAGTGATTGGCGTGCGGCCTGAAAGAGATCGGTTTGCTTCCAAGTGATGTCGCTGCCGGGGAAGACGGCCCACAAGTGGGAGACGTGGCGGTGGTTGTTTTTTGGATCATCCTTGTCCTGCATCCACTCCTGGAGTTGGCCGTGTTTGCCGATCTTGCTGGGTGCGATGCGCGGACGCATGGTGTCGAGTTGTTTGGCAAGTTCCTCATCGGTGCCGAGGATGCGGGCGGCCTGGCTGACGGCTTTGAAGAGATCGCGGATGATTTGGTGGTCCATGCTGGGACCCATCACAAGGCCACCTTGCTCTGGGCTGTTAGATGGGCCGGAGACGAGGGTTTTGGTTTCCGGATCCTCGACGAGATAGTCGGTGAAGAAGAGCGCGCAATCACGCAGCACGGGCCAGTATTTTTTCAGAAAATCCTTGTCGCCGGTGAAGAGGTAGTGCTCCCAGATGTGGAGGGTAAGCCATGGCGCGCCGGAGATCCAGATGCCGTGGTTGGAGGCGTTGATCGGAGCGGTTCCGCGCCATAGGTCGAAGTTGTGGTGTAGGGTCCATCCGCGTGCGCCGTATTGTTCCTTCGCGGTGATGGTGCCGGATTCACGGAGTTCTTCGAGGGCCTTGAAGAGCGCCAGGTGGCAATCGGAGAGATTGGTGGTCTCCGCGGGCCAGTAGTTCATCTCGGTGTTGATGTTGCAGGTGTATTTCGAATCCCATGGCGGACGCAGGGAGTCGTTCCAGATGCCTTGCAGGTTGGCGGGTTGTCCACCTTCGCGGGAGCAACCGATGAGTAGGTAGCGACCGTATTGGAACAACAGTGTGGCAAGCGCGGGATCTTTGCCGTCTTTGAAAGCGGCAATCCGTTGGTCCGTGGTGAGAGCGGCGGATGGAGTGCGGCCGAGATCGAGGGTGACGCGGCGGAACAATCCGCGGTGATCGGCGAGGTGGGCGTCTAACAGTTCTTTGAAATCCTGTTTCGTGGAGCGGGCTAGGGTTTCTTGAACACGCTTGGCGGGATCTGCATCGAGGCTCTTCCATGACTCGACGTTGGTGGCGGCGGTGAGGCGGATTTCGATGGAATCGGCAGCGGTGATCTGAATGGAGTCGGCGGTTTCCGTGAGTGTGCCGCCCTGATGGGTTACGGCGGCCTGGGCTTCGAAGGCGACGCCATCCGCTTGGACCTTGCCCTTCAGGATGAGGGTGGAGGGTTTACTGATGGTGATGGAGTGGTCCTTGTGTTTGCTGTCCAGCTTGATCGTGGCGCTGGTTTTTCCGGGTTGGTTGGCGGTGATGCGGGTGACGATCAGGTTTGCGGGATTTGATGCAAAGGTTTCGCGGCGGAAGGTGGTGCCATCGGCTGTCCATTCGGTGGTGGCGATGCCGGAATCGAGGTCAAGCCAGCGGCGGTGGTTTTCGGCGGGTTTCTGTTCCGGAGTCTCGATGAGCAAATCGCCGCACGGCTGATAGGCCATCTGGTGGAGCGGATCGCTCATGAACTCTTTGCTGGCCAGGGCTTCGGCTTCTTTTTGTTTTCCGGCGAACAGCAGGGCGCGGATTTCCGGCAGGAATTTCACCGCACCCACGTGGGCGTATGAATGTGGCTTGCCGGTCCAGACGGTGTGTTCGTTGAATTGGATGCGCTCCTTGGTGGTGCCGCCAAAGATCATGGCACCAAGATGGCCGTTGCCAATGGGCAGTGCCTGTTCCCATGCGCTTGCGGGCTGATCATACCAGAGGATGTTGTTGCCTTCCGGAGCAGTGGCGGCGGCGGCAATGGTTGCGGAGGAAATCAGGGCGAAAAATGCGCGGCAGTTCATAGGTGGAACGAAACGTCGCGTGCGAGTTGGGTCTTTCAACTGGCAGGAATTTGCTGATTGGCGGGCGGCTCCTGTATCCGCCGCCGTTCAGGACCATAAAATAGCTTATCGCCCGTTAGCTGGCACGGTAGGTGTTGTTATGGTGACTTGTGGGGGATCACGCAGCAGGTAGCCAGACTTTGGCACCCACGCTGCGGGCGGAGGCGGGGCGGAAGAACCCTTGCAGGCCGCGCCTTGCTTTGAGGTCCGCCACGGCGTCTGTCATCCGGGCCCATCGCCAGCGGAAGCCCTCGTCGCGCAGTCGCAGCGGCTCAGCCCAACGGCTTTTCAGGATCAACTCGGTCTCAGTGCGCATGAGGCGCGCGCCGATCTCCAGCATCCAGCGTGCCGCAGGCAACCCAATCGGCATGCCCACCGCGTCGCGCAAGGTTTTCATCATCGTGCGGTTGTCAGGGAACTCCGGCGCGGTTAGGTTAAATACTCCAGTTAGAAATGGATCGGCGATAACGAACTCGATCGCCCTGAGCAGATCTTCCATGTGGATCCAGCTCACCCGTTGGTCGCCGCCGCCCATCGCGCCGCCAAGTCCGCGTCCTGCGAGTTTCCACAACACATCGAACACGGTTTCCGGTTCGTTAGCCAGCACCATGCCGATGCGCAGGGCCACCTTGCGGGTTTCCGGTGGCACCGCCGCACCGAAGAATGCCTCCTCCCACTTGCGTGCTACCTCGCATGAAAATCCCTCGCCCGGTTCGCCCAGCCAATCGTCCTGCGGTGTGTCCACGGCGTGTCGATACCACGTCGCTGTGCCAGCGTTGAGCCAAACCATCGGCGGTACCTTGCATGCGGTGATCGCCCGGCCGATGGCGATGGTTGAATCCACCCGTGATGATAGAATCTCACCGCGGTTTTTCTCGTTGTAGCGGCAGTTCACGCTGCGCCCGGCCAGGTTGATCACCGCCACAGCACCCTCCAGTGCGAGTGCCCACGGGCCTTGCGATTTGCCGTCCCATTCGAGAAACAGTCCGTCGCCGCTCCAGCCCTTGCGGCTGCGTGCCACCGCCACCACCTCACGCCCTTGGCGGGTGAAATAACGGCTCAAATAGCGACCGAGGAATCCATTGGCTCCGAAGATGACGATGTGCATATTCTTGTTTGTATTGTTGTTTCAGGAAATAGTGAAAAATTAGGGGAAATAAAAGAAGACAGAAGATCGCTGCGCTCCCAGACAGAAGACTGGAAAACTCGCCGGGTTGAGCGTTTTCATAAGCTGTAGCGTTCATGGTGTGTAATTGCTTCATCATTTTTTCTCTTTTCTTCTGTCTTCTGTCTCGGAGTCTTCTGTCTTTAAAAAAACTTCGACGCCATTTGCAGGGCGAAGCCGTATTTCATCGCTGACACCTTATCTGCCATTCTTGAGGCGAACTCGACGAATTCGCCGAGCTGTTTCATTTGGTCGTGGAAGGCGCGACCTTCGGCGGTTTCGATCGACTGGCTTTCCTCGGCGCAGCGGCGCAGCACTTCCAGCGCAGGGTCGATCTCGCGGCGTTTGCGTTCGCGGGCCACGATGGTGAAGATTTTCCAGACATCCTTTTCCGCTTCGAAAAATTCGCGACGTTCGCCCTTGCGCACCACCACCCGCACCAGTCCCCAGGCGACCAGTTCCTTGAGGTTGGTGTGTGCATTGCCCCGACTGATTTGTAACTCTTCCATCACGTCGTCTGTGGACGGTGGTTCCGGTGCGGTCATCAGCAGCGCGTGGATCTGGGCCATCGTGCGGTTGATTCCCCACTGTGTGCCCAGGGCTCCCCATTGTGCGACGAATTCATCGCGGGCTGCTTTCAGTTGTTGGGTTGCTTCGCTCATCTGTTTTCAAATATTACTGAAAACTCGAAAACTGCAAGCGAAATTTCCAGAAAAGTGATCGGGTTATTATTCAGGTGTTCTTCCGGGCGAAAAGGTTTTAGAAAGGCACACTGTGTGATGCCGTTCCGAGGACACAACAAAACCTACTTCCATGGTTTTTACCCGCACACTTGGATTACAATTTATTTATTAGCACCGATTTCGTCAGGCGGCTGTCTTGAAAATGGCAGGGACCGGGCGGTCCAGCGATTGGAATGAGAACGTCGGCGATCATGGAAATGCTTAAAAATCGATTCATGGCGGATCGTTCAACCCTCATTCTCAAGGCCGCCCGGAATGCTCCGGCCGCGCAGGCGGCATGATGCAACGCGTAGCGCTAATCGCATGGCCGAAGGCAAATCGATCCCTACCTTCCGCTATATTAGCCACGATGTGCGGGGCCATCACTTGCCTTGGCTGGACTTGACCGGCGCTCCGTTTTTCCATGCCAGATCGAGGGTCGTATCACCGGCTTCTTTGCCACCGATAGGAAAATCGCGGGTTTCTCCGTTGAGCACCACGCGCAGAATGAATTCGGAGGCGGGTTGGACTTCGATGGATGGCATGTCGTTGAGATCGGCGGTGCCGGCCTTGGTGGTCACGGCTTGCGGGGATTTTTTGGATATATCTAACAATTCGACCCGTGCGACCAAGCGTTGCCCGGAATCATCGAGCACCCGCAGATGGATCTTGGTGGTGGTTTTCCGGTCCGCGGCGGGGGCCTTGTTTTGGTGTGCGCTGGTGTAGCGGTGAGTGACATTCACTGCAAAAACCGAGCGGTCGGTTAGATTCCAAATCAATGGGAAATGGTCCTTGCCGGGCGTCCATGTATTGGCCCAGATCGCATGAACAGGATCTTCCGCCACAGCCTTTGAGGCATTGTCATTGAACCATCCGTGGTCGAGTCCTTCGGCGGACGGCTCGGCGGCTCCGGTGAAATGCCAGCCACCATCCCAGACTTCCGCCCAAGTGTGGTTGCCATTGATTTGGGTCCACATCGCGGTGCCTGCGACACGGGCCGGGATGCCCACGCTCCGGCAGGCATCGGCCAGGATGATCGACAACCCCGTGCAGGACGCCACTCCTTGTTCGATGGATTCCTTCGGACTTTGGTTGGCCCGTTTGCGTTTGGTGCCGTATTTCACCTTGATCTGTTCGAAGAAAACGCTGTTGAGCGCCTGCACGGCTTCGGTGGCGGTTTTGCAGTCCTTCACAATACCCCCGCACTGTTTGTGGAATCCCGCACGCCACGGGTCGCGCGGTTCATCGAGCTGGGCATAGGGCAGCACGCTATCCAAAAACAACTCGTCACTCACTTTGCCGGACCACGGAAACTCCGTACGCGTCTGCATCGCGAGCCGGAGATTTTCTAGCAGAAACTCCTTCGTCAGCGAGCGCAGGTCTCTAACCGGCATGCCAGCGATGAGGAAATCCGCAGCTTTGACTCCCGGATTCCCGAACTCGTTGGCGGCCGCCTCGGAAAACGCGCGGATGGCGGGCGCGTTTTCCCCGGCTACGGCGAGACGGGCCGGATCAACTCCGGCAAGGGCCGATGAGGCGGATACGATGGAAACAAAGAGGACGAGCTGGCGCATGGATTATATCAGAGGCCTTTGACATTGCGGCCTTTTTGCATGAACTCCTGACGCAGGCGGTCTTTTTCAGGTCCACCAATGTCCTGGAGGTTGAGATTTTTATCCCACTCGACCGAGTATGCATAACGTAGGGTGGACGCGGCGGGGCCAGCACCGGGTTTGATTTCCATATCCCACATCAGCATGCCTTTTGTTTTTTCGAAACGCTGATAGTCGGCGTCCTGACTGAGCGGGCTGGAGCACTCGCCGAGATTCACGCGCAAGGTATCGATGTCTCCGGTGTGCGGCGTGCGGTCACGCAGAATCAATCTGGCAGGCGTTTGTTTGAAGTTGTCCACCACGATTTCATAGGTGAAGGAAACCTGCCGATTCCCGCCTTGGACGATTTCCGAGCGATCCACCAGCGAGCGTCTGGCGCGGAGCTGGCTGTCCACGCCGAAGCTGATGGCGAAGCCCTGGCCGGAAGCGATGGTGGGGATGTCGGTGCGCCCGGTGAACTCGCCGTCGAGGAACACATTCACCTTGCCACCTAACAAGTCGCGACCTGTATTGTTGATCAGTGATGCTTCGCGGAATACGCTGGATGTGAGGACCGGCGCGGAGATGTGATAGAACTTCGATTTCATCTTCCCGGCAAGCACCGGGACCATTTGTGCGTCGCGGCGGCTTTGCAGGCTGACGCTGCGCTCGATGTTGTAAACCACGCTGCCTTGTTCGGATTTCCCGCTTTCGAGCGCGCGGAGGTTGCCGATGCGTTCGGTGAGTTCGATGAGTTGCACCGAGGCTGCGGATTCGTTAGCGGAGAAATTGGCCTTGAGCATTTCATCGATGGAATTGCCACGGAATTGTCTGGCCAGTGCTTCCTGACGCAGGGTGAGTGCCTGTGAGTATTTCGATTGGGAGGCGGTCTGGCTTTGTTCCTGCGCCGCACCGGGTTGCACCCGGACAAACAAGGGGGAGAGTTGCGGATTGTAGGCACCGACCGATGGTGAGGCGGTGGAGAGCGCCAGTTTCACATTCGACCAATCCTCACCGCTAACTTGATGGACGATGGCGTTGAATTCCATGGAGACCTCGCCCTTCGGTGTGTCGCCACGGAAGTTGTAGGATGGATTCCATCCGCAGTCGTTGACAAGGTAGTTCAGCTTGAGCGAGGCCGGTCCATCCGCAGTTTTCTGGAGGTAAACGACGGCTTCGTATGAAACCGGCGGGCCTGCGGCGAGGGTTTTACGGCGTTCTTCGAGGCGGGTGAGTTGTTCCTCGTTTTCCTCGATGGCGAGGTCGAGTTTCATGATTTCCTGTGAGGCCTTTTCGTATTCGTCGAAGTGGAGTTTGGTGAGTTTGGCAAGTTCTCCCGCTTGCAGGACGCCGTGGGTCATTTCCTGTTTGGCGGCTGGTGCGACGAAGTCCGAGCCAAGGCGTTTCAGGAACTCCTGGCGAATGCGCCGCAGTGAGATTTCATTGTGATTGACCGATGTTTTTTGACGCAGTTCCTTGATAGATAGTTCGAGCTTGGCCACCTCGCTCTGCGCCTGTGCGGCTTCGTCCGGGGCTTTGGAGCGGAAGGCGACAGAGCGGATTTCCACTCCTTTGGCCTGGTCGGCGTAAACTGAGTTAGAATCCGTGGCAGAGGGTAGTCCGGAAACCACCACTTCCATCGCGCCTTGTTGGCTTGCTGGGATATCAACCACTCTGGAGATCAGGGCGGTTCCTTGATAAACAGTCACATCCGAGATTTTTCCGGAAAGCACCGTGGGAGTTTGGGCGGCGGCGAGGCCCGTAATGAGAATCATGCCGCAGAGGAGGAGGCGAGTCATGGGCGTATGTTGATAGATTATTCGTGGCCTTGCAAAACAAATTTAGAAAAATAACAAATTTTTTTGTGGTTGATTTCAATCTATAAATCTATCCGCTAGGGTTTGGCAGCGGCTGGCTTTACAGGCGGGATGACTTTTATGCCGACTTCCTTACGCATGGCTTCGATATCTAGATCCTTGATCCAATCCGGCAGGTTTTTCCAAACCTCGTGAAACCCATAGCCTCCCTCCGTCATTTCGCGGATGGCCTCTTCCTTGGACCATCCTTGGACCACGACGCGATAGACCGCGCAGGCCGTGCCGGTCCTGTCCGCGCCGTGTTGGCAATGTACCAGTGCCGGCCCTTGTTGGGGATCGATGGCGATCTTCAGAAATTTGACCAGATCCTCGCGCTCGGCGTGCCAGGTTTTCATCTTGATGTGCACCTGCTTTGCCGTCACACCCTTGAGTTCGTCCTCGTCGGAATGGAACGCACGCAGGTTCACCACGGTGCGGATTCCAAGGCTGTTGATGCTTTTTGCAGACTTATCTTCCGGTTGTGCGCAGCGATACAGGGTTTTGCTGACTTGGTGCAGGTTGGGAAGTCCTTCGAGTTTGACGGGTTGTGCCCAATCGGCGGGACGTGCGGCGGAGGGTTCGTCTGCGGCGGCGGCACCCGCAAAGATGATGGCGAGAAAATACGGAATGAGGGTTTTCATGATGGTAGGTAACGATTCCATTTCAACCGACTTTTTCGGTTCTGGCAAGGCGGGACTTCAGGGCATGTCCGGCGTTTGGTTGCAAGGAGGGGCGATGCATGATCGCCCATGCGGATGCTTTGCCGATGGATTGCGCGGATGCTCGTCTCATCGTCACCCCATCCGCATCGGCGGACAACATGTCGGCGCTCGTGCGCCGTCGAGCTGCATAACCCCGCCGGGTGGGAGACCCGGCACAACCTAAAAACCATGAAAACAGCTGATAACCGAAACGCAACTGCATCGCCGCGAGGGGGTGTGGGAAGCAGCGTGTTAGGAATCCGATCGACCGCAATACAAGTGAACACGATTCGGCGTAGGATGGACTGAGCCGATGCTTGCGGC
>CAIVKO010000084.1 GCA_903906515.1 Akkermansiaceae bacterium
CTCGGTGAGCAAGAGCGGGCGACTTGTTCCGGGCCTGTGTGACCGCCATCCGCGAGAGCATCCGATTTGACCCTGTTGGCTTGGGGCATGATCCGCGAGATGAAGGTGCCGTGACCGGTGGCGGTGAGTTGGGCATGAGTCTTGCCGATTTGTCGCTGGCAGCACCCGGCCGCCCGGCGAGAGCGCGGCGACGATTTTTCGGGCGTCCCGGATTTTTCGCTTGCGGGGTCGGACCGGTTTCGGCAGCGTCGCGTCGTTCGACGAGGCGCGGTGGACCCGGACCCCACCCGCCAAGACCGAACAAGTCGTGTCTCCTAACGGGCCATAAGCGCTTCAATTTCATTTCACTTTCCATTCAATCGCGCCCGTAGGAGCACTCTGACGTTCGCTCTGGAAAATGAATCCCGGACACTACTACCTCGCTAAGCAGAGCGGTGGCATCGGTCAACTCGCCGAGGTTAGTGTCGAGACACGGCCGACTGACGACAGCACATCCATCGCGGTTTCACCCGAAGCGTTTGGATGGCTAAAGGAACTCTACGGGCCAAATGCATGGGAGTGGTCGGTTTGCGATGACTACCGAGACGCTGCGATTGCAGGATGTCGATATGCCATCGCGAACCGAAAGAACGAAGATTCCACGCCGTTGGACATACGAATCAGCAAGATTAAAGGCCATCCTGCGCACACGACCTGGGAGGCCGTCGCATTTGCGGCATGCTTCGCGGTGTGGAACGCTTTAGCAGATGAAGGCCGAAACAAACCAGAATTTACCCACGGCAAGTTCACCAATTTACCCAAACAGACAAGGAGCGAACAAGGCGGTGGTGGCAACGCCCATGAACTACACTCTCACCCCTCAAGCGCGCCTCCAGAGGCGCGTGCCACACCTTGACGTTCGGTCAGAAACACCTGAATTATGAAGAATCCCCATCGACTAAGCACACGGATATGTTTCGTCTTTGGCGTCATCGTTTTGGCATTGATATTTACTGGGATAGGGACAGCGGGAGACACGACATACGACGCAGTGATTACTTGGCGGCATGAAAGGCTGTTGACCGAGTCCGTGCATCTCCCAAGCCGTGGAGGCACTGTTGCAATCCCGCGAGTGCTTTACTATTGGAATGATCGATATGTAGGATTTGGCCGTGATGGGTTGGCAGAGATTTACGACCTGCTAACCCGATTTGAAGGAAAGTCGATACTCTTCCGAAACCGAGCGAGCGAGAAGACGACCCATTTAGATGACCCGCTAACCGGCGAGATTTTTCAACATTTCAGCACACTTTTGAGGAAGAGAGATGTAGTTTTCGCTATTGAGTATCGGGACGACAAGCGAGATGTGGTCCTGCCACCGTGGAAGAATCCGTTCAGAGATCCGCAGACGCCGGCGAAAGCAAAATAGAAGACCGAACAAATCGCCGTAGCCGACCGGCATCAACACCACTGTTTCACACCAACCACACCCCAATCGCCCGGCGGCTAGGCTAGGCGTTCGGCAGAGAAGAAATCCAGACGCGGTTTCCTGCCGAGTCCTCGACGTATGGATACATCCGAACTCCGCCGCACTCCATCCCGAGCACGCGGGATGCCGGGAATATCGCATCGAAGTCCGAGTCTTCCATTTCCGGGAGTTGGTCCTCGTATTCCCATC
>CAIVKO010000085.1 GCA_903906515.1 Akkermansiaceae bacterium
ATGATCGTCCTTTCGCTCGGTGCCGGGTTGTTGTTGGCCCGTCGCTCGCTACGGCCGATGCATGATATCAACCGCCAGCTTCAGGAAATGCGCCCGGACTCCCTGCGCGGCGGTATCACTATCCCGGAGGCGGATCCTATCATCGCAGACCTCGCCAGTCGCCTCAATGCCCTGCTCGACCGCGCGGGCATCGCCTATCAGGAAATGGCGGAGTTCTCCGCACGGGTGGCCCACGAACTCCGCACGCCGCTGATGCTGCTCCGCTTGCGCCTGGAGCACGCCCCGCCTGGCACCCCGCCGGCATTTCAGGAGGAAATGCAGGACGAGCTCGCCCGCTTGTCGCGCTTTGTCGAGCGCTCGCTGCTTGCCGTCAAGGCGGAACAGGGTGGTTTGGTGCCCGTGGCGGCATCCCTGGGTCTTTCGGGTCTCGTTCGCGACGTCGCCGAGGACTATCAACTTCTGGCCACCGAGCGCGGAATTGCCATGACTCTCGAAGTCGAGGCGAATATCCGGGTCGATGCGGATTCCGACTTGCTGAGGCAGGCTCTTCACGGTTTGTTGGAAAACGCCGTGCGTTATGCGAAGTCCAGTGTCTTCGTATCATGCCGCGCGCAAAATGGCGGCTCTATTCTGGAAATTCGCAATGATATGGACCGCGCCACCATGGCCACCTCCGGCCTCGGACTTGGTCTGCGTCTCGTCCGCGGCATCAGCGATGCCTCCGGGTTCGGCTTTGAAATTCACGAATTCGACCGCGAATTCACCTGCCGCATCCTTTTTTGAGTTTTAATAAGGCGAAGGATTCGGGCTGGCAGCATACGACTTGTTTGGTTACACATATTTACAACCGCTTCACCTTCCCATGCCAGCACCCGATTCCGTCCTCAAACTCTGCGAAACCTTTGCCGACCACCGCGATCACTATCGCTCGGGAAATTACAACGAGGCCCAACTCCGCAAGGAATTTCTAGATCCCTTCTTTGCCTCGCTCGGCTGGGACATGGACAACGCTCAAGGCCACGCGCCCCAATACCGTGATGTGATCCATGAGGACGCCCTGCGTGTCGGCGTTCATGTCAAAGCCCCGGACTACGCCTTCACCCTGCATGGCCAGCGGAAATTCTTCCTCGAAGCCAAGAAACCCGCCATCAACATCAAGTCCGACGTCGATCCCGCCTACCAACTCCGTCGCTACGCATGGTCTGCCAAGATGCCGCTTTCGATCCTCTCGGATTTCGAGGAATTCGCCATCTACGACACCCGCGTCAAGCCGGTGAAAAACGACCCCTCCTCCAAAGCCCGGACCTTTTACTGCAGCTGCGACCAATTCCCCGAAAAGTGGGATGAAATCGCGGCCATTTTTTCCAAGAGCGCCATCCTCAAAGGCTCCTTCGACAAATACGCCGATTCCAATAAAAAGAAAAAAGGCACCACTGAAGTCGATGCCGATTTTCTGGCGGAAATCGAGCGTTGGCGCGATCTGCTTGCCCGCAACCTCGCCCTGCGCAATCCCGATCTGTCCGTCCGCGATCTCAACTTCTCCGTCCAGAAAACCATCGACCGCCTCGTTTTCCTTCGCATCTGCGAGGACCGCGGCACGGAGGATTACGGAAAACTCCGCAGCGTCGCCAACGGCACACTGACCTACCCGCGCCTGCTGGAAGTTTTTCGAACTGCCGACCAACGCTACAACTCCGGCCTCTTTCATTTCTCAAAAGAAAAGGGCCAGGCCGAGGAGCCAGACACGCTTACACCCAACCTCATCGTTGATGACAAGGTGCTCAAGGACATCATCGTCCACCTCTACTATCCCGAGAGTCCCTACGAATTCTCCGTCCTGCCCGCCGATATTCTCGGCTCGGTTTACGAACAATTCCTCGGCAAGGTCATCACCCTCACCGCAGGCCACCGCGCTGTTGTCGAGGACAAGCCGGAGGTCAAGAAAGCCGGCGGCGTCTTCTACACGCCCAGCTATATCGTCGATTACATCGTCAAACAAACCGTCGGCCCGCTGATCGAAAACAAAACGCCAAAACAAATCGAATCCATCCGCGTTCTCGATCCCGCCTGCGGTTCCGGTTCCTTCCTCATCGTCGCCTATCAGTTCCTGCTTGATTGGTATCACCGCCATTACATTTCCCACGATCCCGAAAAACTCTCCAAAGGCAAAAACCCGGTGCTCGTCCAGGCTCGCGGAGGCGGTTGGGTGCTCACCACCGCCGAGCGCAAACGCATCCTGCTCGCCCACATCTTCGGTGTGGACATCGACAGCCAGGCCGTCGAAGTCACCAAACTCTCACTGTTGCTCAAAGTCCTCGAAGGCGAGACCACTCAAAGCGTCCAACGCGAACTCATCCACCAACGAGTCCTCCCCGACCTTGGCGACAACATCAAATGCGGCAACTCACTCATCGGCTCCGATTTCTACGCCCAGCCCGGCCTCCCGGAAATGGACACCGACGCCCACCTCCGCGTCAACGTCTTCGACTGGGACGGCAAGGACGGGTTTCCTGAAATCATGAAAGCGGGTGGGTTTGATGCCGTGGTCGGAAATCCGCCTTATGTGAGAATTCAGCGGATTGCACACACTGAGGCCGACTATCTGTTCAAAACCTATGAAACTCCAACGAGCAAGATGGACATCTCTCTGGTGTTTATCGAGAAAGCGCTTCTGTTAATAAGTGAACGCGGAAGAGCGGCATTCATCTGTACCTCGCAATGGCTTTCGACAGATTATGGGAGAAAACTCCGAGGGAGGCTTAGGTCTGGGGAATTGCATCAGATCGTCGATTTTGGTTCACTGCCCGTGTTTTCGTCGGCGAGTACTTATCCTGCCATCGTGACGCTGAGTAAGGTTAAAGCTTCAAGTATTGAGATAAAGCAAATCACCAAGCGCGATGATCTCAATTTAGCTGCGATTCTAGCAGCGCCATCTAAAGTGTTGTCATTGGAAACACTCACTGATGCTCCTTGGATCTTCAGTGGGTTTGATCTCGCGGCCGTGCTAGCCAAAGGTGTTATCCCGGTGGTTCCACTACGAAAATTTGGAAAGGCTTACATTGGGACGAAGTGCGGACTGAATGAAGCATTCGTGTTGAGTTCCGAACAGGCTGAGAAATGGGCCATCGAACCGGAGATTTTGGTTCCATACGCCTATCGGGGAGCCGAAGTAGATCGATACAGCGTCGTGAAACCCGATGCTGTGATTATCTATCCATATCGTCCCGACAATGAGGGCAATCCAACGCTTATTACCGAGTCCGAATTAAAATTGAAATTCCCAAATGCCTATGCCTATTTACTGAAATTCAAACCAAAACTGCGCGAGCGACAAGACAGCCGACGATTTTATGCACGAAGTGAAGACTGGTACCGTCATCTGCGGGCAGGCTCGTTCAAACTCATTCGGCCCAAGAAACTCGCAGTTAAAGGAATAGCTCTGCGCTGCTCAATTGGTCTTCTGGCAGAGGGCACTACTTTTGATGGAGCCAGATGCCCCTGCATCATACTGAATTCTTCGGCAAAATTACGGGAGGAATATGTGCTTGGATTGATGAATTCTAAGTTGGCAGGTCACTATTTAAAGGCAGTTTGTCCTCAGAAACTTCACGGTTACATTGAGTTTACAGCGAAGGGGTTGACTGATTATCCCATCCGCGTCATCGATCCCGCCAATCCATCCGAGGTCGCCGTCCATGATCAGATCGTCACGCTGGTGGAGAAGATGTTGGACTTGAACAAGCAGCGCGCGTTGGTGAGGACACCGCACGAGCAAACCGCGCTGGACCGCCAGATTTCCGCCACGGACGCGCAGATCGACCGACTGGTCTATGATTTCTATGGTCTGACGGAAGACGAGATCAAGCTGGTGGAGTGCGTGTAGCCGATAGCACAGAGAAAGTGGGTTTACCCTTGGCTGAGTCGTACTGGACCGTCAAATAACCATTCAAATTCCCCTCAGCCACTCATATGGCAGGACATCCACGCCACTGCTCCAGGCCAGACCTTTGAGCGGACCATCGTCGGTAAAGACCAAATGACGCCCCGCCGCCGCATGGAGAATGGCGGCGTCGGCATAACCGAGATCTTCGAATGCCGGATGAATCGTGATACGTTTGGATAATCCCCGCGACTCACGCGTTGCTTCGTCATGCACGAAGCGCTTTAGCTCCAGGCTCAGATCGAGCAGAGTGTTTGCAGTAGGGCAGTTCCGCTTGAGCATGTTGCCCGTCTCCGTGAGAACTTGAGGGACGATGATGAAGCGGTTGAATTGCCTGAGAATGTCCGTGATCCGCTCATAGTCATCACAGGTGTATTTATCTGTCTTGCCGATACGCCCAACGAGACGTCGATCAATGTTTCCCACCAAAAGCACCAAGAACAGATTCGTATCGATCAGAATACCTTTATCGCGATATTGCGCGATCAATTCGACCACATTGGAGTTCATGACACCCCGAGTGGAGGTTCATACATGCGGATGGCTATTACTTTTCCTTGCTTGGGATCGACTTCGACGCGTTTGAATTTCCTCCTCCATGGGTTGAAGAGATCCTCTGAGCAGCCGCCCATGGCAAGCTGAATGGCAGTGCCTGGAGGGACGTTTTTAGGTCTTGGTTTGTTATCTCGAGCCCAGTAGCTAAAGGTCACAACGCAGTTCCCTGCGTGTCCGGAATCGTTGCGTTCTTCGATTTCCTCGATCTCAACACCTGTTGCCTTGACCTCGGGAAGCAGTTTCCTGAGTTCTTCACTGGCGATTTGAATAATTTTTTCGAGCACCTCGGACATGGAGGAAACTTAGTGTTTGAAAGCCACGGTTGCAAGTTTTCTGTTCGGTCTTTCGCCGGATTGGGCTACGGATTACAAGATAGACAGCCTTGTCGATGGCCTCTAAACGGGGCAATTGGAGGAGGAGATCCGGCTTGTATTTTGGGCTATTTCAGGCCAGCTTCAATCCCGTGAAAACTCGCGATCAGGTCGGATTCCGACAAATCCCGCAACGAATCGTTTGCCAGATGCCCGGAAGTCGGTATGTTGCGCCGCCCGGCGCGGAATGCCGGCTTTAAAATAATGAATCAACCTCATGTAGCCATCGTAGGCGCGACGGGTGCCGTCGGCGTGGAAATGCTCCTTTGTCTCGAACAGCGGAATTTTCCGCTTGGTAAGTTGAAGCTTCTGGCTTCCGCCCGCTCGGCAGGGAAACGGATGACATTCCGCGGCGAGGAAATCACTATTGAGGAACTCACCCACGATTCGTTCAAGGGTGTTGACATCGCGTTGTTCAGCGCGGGTGGTGACATTTCCCGCGAATTCGGCCCCTCGGCCGCCGCTGCCGGTGCTGTGGTGATCGACAATTCCTCCGCGTTCCGGATGGACGCGGATGTGCCACTCGTGGTGCCGGAAATCAATCCTCAGGCTGCCAAAAATCATCCTCGCAACATCATCGCTAACCCGAACTGCACAACCATCATCTCGTTGATGGCGCTCTCTCCGCTGCACGAAGCGTTTGGACTGAAGTCCATCGTCGCATCGAGTTATCAAGCGGTTTCCGGATCCGGTGCCCAGGGCATCATCGAGTTGGAAGAGCAAGTGAAGGCGATCACGGAGGGTCGGCCGTTCGCGCCCAAGGTGTATCCCCGCCAGATCGCGTTCAACGTGATTCCGCAGGTGGATGCCTTCACGGAAAATGGCTACACCAAGGAGGAGCTCAAGATGCTTCACGAAGGCCGCAAGATTCTCGGTCTGCCCGAGTTGCGGGTTTCCTGCACCTGCGTGAGGGTGCCGGTTTACCGGTCGCACTCGGTTTCCATCACCGCGCTCTTTGAAAAGCCGGTGGATGTGGCTGCCGCCCGCGCCGCCTTTGCCGGCAAGTCCGGCATCCAGGTGGTCGATGATCCGGCTAATAAGGTTTTTCCCGTGCCCTTGGACACCACCGGTAAAGACGACTGCCTTGTAGGCCGTATCCGCAAGAATATCGTTTTTGAAAACGCCCTGGATTTATGGGTCGTGGGTGATCAGGTTCGCAAGGGTGCCGCCCTTAACGCTGTGCAAATCGCCGAGATTCTTTGATGCATTCATAGACGCCAAGGACGCCAAGGTTTGAAAAAACATGGATATCACTTGGCGAACTTGGCGTCTTGGCGGTGAAATCATCTTCATTCCCACAAACCCACATGTCCCTCAAAGCATACCTCGCCGCCCGTGCCGCCGAAGTGAATGCGGCGATGGATGGTTTTCTTCCGAAGGTGAAAGAGCGCCCGGCGACGATCCACGCGGCGATGCGCTACGCGGTCTTTGCCGGAGGGAAACGCCTGCGCCCGGTGCTTTGTCTTGCCGCGGCGGAGGCCTGCGGGGGTGAGGTTTCCGATGCGTTGGCACCAGCCTGTGCATTGGAGTTGATGCATACTTACTCGCTCGTTCATGACGACCTCCCGGCCATGGACGACGACGATCTTCGGCGCGGACGCCCCACCTGCCACAAGGTTTATGGCGAGGGCATGGCGGTGCTCTGCGGCGACGCGCTTCTCACGCAAGCCTTCATCGTTTTGGCGAAAACCCGCCCCTGCAAACGATACGGCGTCCGTGAATACATCGCCGAACTCGCGGAAACCGGCGGCAGCCGCAAACTCATCGGCGGCCAGGTGATGGACTTGGAAGGGGAGGGGAAAAAACTCACCAAGCGCGAACTCGTCCGCATCCACGAAGCAAAAACCGCCGCGCTTTTAACCACATCACTGCGTCTCGGCGCAATGACCGCCAACGTGACTCCCGCGAAACTGGAGGCACTCACGAAGTTTGGTTACAACCTGGGCCTGGCCTTCCAGGTGATCGATGACATCCTCGACGTCATCCAGAGCACGGAAGTGCTGGGCAAAACCGCCGGTAAGGACCTTGCCGTGGAAAAAGCGACTTATCCATCGGTGCTCGGACTGGATGCTTCCCGTAAGGAGGCTGCTAGACTCACCGCCGCCGCGATGACCGCTCTTAAACCCTTGGGCTGCAAAGCCTCCCGACTCGAAGAACTCGCGAATTATTTACTCAAGCGCGAGTATTGACCGGGTGTCCGGATGCCGGACAAAGTTTCCTTGCTGATGAGAATCGAACTCTGGGAAATTTCAGGATACGACCGGACGCGCGGATTATTCAGACGTACGTCAGTATGATTTGCTAACAGAATTACGGAATCTGGAGGTTTTTTGTGGCTTGTGGGTCGATTTCAGGGATGTGCGTTTGCTTTACCGGCAGGAAAACATGTCCGTGCACGGTTCGCATTGCAATATGGGCGCGTCAGGGCCAAGCTGTCTTTTCCGGGGCGAATCCCCAGCTATCGACGACTTTCGAATGATCACTCCCAAAACCGCCCCGCACAAAGCGGAAATTGCTGAAATGGAGCCCTTTGCAGGGTTGCAGATGGATTCGGTGTTTGTGGTTTCCAGTGGGCGGCAGGCGGACATCGCACTGAGGGAGCTGACCGAGGCGGGGGTTGTGGGGTTTGATACGGAATCCAAACCGACCTTTCACAAGGGCCAGAAATCGGAAGGTCCGCATGTGTTGCAATTCGCCACCCGGCACAAGGCATTCATCTTTCATTCCCATGTGGTCGAGAGTCATCCGGCGATCATCCAGCTCCTGCAAACCGAAGCCGTCACCAAGATCGGATTCGATCTGCGCGGGGATCTTCAACAGATTTCGAACCGCTTCGGCATCCGGCCCGCATCGATTGTGGATCTCGGGCGCTCCTTCAAGCAACTCGGATACCGCAACACGATCGGTGCCACCTCGGCCATTGCCATGCTCTTCAAGCGCAGGCTGCACAAGTCCAAGTCCGTCACCACCTCGAACTGGGCGGCGAAGGAATTGACGGATCGCCAATTGTTATACGCCGCCAATGATGCCTATGCCGCCATTCAGGTGTTTCACGCGCTGGAAGAACTGGGCAGAGAGGGATGATTTGGCGGTTTTCAGGGCGATCACTGAAGATACGGACAAGACGAAGCGGGTATATTCAATCTCATGAATTCCGGGCGAGTGATCATTGTGGGCGGTGGAGTGATTGGGCTGTGCACGGCCTATTACGCGCTGAAGCGAGGGTTTCCGGTCACGGTGATCGAACGCGAATCCGCAGGGGGCGACAACTGCTCGCTTGGCAACGCGGGGATGATCGTGCCGAGTCATTTCATTCCGCTGGCGGCCCCCGGAATGATGGCCAAGGGCCTGCGCTGGATGCTCAATCCGGAAAGCCCGTTTTTCGTGCGGCCACGGCTGGATCCGGCTCTCGCGCGCTGGGGGTGGTTGTTTTACCGGCACTCCACGGAGCGTCATGTGGAGGCGTCCCGCGAGTTGTTGAGGGACTTGAATCTTGAAAGCCGTCGATTGTTTGCCGAGTTGGACGCGGAGGAAGATTTCGGTCTCGTGCGGCGCGGGTTGCTGATGCTCTGCAAAACCGCCAAAGGTCTTGCGGAGGAAGTGGAAGTGGCCGAAGCCGCGCAACAGATCGGGCTGAAAGCCAAGGTTCTTGATGCTGCTGGTGCTGCGGCGCTGGATCCGGCGATCACCATGGACGTGGCAGGTGCGGTCTGGTTTCCGCAGGATTGCCATCTGGATCCCATGCGTTTCATGGCATCCATGCGCAGCCGGATTCTCGCTGCGGGCGGTAAGATTGAAAGCGGCGTGACCATCGATCGCTTGGAAACCGGAAATGGCAAGATCATCGCGGTTTCGGCCGGTGGCAGACGGTTTGAGGGTGGAAAATTTGTGATCGCCGGCGGTTCTTGGAGCGCCGGGTTGTTAGGGACGGTGGGGTTGAAGTTGCCGCTCCAGGCGGGCAAGGGTTATTCGCTCACTTTGCCCACTCCGCCGGAACTGCCGCGGCTTTGCTCGATCTTTGCCGAGGCGAAAGTGGCCATTACGCCGATGGGTTCCGCTCTGCGCTTCGGCGGCACGATGGAGGTTGGCGGACTGGACCTGACTATTAATCCCGCGCGGGTTCACGGCATCATCAAATCCGTGCATGACTATTTTCCAAGGTTTTCAGAGCGGGATTTCGAGGGCATCGCGCCTTGGGTGGGTCTGCGCCCGGTTTCGCCGGATGGCGTCCCATATCTCGGGCAGGTGGACGGATTGCCGAACCTGATTGCCGCCACCGGTCACGCGATGATGGGCCTGAGCTTAGGTCCCGTGAGCGGCAGGCTTGTCGCGGATCTGCTCGCGGGTGACACCCCATTCCGTCCGTTGGACGCGTTGGCCCCGGGTAGGTTTGGGTGAAAATAACACCAGGCTACCGCCGGGATCATTGGGGTGCGATGACGATGGCGAACTCCTCGTAGCGTGCTTTGGCTCCGGATTGTTCCATCAGGTATTTCATGACGGCACGTGCCGGCATGTTTTTGAGCTTGAGATTGATCTTGGCTTCAGCCAGCAGCTTTTTAGGATCCTGAACCACGAAATTTGCGGCCACCTTGCCCTGCGATTGTTTGTCCACGATGGTGCGGAGATGATCGAGAGTTTCCTGAAGGGAGGCATCGGTGATGTTGAATTCCGGAACAATCACTGCCCCGAATTTCGTTTCGCGGCCGGTGGCGGTGATGGTATCGGCGTTGATTTTGACTTGTCCCAGACTGTAACGGGCGTTGGCGTGTTTGGGGTTCGCTTGGAGCGCCGCGAGATAGGCTTGTTTCGCAGCCTCTGGATCGCCTTCTTTTTCGGCGGCTTGGCCCTTGGCATACCAAGCATCTGCCGATAGAGCAGGAGCTGGTTTGCCTGCGGGTGGCGGGGTGGCGGGTGCTTGGGCGGGTGCCTGCGTGATCAAGCTCGCGGCGACGACAAGAGTCAGGATTTTTGTCATGGTGTGTGGGGATTAACCAACTGGGAGGCTAACACCATAACCGGGGCATGACAATCTGGAAGTTTTCTGAATAAGAACAATGGAAATCAGGGCTTTGACGGTGGCTTTCGTCATTGGAAAATTTCGCCAGAATGCCTAGTCGTGCGGGGGAAATTTCGCCATTTTCCAAAAAATCGGTTTTTTTGGTAACTTTGTGCTTGCATGAAGGGGCTGCATGGGTCATTTCCCGCGCCCCGAATTATGGCTAAGAAAAGTTGGATCGCACGCAACGAGCGCAAAAAACAAACTGTTGATAAATACGCCGCCCTCCGTCTCAAGCTGAAAGCAGAGAAGGATTACGTCGGCCTGTCCATGCTGCCGCGTGATGCGAGCCCTACCCGATTGGTCAACCGCTGTGTGGTGACCGGTCGTCGGCGTGCGTTCCTGCGTCGCTTCAGTCTCTCCCGGATCACCTTCCGCGAACTGGCTTCCGCCGGGATGCTGCCGGGTGTGACGAAGTCGAGCTGGTAATCTGGCACGGTTTACGCTATTTGCGGCGTGGGACGGTAACTACCCGGCCCGCGCCTCTATCATGCCGCTATACGAATACGTATCAGAAAATCCCGAGGATTCCGCTCATTCCTGTCGTATTTGCGCGCGGGGATTCGAGCTCAGGCGCCCGGTGGACCGCGAGCCATTGTTGGTGTGTCCGCTGTGCAAGCACCCGGTGAAAAAGCTGATCTCACGGGTGAATACGCCCACCATTACCAAACCGCTTTCCGTCTCCGACGCGAAAAAAGCGGGGTTCACCATCCTCGAAAGGCGAGACCAGGGTGTTTACGAAAAACTCTAACTGATGAACCCGCATTTTATATGGCTTTCCGCATTGGGCGAGGTTCATTATCAATGGCCGACCCTGGGTGAGGCGATGTTTTACCTTGGGGGAATCCTGTTGTTCCTGATTCTCAATGCGGTGTTTGTGGCTGCGGAGTTCGCGTTTGTCAAAGTGCGGCCCAGTCAGATCGAGGCCGAGGGGAAAGACAAATCACCCGGTGGCGTGGCGGCGCGCAAGATTGTCCAAGACATCAATCCCTATCTTTCCGCCGCTCAGTTGGGCATCACCATCGCATCGTTGGCACTTGGTGCTTTGGGCGAGCCATTCATCGAGAAACTGGTAGGCCCGACGCTTCAGGGGATTTCATGGTTTCCGCCGGGATTGATTTCCACATTGTCATGGATTCTGGCGATCAGTTCATTTACGGTTCTGCACGTGGTGGTGGGCGAACAATTACCCAAGACCATCGCCATTCGCAAATCGCTGGAAACCACGTTGGTTCTGGCCCGGGCCATGCGCTTGTTTTACACACTTTGCAGCATCCCGATCCGCATGCTGAACAACGCGTCCAATTGGCTGGCACGCGTGGTTTTCCGCATCGAACCCAGCAGCGGTCACGATGAGGCCCACTCCGCCGAGGAACTCGCCCTGCTCGTTACACAAAGTGGGAAATCTCAGGAAGTCACCGAAACCGAACGTGAAATTCTTATCAACGCCCTCGGGCTCAACGAGCTTTGGGTGCGCGATGTTATGACCCCGCGCAATAAGGTCATCGTGCTCGATGCGGATAAACCCTTCGACCAGACGCTGGATCTCGCGCTGCGCAGCAAACACACCCGTTTTCCTCTCGTCAAAGGTCACCTCGACAATGCCATCGGTCTGATCCACATCAAGGACCTCTTCAAGCTCATCAACGAACCGGACCCGGATCTGGTGCGCATCAAACGCGAGCTCAAAATCGTGCCGGATACGATGCCGCTCGACTCCTTGCTCAAATTCTTTCTCCGCGAGCACGCCCATCTGGCCATGGTTGTGGACGAATTCGGCACCCCCGTGGGTATCGTTTTCCTCGACAACATCATCGAGGAGTTGGTGGGCGATATCCAGGACGAGTTCGATAACGAGCGCTCGCCGTTCACCGCCGTCAATGAGGATGAATTCGTCATCGAGGGGACTATGACTCTCAATGATCTCGGCGGATGCGTGCCGGATCTGGTTTTAGACAGCGGTGAAGTGACCACCATGGGCGGATACATCACCCAACAGCTCGGACGCTTCCCTCAGGTTGGCGAAACTCTGGAAATCCTCGGCTACGAAGCCCGTGTCACCAGCACCGATGGCCGCCGCGTTGGCCAGATCCATTTCCGCAAGCTCGTCCCGGAAATCAAGGGTGATGAGGACGATGAAGCGGAGGATTAATCCCCCACTTAGTGACAAAATTGGAGAATCTCCCTAAATATTGCGTTGAAAATCAATGCGTTGCAATATTTTTGTAATGAGAATAAGAATCATTCTTGCTTTTGATCGATGCGCGCCTAGTTTCCCGCCGCGATGATCAGTCACACTTCCACCCATTCTGTTTCCCCGGTGATTCCCGAGGAAATTGCGGGGCTGCGTATGACGCGTCAGCGCCAGGAAGTTTACCGGAATCTGATCGAGCAACGCGATCATCCGACAGCCAATGAGGTTTACATGCGGGTGAAGGATCGGTTGCCGAATATCTCGCTGGCCACTGTTTACAACTGCCTGGAGGCTCTGGTGGAACACGGTATCATCCGTCAGGTCAATTTCGAACGGGAATCCTCGCGCTACTGTCCGAACCTCACCGAGCACGGTCACTTTCATGATGCGGTGACCGGTATCATTCATGATGTCGATTTCAAACCCGGCTTCAATTTGGCAGACCTTGTCGAGTTGCCGCCCGGTGCCGTCATTGATGACATCGAAATCACCTTACGCGGAAAAGTCACCTCCGCCTGATCCCTCATCCCAAATCTCACATCTCAAATTCCTAACACCACCATGAGCCTGCATATCCAAGACCTCCACGCCACTCTCGTAGACGGCACCGAAATCCTCAAGGGCGTCACCCTCGATATCCCGAAAGGTGAAGTCCACGCCATCATGGGCCCGAACGGCTCCGGCAAATCCACCCTATCCAAAGTCATTGCCGGCAACGAAGGCTACGTCGTCACCGGCGGCACCGTGACCCTCGATGGTGAGGAGATTTTCGGCATGTCGATCGACGAGCGTTCACGCGCCGGCATTTTCCTCGCGTTCCAATATCCATCCGAGGTTCCCGGCGTTTCCAATGCCAACTTCATCCGCGCCGCTCTCCAAGCCCGTCTTCCCCAAGGCGAGGAGATCGATGCTGTTGCCTATTACAAGAATCTCTACTCGAAAATGGATCTGCTGGAAATGGACCGCAAGTTCACCGCCCGCGCCGTGAACGAAGGGTTCTCCGGTGGTGAAAAGAAACGCAACGAGATTCTGCAGATGATGATGCTCGAGCCGATCTACTGCATCCTCGATGAAACCGACTCCGGTCTCGATATCGACGCTCTTAGAATCGTCGCCAAGGGCGTCAATGCCATGCGCTCGGAGGAGCGTGGCATTCTCCTCATTACCCACTATCAGCGCCTTTTGGACTACATCAAACCCGACCATGTCCATGTCATGGCGGAAGGGCGCATCGTCCGCTCCGGCGGCCCTGAACTCGCTCTCGAACTCGAAAAAGACGGCTACGAATTCCTCAAGGAACCGGCGCTCGCCTAGAAATTTCAAATCAACACCACCATGTCCTACGAAGATTCCACCGCCCTGCTCGATGAGGAAACCCATGAAGCGATCAGCATCGACCGCACGAAGGGTGACTTCACATTCCCCGAGCGCCACAAGTTTGATGCTGGCCGCGGTCTTACGGAAAAGACCGTTGATTACATCTGCGATGTGAAAAACGATCCGGATTGGGTGCGTGAATTCCGTCACAAGGCACTCAAGGTTTTCCTTTCAAAGCCGACCCCCACGAACTGGGCGACCAAGGATCTTGAAAACATCAACTTCGATGAGATCCGTTATTATCTATCCGATGGTGAAAAACCAAAGCGTTCCTGGGCGGATGTGCCGGAGGATGTGCTGAGAACTTTCGAGCGTCTCGGGATTCCTGAGCAGGAGCGCGCGTTCCTTGCCGGTGTGGAGGCTCAGTATGACTCCGAGGCTGCCTACTCCAATATGAAGGAGGAGCTCACCAAACTGGGCGTAATCTTCGTCAACTCCGCCGAAGGGCTCCGCGAACATGAGGAGATTTTTCGTCCGTGGTTCGGCAAGGTGATCCCCACTGCGGACAATAAATACTCCGCTCTCAACAGCGCGGTGTTTTCCGGTGGATCGTTCATTTACATTCCGAAGGGAGTGAAGCTGAAACAACCGCTGCAAGCGTATTTCCGTATCAACTCCGAGAGCTTCGGCCAGTTCGAGCGCACGCTCATCATCGCTGATGAAGGTGCCGAGGTGATGTATATGGAAGGTTGCACCGCGCCTAAATTCGAGACCGCCACCTTGCACTCCGCAGTGGTCGAGTTGGTGGCGCTCAAGGGCGCGAAGATCCAATACGTGACCGTGCAGAACTGGAGCAACAATGTTTTCAATCTCGTCACCAAACGCGGTGTCGCCATGGAGGACGCCGAAGTCCGCTGGATCGATTGCAACATTGGTTCCCGCCTGACCATGAAATATCCCGGCGTCGTGATGAAAGGCCGCCGCGCCCGGGGTGAGGTGATCTCCATCGCGCTCGCTAACACCGGACAACATCAGGACACCGGTGCCAAGATGATCCACGCAGCGGATGAGACCACCTCTAACGTGGTTTCAAAATCCATCTCGGTCGGCCAAGGCCGCGCCACCTATCGCGGTCAGGTCCACATTCCGAAACACCTCAAGGGCTGCAAGAACAACACCGAGTGCGACGCCCTGCTCATCAACAGCCACTCGCGTACCGACACCTATCCGGCCATCACCGTGAAGGGCAACCGCCACGCCACCCAGCACGAAGCCTCGGTCTCCCAGGTCTCGGACGACATGCTCTTCTACATGCAACAGCGCGGCCTCAGCGAGGGTCAGGCGATGTCGCTCGCGGTCAACGGTTTCATCAACGATCTCGTTCGCGAGTTCCCCATGGAATACTCCGTGGAACTCAAGCGGCTCATCGACCTGGAAATGGAAGGCTCAGTGGGCTGATATTTTCATAGGACCTATAAGATTCATACGACCTATACTAATGACTTCCACCGCTCCGCAAACATCCGCGCTCTTCCCCGCCTGGTTCACCGCCCGCCAAGAGGCTGCGCAGGCACGTTATCTATCCACTCCCGCTCCGAAGCGCGGTGACGAACCCTGGCGTTTCTCGAATCTCAAACAACTCGACTTCGTGGGTTTCGCTAAAGCGGGCGCATACGCCGCACCTGCGGCCGATTTAATTTCCCGCTCCACAGGTCTTGAGAAAACCGCGGCGAAGCTCGTCTTTGTCAACGACTCGCTCGTTCACTTCGAATCCAATCTCCCCGCAGGTGTGATCTGCCTGCCGCTGGCCGAGGCCTTGGTTTCCCATGGTGATCTGGTGAAGGAGCATTTCATGAAGCAGGAAACCCGGTTGGGTTCCGCGAAGTTCGCGGCCTGGCATGAGGCATCCGTTTCTAACGGTCTCTTCATCCACACCGGCGACAACGTCGAGATCGAAGGAGCCATTGAAGTCCATCACTGGATTTCCGGTTCCAATGTCGTCACGTTTCCACACACGCTGGTGGTCACCGGAAAAAGTTCGAAGGTCCGCGTGATCGATATTTTCCGCTCCGAGGACGATGTCAGCCCCGGTCTCGCCATTGCCTTCAATGACCTTTCCGCCGGTCCGAATTCGCAGCTCGATTATGTGGCTATCCAGGCATTCAACGAAGTCACACGGGTTATCCAGATCAACGAGACCTCCACCGCGCGTGACGCCTCGGCCAAGGGGTTCGTCCTCAACACTGGCGCATCCTGGGCGCGCAATGAATGCCTCTCGCGACTCGAAGGCCCCGGATCCCGTTCCGACATGCTTTCGGTCTCCATCCCTGCACGTGAGCAGGAATACGACCAGCGCACGTTCCAACACCACGTTTCCGAAGGTGCCAACTCCGATCTGCTCTACAAGAACTCGCTCTACGATTTCTCAACCACCATCTTCTCCGGACTGATCTTCGTGGACGAGGGTGCGCACCACACCGATGCCTATCAGACCTGCCGCAATCTGCTGATGAGCGACACCTGCGAAGCCAACTCGATGCCCGGTCTCGAAATCAATGCGGACCAGGTGAAATGTTCGCACGGCAGCACATCGTCGCAAATCAACGATGAAGAGATCTTCTACCTCCGCGCCCGCGGCATCGATCCCGTGTGCGCCCGCCAGCTCATCGCCCGCGGCTTTTCGGTGGATGTCATCGAGCGTCTCGGTCACGAGGCCACCGAGGAACTCATCCTGCGCTTCGTGGATGACAAGTTCGACCACATCGCCACCCACGGCGCGTAGTCGGAGGGGGGCATTCACAGCCTAAAAATCGCCCAACACGCCATCGCCCTGCTGCTAGCCGATCATGAAGTTTCTGAGAAAATATGACATTTCTTGAAAAACAATCCGATTGTTTTACTTTAAATCTATGAAAGTCACTGTCGATCTGTCCGAAACCGAGCTGGTTGAGATCTCTGAAATCACCTGAATTTCGAAGAAAGGTCCGGCAATTCGCAGGTTGCTTGCGGAGACCTTGCAAGCCCGGCGCCGGGCTAAAATCGCGGGAAGGTTTCTCTCGGGTCAATGGTCAACAATGCCGGGCAGCCGGGTTCAACGCAGGTTCGCTCGATCTCATCATTGCCGCCCTCAGTATCCACCACGACGCGGAACTCATCACCTTCGATGCTGACTATCTTTCTATCGCCCGCGTTTCTAAACTCCGTGTCCAACTCCTCTCCCGCGACCTAACGTGAAAGTTGGTCTTTCCTCTGGATGACCTGCCGCCGCCCTGCACAATGCCCCGGTTGCATTTGCTTTTTTGAAAAATTTGAGAAGTCATCCCGCACCGGAGCAAGCGCAGACCCGTAAAGAAGACTCGATATGGTCGTAAACGCCAACGTTCATCTGGCTTATTTTCTGAATTGAAGTGCTAGTCCATCGACGGACGGCGGTTTTCGTGATATCGATTTCCCGATGACGCGAGTTCTGTGGATTTTTCCAGCCTTGTTATCCCCGTTAGCTGCGGCGGAAAACCCGCGCTTGGAATATGCGCTGGGTGTGCACGCACGGTTTCACGGCAATGCGGACGAGGCTACCCGCCGTTTTGAAAGCGCCCGTCTCGCGGATCCTTTATCGCAGCCGCTGATGAAAATCGGCGCGGAAAGACTGCTGGAAAAAGGTGATCGTTCCGGAGCCATCCGGCTTTACCGTGAGCTGGCCGCCGCGCGATCCGGTGATCTGGGTGTCCAGCTTTCTTATGCGGATTTCATCATCGGACTGGACCGCGATGACTCTCTCGCACGCAAACTCGCTGTAGAGACGTTGGAGGCCGCCTTGGCCCAGCATCCGGGACATCCGGAAATCATCCGTCGTTTGGTTTCTATCCATGTCTCACGTGGGGAAAAACCTCGCGCCGGAGAATTGTTAGAATCTCTTCCGGCGGACGATCCGGAATGCGCCCTGTTGTATGCGTCTGTTTTCAACACCCTGCACGAGAAGGATGATGCTGATGCCCGCACCGCCGTGAACCGGCGCTTGTCCCAAGCGCTTCAAAGCCACCCGGAATCGGCAGCCCTGGCACGTGCGGCGTCTGATCATTTCAGAAACACGGGTCGGGTGGAACAGTCCATCGATGTTCTGAAACAACACACACAAGCCGCGCCATGGTCGCTGGATTTACGGGTGCGTCTCGGTATCCTGCAGTTTTCTGCCAAACACGATGGGGAAGGGGAGGCCACCCTCAAGGAAGTGCTTGTGATCGATCCGCGCCGCGCGCTCGCCCATCAATCGCTGGCCAAGTTCTACCGGCAGCATGACCGGGCGGATGTCGCGGTATTCCACGCCAGGGAGTTGCTCAAAATCCGCGGAGGTTCGCCATCGGAGTTCATCAAACTCGCGGATGAAACGATGTCGGCAGGGGATCCCCGCGAGGCGAGGTTGTTGTTGGAAAAAGCAGTGTTCGACCAACCGGAAAATTCAGAATTGGCGATGAAACTTGCGATTGCCACCCATCGTGATCCCGAGACCCGCGTGCGGGCGTCCCGGCTTTTCC
Source organism: Akkermansiaceae bacterium (assembly GCA_903906515.1). Taxonomy (GTDB): domain Bacteria; phylum Verrucomicrobiota; class Verrucomicrobiia; order Verrucomicrobiales; family Akkermansiaceae; genus Luteolibacter. The sequence goes on from CAIVKO010000085.1 coordinate 17,969, forward strand.
GTGAGGCCGAGTCGATCACTCCGGATGGGAAAATCACCGATCCTGTATTTCTAACGGAGTCGGCCGCTGCGCTGATCGAATCCGGCCAGAGCAAGGCCGCCGAAGAGCGCCTGCGGGCCGCCATCCGTGCCTATCCTGCAGATGCCAAGAAGGAAACCGCCACCGCCCTGCGTCGCCTCGCCGCGCTCTGGAAGGATGAAAACCGCAATGCCGATGCGGCGCGCGCGCTGCTCCAGCGGGCGGATGCGCTGGATCCGCGCTAGGAATATACTAGATGAGAAAATGACAAAAGTGGTGTCGGTCAATTTTACCACTGATTACGCTGATTTTAACTGATTTAACTGAAAGAATTAGTAGGGATTTACGCCGCCTTAGAGCCTGTCTGAATATTGCAGCAGGCAGGGACCGTCCCTCCGGGCGGTCGACAATCAGCAGAGCAATTGTCAATTGCTCTGCTGATTGTCGGCGGGATGCGCTTCGCGGATGGACAGCGCCGCTACAAGCGGCCAAGGCATTCCGGGCGGTCCGCGAGCATGAGGTGTGAACGATCATCCATGAGTCGATGATCTAGCATTTCCATGGTCGTTCACGTTTTCCTTCCATTCGTCGGACCGCCCGGAGAACGGTCCCTGCCTTTTTCAAAGCAGGGTTTTCGCAAAAAAAACGCAAAACATGACTTGATTCTCACCGGTTCGCGAGTAAAACCGCCCCCCTGCCATGTCGGAAACGTCACGCACACTCAAAATCGCCATCCCCAAAGGCAGCCTCCAAGAGCCCACCATCGAGCTTCTTGCCAAGGCTGGCTATGAGATTTACGTGTCCTCGCGCGGCCTCCGCCCGAGCTCGAACGACCCGGAACTCGACCTTTATCTCATCCGCGCCCAGGAAATCGGCCGCTATGTGGGCGATGGATTCCTCGATTGCGGTATCACCGGATACGATTGGGCCTACGAAAACGAGGTGGATCTTGTGGATTTGGCCGAGCTTCCGTATTCCCGCGCCACCACCCGCCCGACGCGCTGGGTGCTCGTGGTTCCCGAGGATTCCCCGATCCGGAAACCCGAAGATCTCCAAGGAAAACGCATCGCCACCGAAGGCGTGGGCATCACCAAACGCTACCTCAAGGAGCGCGGAATCGAGGCCGACGTCGAATTTTCCTGGGGTGCCACCGAAGTCAAGGTGCCGGATCTTGTCGATGCCATCGTCGATGTGACCGAGACCGGTTCGTCGATCAAGGCGAACCGCCTGCGCATCGTGGACACGCTGCTGACATCGTTCCCGCACTTTTACGCCAACCCCCAAGCCGCCGAAGATCCTTGGAAACGCGAGAAAATGGACCGGATCGCCCTGCTGCTCAAGGCCGCCCTCGGCGCCCGCGGTAAGGTGGGACTGAAAATGAACTTCCCCAGCGCCAAACTCGCCGAGCTTCTTCAAAAGCTGCCATCGCTCCGCAGACCCACGATTTCCAGCCTTTCTGAAGAAGGTTGGGTCGCTGTTGAGACAGTGATTGACGAAATCGTCGTTCGCGACATTATCCCCGAGCTGAAGCGACTGGGGGCAGAGGGGATCATCGAATATCCTCTCAACAAAATCGTCCCCTGATTTTTTTCACCAAAGTAAACCAACCCCGAACGCAAACGCCATGGGCTCCATCAAGAAACGCCGTAAAACGAAGATCAACAAGCACAAGCGCAAAAAGCGCATGAAGCAGAACCGTCACAAGAAACGTCTCCGCTACAAGTCCTGATCTTCCGTAGCAATCTCATCATTCAACCGCCAGGGACCTGCTGATCCGGGTCTCTGGCTTTTTCGTGCCCTGGAATGGGATGCGGACAGAAGAGTAAGGCAGAATCATGGACAGCAGAATCATGAAGAAAACCCTCTAAAATGATTCTGCTGTCCATGATTCTGCCAAAAAAACATCTTCCCACGCACTTCCCGACATGAGCCTTCAAGTCGTCGTCAGTTTCAAGGTGATCGATGAATCCGCCGATTGGATTGTCGTGGATAAACCCGCGCCCTTGATCGTGCATCCGGCGAATCAGAAGCCGGAGCCGACCTTGTTGGGCGGTGTGGAAAACCTGTTGGCCTACGAAATGGAAAACGGCGCCTGCCCGGCCATCGTCAATCGGTTGGACCGCGATACCAGCGGCTTGGTCGTGGTCGCGAAACACACTGCGGCCGCCCGGGAACTCGGCATGATTTTCGAGCGACGCGAGGTTTTGAAGGAATATCTCGCCATCGTTACCGGCTGGCCGGAGGCCGACGAGTGGGAATGCGCCCACCCGATCGCCCGCGCGGGGGACATCGCACCGTCCAATATCTGGGTCCGCCAGATCGTGCATCCTTCCGGTAAGGAATGCCTCACCCGCTTCCGGGTGGAAGAGCGCTTCGAGCGCGCCGAAGGAAAATTCTCACGAGTCCGGTGTTTTCCGGAAACCGGTCGCATGCACCAACTCCGCGTGCATCTTGCTCACTCGGGATTTCCGATTGTCGGCGACAAACTCTACACCAGCGACGGCGCGGATTACATCGAATGGATGGCCAACGGCTGGACACCGGACCTGAAAAGCCGCCTGCTCCTTCCCCGCCACGCGCTTCATGCCGACAAACTCGCGCTGCCATGGCGCGGCCAACTCATCGAATGGCAGGCCGACCTCGCAACCGATCTCGCGGATTTCAACGCAGGAAAAGAAGTCGGCGAAACACCCGGTGTTGTCATTTGGAGCCGACATGACTAGCATCCGCGCATGGCGGAACTCATTGAAATTGTCGAATTCCTCGAACGCGAACTGAAGGTTTCCAGCATCGCGGATTATCCAGGTGCGATGAATGGACTGCAACTCACCAACGATGGCCCGGTGGATAGAATCATCGCCGCCGTGGACGCCTCACTGCCGGTGATCGAGGCCGCCGCAGCCGGTGGCCCCGGACTGCTCATCGTCCATCACGGAATGTTCTGGCAGGGCGCGCAGCCTCTAACCGGGGCGTTCTATCGAAAAATCCGCACCGCCATGGATGCCGGACTCGCCGTCTATTCCAGCCATCTACCACTGGATGTCCACCCGGTTTGGGGAAACAACATCCAACTCGCCAATGCCATCGGCCTGATCAATCCCGAACCGTTCTTCGAACAAAAAGGCATGGGGCTCGGAGTGCGCGGGACATGGAACGGAACCCGGAACGATCTAACTGAAAAATTGAGCAGAGTCCTCGGTTCGTCCGTGCACCTCTGCCCCGCCGGCCCGGAAAAACCGGTGAACATCGGCATCATCACCGGCGGCGCCGGCAGCGAAGTGATGAAAATCGCAGCCACCGGCGTGGATACTTTCATCACCGGCGAGGGCCCTCACTGGAGCTACCCGCTTGCCGAGGAACTCGGCATCAACCTCTTCTACGGCGGCCATTACGCCACCGAAACCTTCGGCGTGCGCGCCATTTCGGAAGCCCTCTCCCGTGAATTCGGAATCCCCTGGTCCTTCATCGATCACCCGACGGGATTGTGAACCCTCTCCAAACCACCCCAATGATCAAACCACTATTCTCAAAATTCCTCCTGCTAGCTGGTCTCGCCCTGGCCATCGTCCACCCGCTGCCGGCGGCTGAGGCCGCTCCCCGCGTGGCCATCCTTGGCGACAGCATCACCTTCGACGGACGCTGGCCCACTCGCGTGGAATCCGCCCTCCGCGGCACACCCCGCTTCAAGGATGCGGAAATCGTCAACTTCGGCCTTGCCAGCGAGACAGTCTCCGGGCTCTCGGAGCCGGGCCACGCTGGCGGAAAATTTCCCCGTCCCTGCCTCTTTGAGCGACTCGACCGCATCCTCGACGCCTATCAACCCACGCTCGTCCTTGCCTGTTATGGCATGAACGACGGCATCTATCAGCCACTCGATCCCGCCCGCTCCAAAGCCTACGAAGATGGCATCCTCAAGCTGAAATCCGCCGTCGAAAAACGCGGTGCCACCATCGTCTTCATCACCCCACCTCTCCACAACGCCGACAAACCATCGGAAGACCCCCAACGCTACGACACCGTGCTCGACCACGATGCCGAATGGCTCGTCGCCCGCCGCGCCGACGGCTGGAGTGTCATCGACATCCGCCCGGACCTGAAACGCGACGTCACCAAAGCCAAGCAGGAAACCCCCGGCTTCGTCTATGCAAAGGATGGAGTGCATCCCGGCGATCAAGGGCACGTGTTCATCGCTACTTCCATCTGCAGTCAGCTCTGGCCGCTGTGGAAACTGCCAGGAGAGCCGCAAATCGCCGACCCCAAAGGCATACAAATTCTCACCCAACGCAACAATCTCCTCAAGTTAGCCTGGCTCAGTCACACCAAGCACCTCCGCCCGGGCGTTCCCGCCGGCCTGCCGCTCGATGACGCCAAGACCCAGGCCGCAAAACTCCTCAGCGACTATCAAAAGGCTAATCCCTAACAACAGAACCACCACCATGAATTGTTACAACCACACCGACAGTCCCGCTCATGGTATTTGTTCCGTTTGCAGGAAGGCTCTCTGCAAGTCGTGCATGGCAGAAGACATGGCTTCCGTCTGCTGCCGTGGCGAATGCCAGACAAAAGCCAAGAACGTGGAGGAGATTATTCGGCGGGCTCTTATTTGACTGGCTTTTCCAGTGCTTTGCGCACCGTGGTCGCCACGGCCTCGCCGAGGATCCGTTGTTCTTCTTTTTGGTAGAAATGCACGTCGATGGTCTTGCGCCAGTTGTCGAAGACGGGCGAGCCTTCGACGACCGCATGCAGGTCGGTGATTAGGATCTCCGGATGGCGGTGCATGACTTCGAGCGCTGCGTCATTGAAGATTTTCGTTGCTCCCTTGTGGCGGGCGTAGGTGCTTTTGTTGTCGTTTGGCACGGGAGTGGTGGTGCACCAGATCAGCTTGGCTCCCGTTTTGCCGAGGATGGCGATTTCCTTTTCGAGGTTCGCCTTGTAGTTCGCGAGCGGCACCGCGTAATCGCCCCACTTGTCGGTTTCGGCATCGTAGGTCTGCTTGAGATCGTGGAGGCCATGGTTGAACTGGATGACATCCCAGTGGAAGCCTTTTTCATGGTAATCGCCGAGCCAAAGCTCCGCGTTGCGCACCCCATGTTCGGTGGAAAAGCAGTTGCCCTCGTTGCGGTGGTAGTTGGCGATGCCGGCGAGCGCGGTCTTCGCCGACTCGTGATAGTTCATGCTGATGGAGTCGCCGATGACGAGGACCCGCGGCAGTTTTGGATTGTCGGTGAGACGTGGGTCCGGTAATGGCGTGGCATGGATGTTGTCCACGATCGTTTGGCCATGCTCATCGTGCGCGACGAGGGTGGTCTGCCAGAAACCGTTGGAAAGTTCTCCGGGCTGGATCGGTTGGTGGCGTGAGATTTGCCAATTCTTTTCGCGGAGCGAAACAGTGATGCGCTTGCCATCGATTTCGATCTGACCGGCACGCGGCACTTCGCCAGCATCCGGTGTGAACCATGCGGTGACTTGATTGTTCGTTAGATCGAGTCCCGGCGCTTCAGTGGCACCACCCAACACGGTGGCGGTGCGGGAGATGAAAGCCTGGCCGGAGCTGAGGTTCTTCACATTGGCCGCATCGATGCCGCGGAATTTCACCACGGTGCGCTTGCCGATGCCCGCGAAACTCGTGGGTTCATCATCCTTGCAAAACACGGTTTTGTCCGTCCAATGGAACGTGAAACGCGACTGACCGATGGCCGTTTTCGGATCGTATTCGGTTTCCTTCAATATTTCGAAGCTGCGCTTCTGCAAATCGACTTTGAAGATTTTTCCGGACACGGGATCCGATCCCCACAGCCTTGCCGAAATGGAAACACAGAAAATCAAACCCATCAGAACAGGCTGAAACAAGGGTCGTGTGATTTTTTCTCCAATTCTCATCTTATGGATGATGGAGTGATATGGGCCTTAGAGCCTGTCTGAAAAATACGCAAAGGCAGGGACCGATCTCCGAGCGGTCCGCGAGAAGGGAAAGCGATAGACTAGCTATGAACGAATTTTTAAGCATTTCATGCGCAGATTCATACTCATTTCATTTACCGGACCGCCCGGAGGTCGGTCCCTGCCATTTTTAAGACAGGCTCTTAGGGTTTTGCCGGCACCATATCCGCAGGCAAGGGATAGTTCACCTTCGCTGCGAGACGAACGAGTTCAGCATGAAGCGGAGTGATGATGGAGCTATTCTTGGCGAGGTTTTCGAGTTCGTAGGGATCTTTGGCCAGATCGTAGGCTTCGGTCATTTCCGGATGGCCTTTGTAGTAGATGAGTTTCGCGCTTTCAGTGCGGACGCCGACACAGGTGGGGGTGTCGCCGAGTTCCTTGCGGTAATAACTGAGGAACGACGTGCGCCAGTCGGCGGGCTTTTGGCCGAGGGCGAGGTTTTTCCAACTCACGCCGTTCATGCCGGGATGAACGGGCAACCCGGCGAGATCGAGCCAGGTCGGCGCGAGGTCGATGTTGAGAACCATGTCATCGACGACTTTTCCTTTCGGGAAGAGGCGCGGGTAGCGGACGATGTAGGGGATGCGCAAGCCTTCCTCATAAAGCGCGCGTTTGTCGCCAAGCCCGCGCTCGCCGAGGAAGTAGCCGTTGTCGCTGGAATAGACGATCACGGTGTCGTCGGCGAGTTTGAGTTTGTCGAGTTCATCTAACAAGCGTCCGAGGTTTTCATCGATGCCCTTGATGTGGCGGAGGTAGTCGAGGTGGACGGAGTTGGCGGAAAGGCCGCGATCCTTGCCCTTGTCCGCATCGGTGAGGGGGGCGTGGTAGGCTGCCGCGATTTCGCAGTTGGGGGTGCGGCGGGTGGTTTTACCCTCGTAGAGGCCGCGCAGGCGGTCGGGGAGATTTCCCTCGCCGCGCTTGTTGTGCGGGCTTTTGAATCCGATGACCATGGAGAATGGCTGCTCTTTCGCGCGGTTTTCCTCGAGCCAGCCGATGGCGAGGTCGGTGGTAACATCATCGACCCAGCCCTTGGTTTCGGTCATCACGCCGTTGATCTCGAACGGGCAGTTCTGATAGATGCCCTGGTTGAGGAAGCTTGCGGAGTGCTGGAATCCCGGGCGGGGGCCCTTCTGGTTGCCCATGTGCCATTTGCCGAAGTAGGCGGTGCGGTATCCCGCGTCGCGCAGCAGGGTGGCGTGGGTGTCGGATTTTTCCGGAAATGGCGTGTCATTGTCCATAACGCCGTTGATGTGCGTGTATTGACCGGTGAGGAATCCGGCGCGGCCGGGCGAGCAGATCGAGTGGGTGATGAAGGCATTGCGGAAGCGGACACCCCCGGCGGCGAGGCGGTCCATGTTGGGTGTCTCGAACCACGGATAGCGGGCTTTTTCGCCTTGTTCGCGTTGGACGACTCCCATGGCGTCCCAGCGTTGGTCATCGGAGATGAGGAAGATGAAATTAGGTTTGCGCGGGGGTGCTTGGGCGGTCTGTGCGCGACTCACAGGTGCGCAGAGACCTGAGAGGATCATCGCAGCCGTAAGCAGGCGGGTGTTGATTGATTTCATAAAGGTCAGGCCATGAAATACCCGCCCTGAGCCGGGAAACTTTCATTCATGACTGGTATCCTGCTGATTTAACCCAAACTTCGAAATTCCAATGGCAGGGACCGACCTCCGGGCGGTCTGGGCGTATGGAATGTGAACGCGGACGACAGTGAAAATGCTTAAAAATCGACACATGGCGGTTCGTGCATACCTCATTCTCGCGGACCGCCCGGAGGTCAGTCCCTGCCTTCAGCAATATTCAGACAGGTTTTCAGGGCATCTCGGGCAGGAATTTCAGGCCTTGGACGTGATCCGCGTGCATGCGCGCCTGCTCGGCGGTGGTGATCTTTTTCCCTTCGATTTGAAGATTCTCAATGAGCAGTCCGTCGATGCCGCGTGTGTCGCTGTAGCCGTTGAGAATCGAATCCTTCAGTGGGGCCTTGGCAAGCGTCACGTTCCGGATGACGACATTGCGCACCAATCCCCGGTTGCTTTCGTAACTCTGTAAATCCTGCGGGCTAGGGACGAACCATTGATAAGGGTTGGTGGCCCGTGCGGGCCGGTGCTCCGCTGGCACGGCCTTCCGTTGCGGATTGCTGCGCCGGTAGGGTGGGGGACAGTCGTCACTGTAGATCGAGAGTCCGACATGGAAGTCTAACAAACTATCGGGGTCCTCGATCCGCACGTTTTCGATGAGTAGGTCCTCGATCCGCGCGCGATCCCCGTTGTGAATGGTAAAGGCACCGCCATCGATGACGTGGATGATGTCGCTGTTGCGGAAGGTGATGCCGCGGATCGTATCGACCCTGAGTTCAAAGCCGATTTCAAAGCCCTGGCCGCCTGAATCGTTCCACAGCACGCAGTTGGTGATGTCGATGTCACCCATCACGCCGCCCTCGATCCGGGGGACCTTGTGTCCGCCCAGTGTTTCGGGATTGATCATTTCCTCGAACGGGATGCCGGTGGTGCCGGGCGGATAGATCGCCTTGACCGCGATGCAGTCGTCGTTGCTGCGCCAGAAGCAGCCATCCACCCGCACCTTGCTGGAGTGCTCGATGTCCAATCCGTCGCTGTTGGCGCGCCAACCGATGACCTTTGTGTTGGAGAGTCGGACGTTTTCCGATCCGCTTAGATGGATCGACCAGCCTAACGGATCGAGCAGGATGAAGTTTTCGAGCAGCGCGTCACGGCATTCGCGCACCACGAGCATGTTGATTTTCCGTTTCCGCTGGCTGGCGTCGAGGATACCCGCACCGCGCACAGCCACGTTTTTCGCGTTGCGCGCCCGAACCACGCCGCGCACCACGGCACCTCCTTCGAGGTAGAGTGTTTCGCCGTCTCCTAACAGGATTTCCCCGGCGTCGTGAATCCGGCCGGCTTCGAAGTATTTCACCTTGGGATCCTTCTTGTCCGGAGGGTTCACCAGCTCGGGGTTGGCGAAGACAAAGAGCGGGTTGCTCAGGTCTCCGTCCACTTCGACACTCAGGTTCATCGGACGGGTGAGCGTGAAACGAAAGGTGTCGCCATGGATCTCCGCCTTGATGTTGGTTGATAGCGGGCGGATCACGATTTTCTCCGGCGCTTTTGTGAGTTTGACCACGATTTCCACCGGCCCACGCATGCCGAAGCTCAGGAAGGCCCCGCGCTCGGTTTTCAATGCCGGGACGCTCTCACCAGCGACCGTCGCTGTGTAGGCAACGCTGGTTGGGAACTCAGCCGGAAAATGATAGGGGATGAGCCGGGTCTCACCGGCATGACATGCGGACTGGCACGCGAGGATCCCGAGGATGTGGAGAAGGAACTTGATCATGGTTGTTTGAAGGCAGGCTTGGCGGCGGGGTTGGGGACGGGCAGTTGGGCCTTGGTTTCAGTTAGAAAATCCTTGAGCAGCTTGTGCATTTCTTCGGCCTTGGCGTGTTCCTCCTTGGCAAGGTTGTGTTGTTCGCCGGGATCCTTTGTTAGGTTGAAGAGCGCGGGTTCGCTGCCTCCATACCATTCGATCCACTTCCAATCCCCGAGCCGCACCGCGCTGCCGGGAGTGCCACCTTGATTTCCCCAATGCGGGTAATGCCAGAAAACCGGACGTTCCGGATTGGTCGCGGTGGAATCTTTCAGCGCCGCCGCGAATGACCGACCGTCCTTGTGCTGCTCCGGCATCAGGGGCAGCCCGGCTGCTTCGAGGATGCTGGGGAAAAAGTCCGTCGAAATGACAGTCCATTGCGAAACCGATCCGGGTTTACTAACACCTGGCCAGCGCACTAACAGAGGCTCGCGGATGCCGCCTTCGTAGAGCCAGCCTTTCCCCGCGCGGAAGGGAAGGTTGCTGGTCGGCGAGCCTTCGGAGGTCGATAGCCCGCCGTTGTCCGAGGTGAAAATAACCAACGTGTTGTCGGCGATGCCATTTTCCTCAAGCGACGCAAGCACCTTGCCGATCGCCTGGTCCATGGCATCGACCATGGCGGCGTAGATGGCGTGGGATTGCACGCTGCGCGTCTTGCGCGGCTGTTCGGGAATGAATTCGTCCTGCAGACCAGCGTCCGCGCGGCGCTTTTCGTATTTCTCCACCAAGTCTTTGCGCCCCATCAGCGGGGTGTGCACCGAGTAGAACGAGAGGTAGGCGAGAAACGGGCGGTCTTTGTGTGCGGCGATGAAGCTGGCGGTTTCCCGGGCGAGGCGGTCGGGCAGGTGCTCGCCTTCGGGTCCGTCGGGAAGCGTGGGATTGCCGTAGGGGGAGAAATATTTTTTGCCGCCGTAAGGACCGCCACCTTGCCCGCCTCCCAGATTGATGTCGAAGCCATGATCCGTTGGATACGATCCCTTCGGGCCGAGATGCCATTTGCCGGCGAAAAACGTCGAGTAACCATGCGTCTTGAGGGCCTCTGCGAGAGTCGTGTGGGAGGCTGCGAGTTGGCCCAGATACGGCGCGGGCAGGAGCGGTTTGTCCATCGCCTTGCCGAATTTGCCGTTCTTCGCCGGGTCATAATCCGCGGGCAGCGCCTCACCAAAGAATTCGTTGGGGGCACCAAAGTAGTCGGTGTTGCGGGTGCGGGCGGGATATTGGCCGGTTAGAATCGACGAGCGGGTGGGCGAGCAGACCGGGCAGGCGGCGTAGGCGTTGGTGAAGCGCGTGGCGCTTTTCGCGAAGCGTTCGAGGTTGGGGGTTTCGTAGAAACTTTTCGGATTGTAGGGTGTGGTGTCCATCACGCCGAGATCGTCGGCAAGGATGAAGACGACATTGAGAGGCTTTGCAATCAAGGTGCCAGCGGCCAACAGCGTGGCAGCCAGTATGAAAGGGGGCTTTAACATGGCTGGATCATACGTTTTGCGGGAGGGTAATATTTCATTTTCGCAGTTGGTTTGTTTCACGCGGGCGAACACCGACTTGCGGATTTATCACCTACCCGCAATGTGTCGTTTGTGCCCTAAAAAGCATGTGCTTAAATTATCGGGTAAATGGCCCTGATTTCATGTTACAAGGAGCGGCGGACACGTTCCGCCGCTCCTTGAACTGCCCTGTCGGCTTTTGGTGGAAGCCATCCTTAACCATGGCGCTCGTATGCCCGGAAGGGTTGTTATTTGCGATGGTGTTAATTTCGGCTAAACCGGATCTTTGTTCACCTGACGAGCCCGGGAAGGCACGGCCACATCCGTGCCGCCCGGAGCCGGAACTCATGCGGGTAGGCGTGCGTCTTGGAACGTTTCTTCTTTTAGGCTTCGACAAGGGCCATGGCGTAAAATAAATCAAGGTGAACAAGATGAAACTATTCTAACATGGAACGGTGGAGATTATAAGTTGATACTCAAGGTGGGCGGATCAATCGATCACAAGGCCCAACCAAAGGGAATATTTTAGGGTGCAAGACAAGATGCTGCGTTGAAAACGAAAGGGAAAATTCCATCAATGGTGCCTTTGAAAATGATTCGAGTCCGATCTATGGTTGCCAAAGTTATCTGAAAAAAAGCAAAGGATCGAACTGTATAGCCCACCCATGACTCCTATGGACATTTTCAAAATCAGCGCGGTGGTATGCATCATGTGCAGTAGTCAGATCGCGCTGGCGGCTGACAAGCTTCAGGAGGCGGACGTCGTGGTGTATGGCGATGCGGCCGGTGGGGTGACCGCTGCGGTGCAGGCGTGCCGCATGGGTAAAAAGACCATTCTCGTTTCCCAATACGGGCACCTCGGTGGCATGAGCAGCAGCGGCCTCGGTTTCAGCGACATTGGCAATCCGGCCATCCTCGGTGGGCTCTCCAGGGAATTTTACCACCGCGTCTATCAGCATTATCAGAATGATGCCGCATGGGATCAAGAACTCCGATCCGGCTTCAAACATGGCGGTCAGGGCACTGCGGCATTGGACCCGAAAACGGAGTTGGCCTCGGTGTTCGAACCGAAAGTGGCCGAAGCTGTTTTCGATGCCATGGTCAAGGAGGCGGGAGTCAAGGTGATCAAAGGCCGTCTGGATCTCGCGCACGGTGTGGAAAAGTCGGGGTCGCGCATCAGCGCGATCCGTATCGAGGGTGGGATGACAGTCAAAGGAAAGATGTTCATCGACGCTTCCTACGAAGCGGATTTGCTCGCCGCCGCAGGTGTCTCCTTCACGTTGGGGCGTGAGTCCAATGCCAAGTATGGCGAGCAAGGCAACGGCATCACCGGGCCCAAGGGCGGCAACCAACTGCCCAAGGGGATCGATGCCTACGTGACCAAGGGTGATGCTTCCAGCGGACTGCTGCCCGGCGTCAACCCGGACATGGGAGGTGCGGTGGGCGACGGTGACAACCGTCTTCAGGCGTATTGTTACCGCATGGTTCTAACGGAAGTTCCCGCCAACCGCGTCCCGGTTGCCAAGCCGGAGGGATACGATCCGGCCGCCTATGAAATACTTTTCCGCGCGATCGAAGCCGGGCAGAAAGGCGGATTTTTCAAATTCTCGATGGTGCCAAACCGCAAGACCGATTCTAACAATACAGAAGGAATTTCCTGTGACTGGATCGGCGGTAACTATGGCAAGGATTGGAATTGGGCGACTCTCAGTCACGTCGAGCGCGAGGCTTTGGCGGCCAAGCACCGCGACTGGCAGTTGGGACTGGTGTGGACCTTGCAGAATCATCCCCGCGTGCCAGAGGCAATCCGCAAAAGCGTTGCCGAGTGGGGGCTGGCGAAGGATGAGTTCAAAGACAACCATCACTGGCCTTACAATCTCTACGTGCGGGAAGCCCGGCGCATGGTTTCCGATTTCGTGATGACGGAAAACCACTGCAAGCGAAAACTGCCTGTCGAGGATCCGGTGGGCATGGGGGCTTACACCCTTGATTCCCACAACGTGCAGAGATTCGCGTTGGATGGAGTTGTTAGAAACGAAGGCGATATCCAATCCAAGCTCGGTGGCAAACCCTACGGAATTTCCTACCGTTCGATCGTTCCCCGTGTCGGTGAGTGCGAGAACCTGCTCGTTCCATGGGCTCTATCCGCCAGCCACATCGCCTTCGGGTCGATCCGCATGGAGCCGGTGTTCATGGTATTGGGGCAAAGCGCGGCCACGGCGGCCTGTCTTGCGATCGATGCCGGTTCGGCGGTGCAAGCCGTTCCCTACAAGGATCTCCGCGCCCGTTTGATGAAGGATGACCAGCGGCTTGAGTGATTGATACTAAGCTTGGAAATAAAAGTTGAACCGCAGATGGACACAGATTAACGCAGATCATCAAAGATTTTTTTGATTGGTTGCTTACTCGGAGGTTAACTCCTAATTATTCAAGTCTCTAAAAATTAACGTCCATCTGTGTTCATCTGCGGTTCATTTTCTCCTTGAGCTAAGAAGTTGCATTTCGCGTTGTGGCTGTTGAGAATACCCCGCACGACCCGCAACCATGAGCTCCTATACCGATCCATTCCGCGACAAACGACAGGAAACCGGCGTTCTCAAATGTGAATTTCAAGGCGAGAACGTGCCGATGATTCTCCGTCATGAGGCGGTGCGCCGTGCCGCGAAAGATTGGAAGACGTTCAGTTCGGACGCACCGTTCCGCGTTCCCATCCCCTCGGAAGAGGAGATGAGAACGATGCGGCAGTTGCCGATCGAAACGGACCCGCCGGATCACACGGAGTATCGCGCGTTGGTCGATCCGGTTTTTCGCAGGCCGAAGGACCCGGAGGTCATCGCGCGGGTGGAAAATCTAATCGATGCCATGCTCGTCGATGCCATGTCACGCGACTCCATCGAGATCGTTCGTGAGTTCGCGTTGCCATTGCAGTCGCGTGCGCTGACCTATCTACTCAATGTTCCCGAATCCGAAGCGGAAACGTGGATCGGCTGGGGCATCCATGTGTTCCACGATGGAGGTTCCGGTAAACAAAAAGGCTCCGCGCTCGAAGATTATCTGCATTCGAAATTCGACGAAGCCGCAGCCAATCCCGGTGAGGATTTCTTCAGCATCCTTACACAAGCGAGTTTCCGTGGCAGGCCCCTCACCCGCGAGGAGATGATGGGTTTTGGAAATCTAACATTCGCCGGCGGGCGTGACACGATCATCCACTCGGTCTCCTGTGCCATCGCCTATCTCGCCCAGCATCCCGAGGCTTTGGATTACTTGCGCGAGGATCCGTCACGCATCGTTCTGGCCAGCGAGGAACTCTTCCGCGTCTTCATGCCGCTCACCCACATCGGCCGCGTTTGTCCGGTGGAGACGGATGTCCACGGCGTCACGGTCAAAGCCGATGGCCGCGTTTCGCTTTGTTGGGCTTCCGCCAACCAGGACGAAACCGTGTTTGAATCCCCGGAAGAAGTCCGTCTCGACCGCAGACCGAATCCTCATCTGTCATTTGGTTTTGGCACCCACCTGTGCCTCGGTGCCGCCCACGCACGACTGCTTCTCAGAACCTTGTTGCTGAAATGCACTCAGAAGGTCGCAAAAATCACCGTGCTATCCGCCAACGAACGCGTCGAGAAAACCGCCGGCTACGAGCGCCAACTCGGCTACGATTCCCTGTCGGTCAGGATCACACCCGTTGACTGATCACTGGGTAACAGTTTCGCGAGATAATCTGTTACCCCTTTATGGTCTCGATGGTTAACAAGGCCCTTGGTTTTCAGCCATTTCACGTTGAAATCTGACTGATTTTACACCCTTGAAAAATTCAGTTTTGAATCAGTGCCGCCAAGTTTTGGGGTCTTTCTTTCGTTTTACATCCATTCGTCTCAGTTCAGGATTTTTTTTGTGAGTCCCCTCCTTTGCCGTTGCGGTTCGGTCGTGGCGACGGCAAACTCCGAGCATGTCAGCTAAGAATCTTCGAGACTCGATTCTCGATCTCATGCGCACCCAGCCATCCCAGCCGGTGACCAAGTCCCACTTGGCCAAACGTCTTGTCGTGCCGACGGAAAGCCGCCCGGAGCTGCGCAGAACCATCGATGCACTGGTCAGGGAAGGTCAGATTATCGAAGGAAAAAAGGCTTGTTACACGTTGCCGAAAACCGCGGGGAATGCCCTCACCGGCACGCTCAAGTTCCACCCGAAAGGCCATGCGTTCTTTTTCCCGGATGCCACATCCGAAGCTAATCTCGCCACGGGACTCGATCTGGTGGCGCTCAACCGCGTGGAGATCCCGCGCCGCGATACCGGGGCCGCGCTCGATGGTGACCGCGTTCTCGTTTCCATACAAAAACCCAGTCCGCGCCGCCCATTCCGCACCCGCCAGGAAGTCACTCGTGATCCCGCCGATGATGTGCGCGGCAAGGTCGAGAAAATCCTCGATCGCCGGTCCGGCCGCCTCGTTGGCATTTTCCGCATGAACCGCAACTTCGGTTGGATCGAGTGCGAGGACAAGGCTGTCGACGGAACCATCGATTTGATCGGCGACACCACTGCGCAGCCGGGACAAATGGTGGTCGTTGATCTGGATGAATGGAATGATCCGAAACTCACGCCGCGCGGCAGGATCATCGAAGTGCTCGGATGGCCCGGCGATCCTGGAGTTGATATGATTTCCGTGATCCATCGTTTCGGGTTGCGCACGTCGTTTCCTGAGGAGGTGTTGGCAGAGGCTCGCGCCGTGCCGGAGGACCCGGAGCCTGAGGAAATCGCCCGACGCAGGGATTGGCGGGACAAGCTCGTCATCACCATCGATCCAGCCGATGCCAAAGACCACGACGATGCGATCTGGTTAGAAAAAACGCAAAACGGTTGGACGCTAGCGGTGCACATCGCCGATGTTTCCCACTACATCAAACCCGCCAGCCCGATGGACAAAGAGGCCATTGAGCGTGGTAACTCGACCTACCTCGTGGACCGTGTGCTGCCGATGTTGCCGGTGGAACTCAGCAATGGCATCTGCTCGCTCAAACCGAATGTGGACCGCCTGACGAAGTGCGCTCTGATGGAGATTTCCGCGGATGGTCGGCTTACCAAGTCCACCTTCATCGATGCGGTGATCCACAGCCGTGCGAAACTTTCCTACGAGCAAGCCCAGGCGATTCTCGATGGCAAACCCGCGCCGGAAAACTCGGACCCGCAACTCGTGCCGATGGTTAGGGAGGCATGGAACATGGCTTCCACCTTGCGGCGCAGGCGGTTTGAAAACGGCGCGCTGGATTTGGAAATGCCGGAAATCAAAATCCTGTTGGATCAAACCGGCCGTGCCTGTGCGGCGCAAACCGTGATCCACACCGAGAGCCACCAACTCATCGAGGAGTGCATGTTGATCGCCAATGACGCCGTTGCCCGCATCCTTCGCGAGCGGATGAAACCCGCCGTCTATCGGGTTCACGAGGATCCCGATCCGTCGCGGCTCATGGATTACACCGAGACCGCCAAGCTCCACGGCTACCGCCCCGGCGATCTCACCAACCGCGCCCATATCCAGAAGTTGCTAGACGAATCCAAAGGTAGTCCGGAAGAACACATCATCAAGCTCGGTCTGCTCAAGAGCCTCAAACGCGCAGCCTACTCCGCGGAACCCATCGGCCACTACGGCTTGGCCAAGGCGGATTACTGCCACTTCACCAGCCCGATCCGCCGCTACGCGGATCTCATCGTCCACCGCGCGCTGCAACCATTGTTAGAAAATCCACCGCTGCGCAACGACCGCACTCCATCGCAAGCCGACCTCATCGATATCGCCCGTCACATTTCCGATAGCGAACGCACCTCGGCCGAGGCGGAAAGCGAGACGAAGCAGATCAAGCTCTTCGAATACCTCCAGCGTGTCGCGGAAATGCATGACCCTCACGAATTTGATGGACTGGTCACCGATGTCCGTCCGATGGGCTTGATGGTGGAAATCCCGGACATGGGCATCCGTGGAGTAGTCAAGCGCGAGGATCTCCCACAGGGCCGGTGGCGGCTTGAAGCCCATCGCGGCGCATGGGTTTCATCGGATGGAAAAGTCATCCAAATGGGGATGCGCATCCCGCTCCACGTCACCGGGTTGGACCGCGAAAAACGATTCGTCGATTTCCAAGTGGCGGGTCCGCCGACCAGTTCCGGCACCCAACCGTTGGTCGCCCGGCCGGCAGCGGTCACAAAATCCCACCACACGAAACCGAAGCCGAATTCCAAACCCGCCGCCAAAGCAGGCCCGCCGAAATCCCACAAAAAAGACCGCAAACTCAAACACAAGCGGAGAAGGTGAGGGGAGTCATGCCACTCATCCGCCACTGCCGATTCACCGCGATCGATTTCGAGTCGGCCGGGGCAACGCGTGGGATGACCGATAGCCCGGTGCAGGTAGGGTTGGCGTCATGGTCGGTTGAGGGTGGCCATGCGGACCCGTTTGTTTCCTATCTGCGGACCGAGCAACCGGTCCAATGGTCGGCCCGCAAGGTGCATGGGATCGGGCCGGAACAACTGGCCGATGCCCCATCCCTGCTTACGTTGTGGCCGGATTTGAAACGGCGGCTCGCCGGTGCTGTGGTGGTGGCTCATGGAAAAGGCACGGAAAAACGATTTCTGCGTGCGTTTCCCGGTCACGGTTTCGGGCCGTGGATCGACACGCTTTTGCTGGCCCGCGCCGCATGGCCGGATCTATCCGACCACTCGCTCGGCGCGCTCGGTGCGAGCCACGGACTCACGGATGCGGCGATGGCGCTTGTCCCGGAGAAATCCTGGCATGACGCATTGTTCGACTCGGTGGCATCGTTGTTGTTGCTGGAACGGCTGATCGATGCACTCGCGCTCGCGGATCACCCGGTGGAGACGCTGTTGCATCCGGACACCTCCGCATGGCATAAGAAGAAGCGTTCTTGAGCATCCGCCACTGCTACTTGGACGCCCAGGATGAACTCGGTGTCGAGACGATAACTTTTTCACTATGCACCCCTTCATGCCTTTTCGTGATTTTCGTAGTTTCCATTTTCCTATGTCGATTTATAAATCCTCCCGTGCAACCGATCGACAAAGCCAACTCCCTGATTGAAGCCCTGCCTTACCTCCAGGCATTCCGCGGCAAGACCTTTCTCATCAAGATGGGTGGCTCCGCCATGGAAAATCCGGAACTCGTCGCCAAAGTCATGCGCGACATCGTGTTTCTCGAAGTTGCGGGCATCAATCCCATCGTCGTCCACGGCGGTGGTAAGGCGATCTCCGCCGCGATGGAAAAAGCCGGACTTGAGGCGAAATTCGTCGGCGGCTTCCGTGTGACCACCGATGAGGCGATCGATATCGTCGCCCGCGTGCTGTCCGAGGAGATCAA